>CAZXEZ010000014.1:0-15989 GCA_964640255.1 uncultured Methanosarcinales archaeon | reverse complement strand
CTTGTAAACAGATGTGAACCTCATATAGGCAACACCGTCAAGTTTTTTCAGCTTGCCAGTGATCAGGTCACCAATCATCTTTGTAGGGATTTTTGCGGTGTGCTTCTGTCTCAGCTCTGCTTCTACAAAGTCAAGCATGTTTTCAATCTGTTCGACTGTAACAGGCCTTTTTTCACAAGCTTTTAGAATGCCCTGCATCAATTTCTGCCTGTCAAACAGCTGTACTTTTCCATCTTTTTTGATGACACTTAAAGTATTTTCTATGCGCTCATAAGTAGTAAATCTCTTTGAACAAAGTTTGCAAGAGCGTCTCCTTCTTATGGAGCCAGAACTAGGCCTGCTGTCTAGAACATTTGTGCTTGATTTCAGGCAGTACGGGCATCTCATTCAAATCACCTTTTTTCATCAGTGAAAAGTAGCAAACCACAAGATGTGGTAGCTTCACTTTAGAACAAATACAATAAAACGTGCTTGTATTTAAACATTATTAGAACGGAAAATATAGATTAAAACTATTTCTTTTCAAGCTCTTGATTCAATTCCTTGATTAAGGCGCTAATCTTTTCTTTATCCAAGCCATGCGCCTTGGCGCCAGCTTCAATAGACTCTCCCCTTGCAGCAGGGCACCCAAGACAGTGCATGCCATACTTGAAGAAAATCGGAGCCAGTTTTTCATGCTTTTCCACAACATCACCGATGATATCTGTTTTCTTGATTTCTTCTGTCATTACGCTGTTGGAAAGAGGCTTGTATTTATAGCTTTTGGAATCCATGGCGCGCTTTGTTTCGCTTAAGGAACAGCTTGTTAACCAGATTTATTTGCAATCGCATATTCAGCCAAGAACTTCGCTAGGCGTCATTGGCGCTGAAACTCCTTTAACCAAGAACCATTTTCAATATTCATAGAAAAAGTATACCAATCAGGGTTTTTTGATTTAACGAATTTCAGGAATTTGTTTTGTTTTTCTTCAGGCCATTCATTAAATTGTTTTGCAGTATCGCAGAGATAACTCTTGAAGCAGAAAGTCCTCTTTCTAAGGTCTTCTCCTGCAAGCGTAGGGTGCAGAGGACAGATTATCTTTCCATCATTGAGTATGAGATTATTGCAGACACCACAGGCCCTGATGGCTCCTGTGTTTTCCCGCTCTGCAAAGCTCTTGAGGCTCTTGAACTGCCTGAATGCCAAGGTATTTCTCTTGAAAGCATCTTCCAGCTCTTTTCTGCTGGGAACAGCACCATCAATGATGCAGCACCCAAAGCAGTAATACTCTCCAAATGTGCATAATTCTGAAAAGGCCATGCTTAATCAGGATAGTAAGTACTATAAAAGATTTGCCAAAGGTACACTATGTTTGCAAACGTAAAGCTTTTAAAGGGACATTAAATTCTAGCACAGCATGGCAAAACTACCTGGCAGCAACCCGTGTAAGGGGTGCCCGGCATTGTGCTGCAAGTTTGTTGCAGTAGAACTGGAAGAACCAGAGACTGAAGAAGACTGGGACGAGATAAAATGGATGCTGTGCCATGAAAACATAACAGTCTACAAAGACAATGATAAAGACTGGCTGGTAGAGTTTGCAACAAGATGCAAGATGCTTGATGAAAAAGATCACTGCAAGATATATGACAAGAGACCGCAGCTATGCAAGAATCATGATCCAGAAAGCTGTGTAAGGCATGGAGAGGGTGATGTATACATAATTCTTTTTGAGACACCAGAAGATGTGGATGAATACAGGGAATTGCTGAAAAAAGGGCCTGTAGAGAAATTTCCAGTCAAGAAAAACTGATTCTTCAAGAAACCTTTAAATAATAAAGAATAAGATTTCTTAAACATGGTGAGCAAAGAAGAGGTTGTAAAGGTATTAAAGATACTGAAGAAGTATCATAAAGGATTGTCCATGCTTGGGACAATGAGCAAATCCAAGAATGCTTACAAGATGCTGATAAGCACTATATTGAGTGCAAGAGCAAGAGATATTGTCACTCTGCCTGTTTCTAAAGAACTTTTCAAGAAGTATCCTACCCTCAAAAGCCTTGCAAACGCAAAGCAAAAAGATGTAGAGAAGATAATCCAAAGAATAGGGTTTTACAGGAACAAGACAAAAAATATCATAAGCGCTGCCCAAGCAGTGCAAAACAAATATAAAGGCAAAGTGCCAAGAGATGAAAAAGAGCTGATGAAACTGCCTGGAGTAGGGCAGAAAGTTGCTGCATGCATGCTTGTGTATGCATTTGGCAAGCCAGCAATACCCGTAGATACTCATGTTTACAAGGTGAGCCACCGCTTGGGCTGGGTCAAGACAAAGACTCCAGAAAAAACACAGGGCGCGCTTGAGAAACTGATACCAAGACGATATTGGATGATTGTCAATGAAGTATTGGTGCTGCACGGCCAGACAATCTGCAAAAGAATACCAAAATGCTCAAAATGCCCTGTGAACAAGTATTGCAAGAAAATAGGTGTTAAGAAACATGTTTGATGTTGTTTATTTGCTGATTGGAGTTGCAATAGCACTCTGGATAATCACATTCATACTGTTAACCAGAGATGTTTTCAAGATAGGGGCAGTAAAAATACATAAAGTGAAGATAAAAGAGAGAGAATCATTCTGGATGATGATTGTTGTCAATACTCTTTGTCTGGGTATTATAATAGGGGAATTCATAAAACTAAGGCCAGCAACAAATGTATACAGTTATATCGGCGTTGCAATGATTCTTATCGGCGGATTGATAAGAATATACGCAAGAAAAGAACTAGACAGGTTCTTTAGTTTTGAGGTTGTCATACAGAAAGATCATAAGCTGGTCAAGAAAGGCCTGTATAAATATGTGCGGCATCCAATGTATCTGGGCATACTGTTCATCTTTTTTGGACTGGCAATAGCTTTATCATCTTTTTACGGAGTGCTTGCCTTGATCGTATTTTATATTCCTGCACTGCTGTATAGAATAAGCGCAGAGGAAGGAATCCTGATAAAAGAATTTGGAAAAGAGTATCTGGATTACATGGATAAAACAAAGAAAATAATTCCAAAATTGTATTAGGGGTGTAAGAATGACTGAATTAATCTATATGATTGATTGCTATGCAAAAGAGTTTGACGCGACTGTAACAAAAGTCGACGGCAAGTTCATAGTGCTGGATAAGACTGCTTTTTATCCAGAATCTGGCGGGCAATTGACTGATACTGGGAAGTTGATCAAAGATGGAGAAGAGTATAAAGTAGTGTTTGCAAAGAAAATTGGGCCAGATGTGAGCCATGAAGTTGATAAGGAAGGACTGCAAGCTGGAGATAAAGTTCACGGCATCCTGGATTGGGACAGAAGGTATCTTCTTATGAGAATGCATACTGCAGCGCACGTTCTATCAACTGTCATCTACAAAGAGACAAATGCAAATATTACAGGTAATCAGCTAGGTCTTGATAAAAGCCGCATTGATTTTGATTTAGAAACTTTTGACAGGGAACAGCTAAGTTCTTATGAAGCAAAAACTAATGAGATTCTTAAGAAAGAACTGCCAGTTGATATTCAAGTGATGCCGCGCGAAGAGGCATTTAAGATACCTGCATTGGTGAAGCTGCAAAAAGTATTGCCTGAATCAATCAAAGATATAAGAGTTGTCACAATCCAAGATTTTGACCAGCAAGCATGCGCAGGAACTCATATCAAAAATTTGAAAGAGATTGGCGAGATAGAAATAATAAAACTTGAGAATAAAGGAAAAGGAAGAAGAAGGATATACTTCAAGCTGAAATGAAACTCAAGGAATTATGGAAGGAAGTTGACAAACTAAGCAAGAGATTTCCTAGTGATTACAGACCAGTTCTAGGGAATGGCAAGTGTGACAAGCCGAAGTTCATGATTGTTTTCATCAATCCGACAAAAGCAAACATCAGTTCTCATCCTGGCTGGGAGGGGTTTAGAGCACCTTTTATCGGAACAAAACCAGTGTGGAGAGTGCTCAGCAAAGCAGGACTGTTTGGAACACAATTAACTAAAATAATAAACCTAAGCAATACCTGGTCAATAAGATTTGCAGAGATAGTGTATACTTCACTTGCAAGAAGAGGGGTTTATCTCACAAACATAGTAAAGTGGACAGGAAGCAATGCAGACCTGCCAAATGCTGCAAAAATAAAGGCATTTTTGCCGCTTCTAAAGAAAGAGATAGAGATTGTAAAGCCAAAGTATATAGTTACAATGGGCTTGATTCCATTTGAGCACCTGACTGGACAGAAGATAAAGCTAGGTGAGTATTATAAAGAAGTCATGAAGAAGAAAAAATTACTTATTTTTGAGACAAATATTGATTCTAAGAAATATAACATAATCCCCTGCTATTTTCCTGTTGGAAGAGGGAATCCTAAGAAAGCCACAGAGATACTCAAGTTATTAAAAACATTATAAAAAAAGCATAAATTAATAAGACACTTCTTTGTAAGTTCTCGATATGTTCAAAAGAGGAAGAGGAAGAAAAGAGTATAAAGGATTCTTCAAAAGAAATAATCTTTGGGTAGCATCAGCCATACTGATGGGCACTATTGTGGGCGCAGGAGTGCTAGGGATACCATATGCAATTGCGCAGAGCGGGCTCTTAATAGGAATGATACATTTGCTTGTACTGGGCTTTACAATACTGATACTGCATCTCTGCATAGGAGAGATATCCCTAAGAACAAAAGGAGTGCACCAGCTCTCTGGCTACATGGAAAAATACCTGGGAAAAACAGGAAAGTACTTCATGATACTATCAATGACTGTTGGAATCTATGGAGCACTCACTGCATATATCTTAGGTCAAGGAGAGATATTTAGCACAATAATTGGGGGAAATCCCTGGATTTACTCTTTTGCATTCTTCTTGATTGCCTCGGCAATCCTTTACCACGGAATAAAAGCCACAGGAAGATTTGAGCTGGCAATAACAGTATTAATGGTAGTAACAATATTCTTAATAGGAGCATTTGCCTATGACAAAATCAATCCTGCATATTTGACAGGAATACACCTAAAAAACTTTTTTCTGCCATACGGAGTGATTCTTTTTGCCTTTGTCGGAACAGCAGCAATACCAGAGCTAAGAGAAGAACTGGCAAAAGACAAACGCAAATTAAAAAAAGCGATAATAATAGGAAGCATCACCCCAATAATACTTTACCTCATCTTTGCCGTGATAGTCTTAGGAATAGTGGGCCTTGACAACTTCAACACGCTGGGGGCAAATGAAAGAATAGCAACAGTTGCCCTAAGCATATTCTCAGAGCCGCACATGGCATTTGTTGCAAACATATTCGCAGCCTTTGCAATGCTCACATCATTTCTAGGCCTAGGGCTTGCACTAAAAGAGACATATATGTATGACTGCAAGTTAAACAAGCATACAGCATTTCTATTGACTGTAATACCACCACTTTTCATAGCATCATTAGGACTGACAAGCTTTATTGCAGTAATAGCCTTTGCAGGCGCAGTTGCAGGAGGGATTGACGGGATACTGATAATACTTGCATACTGGAAAGCAAAAAAACAAGGCGAAAGAAAACCAGAATACAGCCTCAACATAAGCAGGACATTAACTACAGTATTGATAATGATGTTCTCATTTGGGGTAATATATCAGCTCTGGAGCACATTCTTACACTAAACTTTTGCGTTTTATATAGCAAAATAGGCAAAAAGTTTATGAACTTGTCTTTTCACAAAACTATTAGTTTTGTGAATTTGGAAATCTTTTTTAAAAATTTCCAATTTTGCAAGCTATGTTAATCTGAAAACGCAAAAGCCAAGTTACACTAAAGCTTTTTATACTTTTACTTCTTTTTAACCAGCATGAAAATAATACACATACACGCAAAATCAACAGCAGATGTCAATCTGTCTGAATCAGCGCTGAACGCACTGCCTGCCAGATTAGGGGTAGTCACAACAATACAGCACCTGCACAAGCTAGATGAAGTTATTTTACAGCTAAAAGAAGCTGTTAAAGGGGGGCAGGTATTAGGATGCAATGTGGAGACTGCGAAACAAATATCTGATAAAGTAGATGCGTTTCTTTTTATTGGCTCTGGAGAGTTTCATCCAATAGCAATTGCTTTGGAAACTGATAAAAAAGTGTTTAAGTGGAACCCTTTAACACAAAAACTATCTGTTGTTAAAGACGAAGATGTAGAGAAGTATAAAAAAAGAAGAAAAGGGGCGTTAGCAAGATTTCTTTCCTCAAATAAAATAGGGATATTGGTTTCAACAAAACACGGACAGAACAGGATTGAGAAAGCAATGGAATTAGCTGAGAAGAAAGACAAAGAATATTACATATTTGCATGTGATACATTAAATGTTTCTGATCTAGAGAATTTTCCTTTTATTGAATGCTGGGTAAATACTGCCTGTCCTAGGATAGCAGATGAGAAAGCAGGTATAGTTAATGTTGATGAGTTACCATGAAAAAAATACTTTCAACAATGTTGTTATTTATTCTAATGGCCTGCGTCTCTGGACCTTATGTTGAAATAGGAGGCACAAAAGTCTCTGTAGAAGTGCCTGAAACTCCTGCAGAGATGGCAAAAGGGCTGATGTACAAAGAGCATCTGGATGATGATGCAGGGATGCTTTTTGTGTTTGACAAAGCAGGAATACACAGCTTCTGGATGAAGAATACTTTGATCCCTCTAGATATGATATTTATTGATTCAGATAATAAAATTGTTGACATAATGACTGCAGAGCCGTGTGAGAAAGCGTCTTGCAAAAGTTACAGCCCTAAGACAGACTCAAAATATGTTCTAGAGGTAAATGCAGGTTTTGCAGAAAAACATAACATTGAAATAGGAGACGAGGTTATGCTGAGCATATGAATCCAAAAGTATTAGTTGGATGCCCAACATATGATGGGAAGAAATACTGCCTTAAAGAGTATGCAGAGGCACTGAAGAAATTAACATATGATAATTTTGATGTTTTGATAGTAGATAATTCTAAAGAGAGTGGATATGCAGGCATGATTGAGGCTCTGGGATTCAAGGTAATCAGATATGAATGGCATGACAGTGCAAGAGAGAGAATAAAGCAGAGCAGAAACAAGATAAGAGAGTATGTTTTAGAGAATGGTTATGATTATTTCTTGAGCATAGAGCAAGATGTTATTCCAGAACCAGATGTGATACAGAATTTGCTTTGCCATCAAAAGAAAATAGTGTCTGGAATTGTGTTTAACAATCTTCCAGTTGGCAATAAGATAGAGCTAATGCCAATGGCATATGTAGAACACCCTGTAGACCCAACAGGACTTTGGTATTTGCCAAAACAAGAGCTTGAGAAAGCTCAGTTAGTTGAGTTGAAAGCCTGCTCATTCAGCTGTGTCTTGATTCATAGAGATGTCTTAGAGAAAATAAAATTCAGATATGAAGAAGGCTTTGATGATATGATGTTCTCATTAGATGTAATCAATGCAGGATTCAAGATATATGCAGATACTTCTGTAGTTCCAAAGCATTTGCATGGAAGCTGGGACGGGATTGAGAAATAATCCTGATAATAATATGCCAAACTTTAAAAACTACAGATAATTATATAAGACCTGAGATGAACGCAAAACAGACTGTTAAAGAGTATCTTGCTCTTGCAGATGTTAGAATTAACGGCAACAGGCCTTGGGATATTCAGGTTCATAATCCAAAATTCTACACAAGAGTCTTGGCAGGAGGTTCTCTTGCTTTGGGTGAATCTTACATGGCAGGATGGTGGGACTGCAGGGAACTTGACCAATTCTTTTATAGAATCCTAAAAAGCAGGCTAGATGAGAGAGTGAAAGATTGGAAGCAGATATTTAGTGTAATTAAGGCAAAAATAGTGAACCTGCAGAGCACATCAAGAGCATATGAAGTTGGAAAAAGGCATTATGATATTGGAAATGACTTGTATAAGCACATGCTTGATAAAAGAATGGTGTATAGCTGCGGTTATTGGAAGAATGCAAAAACCCTTGACAAGGCACAAGAGGCAAAACTAGATTTAATCTGCAAAAAATTAAGGCTGAAAAAAGGAATGAAGATTCTGGATATCGGATGCGGCTGGGGAAGCCTGGCAAAATACGCAGCAGAAAAATACAAAGTCAAAGTAGTTGGGGTTACTGTCTCTAAAGAACAGGTAAAACTAGCTCGAGAGATATGCAGAGGGCTTCCTGTTGAAATCAGATTACAAGATTACAGAAAACTGAATGAAAAGTTTGACTGCATTGTCTCTGTAGGCATGTTTGAACACGTCGGCTATAAGAATTACAGAACATACATGAAAGTCGCCAATCGCTGCCTAAAACCAAATGGCTTGTTCTTGCTGCACACAATCGGAAGAAACATCTTTTCAACCTCAACAGACCCATGGATCAGCAAGTATATTTTCCCAAACTCCATGCTTCCTTCTGCAAAACAGATTGCTGCTGCATCTGAAGAAATATTTGTGCTCGAAGACTGGCACAGTTTTGGGCCAGATTATGACAAGACTCTCATGGCATGGCACAAGAATTTTGTCAAGAACTGGAACAAACTAAATTATGATAAAAGATTCTATAGAATGTGGAAATATTATTTATTGGCTTGCGCAGGATCATTCAGGGCAAGACAAAACCAATTATGGCAGATTGTTTTCTCTAAAAACAGAGTAAAAGGGTATGAGTGCGTGCGCTGAACTTGTTGCAGACAGTCTTAAATCTCCTGGTTATTGAAACTGTTTTAATCCAATCGCAAATTAGGATGTTTTGCTAATTTTGATCTGTCTCCTTGTCTTGCTCTTACCCATTCATTCATCTGTTCTTTATGTGTATCCCAAGGATAATTTTCAAGAGCAATCATCGCTACAGAAGGTACAAATATATTAAAAGAAGGATTTTGCGGAAGAATAGAATATGGATTGCCTTCACGATATTTTTTTCTTATTTGTTCTACAAAAAAAGCATATGTGCCCGCGCTTACAATAAACTGTAAATCAGGCAATACTTCTGCTTTGACTTTATGATCAACATGTTCCATAGTGTTTTCAATATGTATTTCTAAAGGATTGAAATGCCTTGTTAGAATAAGACGATGAATTCCATTTTTTCCTTTATACTTCCAATGTTCCTCAGAAGGTCTAAAAAAAGCCCAATGCTCTTTCCAAGCTTTCAAGTTTTCTACCTCTTCATCTACTTCTGAAATGCCTTTTCTTAGAGTCTGATCATATTTAACACATTCTTCTTTACTTAAACCTTTCTTATAACGCTCGGTAAGTTTACACATATCGGATTTAGTATTTCTTCTTTTTTGGATATCGTCTTCTACATTTTCCACAAGAAAATCAATTATTCGATATAATTCTCTACGACTACGATGGATAAATAATGTTTCATATACTTTTGCAGAGAATCCAAGAGGGTGATCTCTGTCTTCTTTTAAACTTGATGGGTCATGAAACCAAGTATAATACCATCCACGATTTCTTCTAGTCATATCAGGTTATAAGAAAAAGAAAGCTTATAAAGATGATGGTGGAGTATTTTATTAACTTCCTTTTTTGAAAGAGTATTGAATTTATTCTTTTGCGTATTCAGAAGAATGATTATCTTATTATTAATTTAAAATAAAAAAATAAAAAATTATTCAATTCCTAAAGCTCTCATTTCGTCGATATATGTTCCTTGGCACACAGTCAGCAGATTATTCTGGAAATAATCCTCGTATTCTTCTATTGTGTATGCCTTTAAAGGAATCTTGCAGGTCATCTCTGTGTCCTTGAACAGAGGCATAGGGTTTTCAGCAGCCAGGTAATGGATAACACACTTATTTCCTTCTGCACCCTTGATTGTCAGGTCAAACTGTATCTTCGGGCCAAGACCTGTTGTAAATGTAGCAGGATTACATTTGCCCAACTGTTCAAGAAAACAATCATCCTCTATGCCGCAATCAACAATTCCGCCTGTGCTTTTTGCCACTGGCACTGCTTTAGGAGTGCTGTCTTTCTTGACTGGGGCTGATTCTTCTGCCCCGCATCCTGTCAGCAATAACACAGATACCATAAATAAAGCCATTAATATCTTTGTTTTCATTCTTTAACCTCCGAATGTATTGTTCTTATTCAAATGGTGAATGTATTTAAAGATTATGCTAATGAATAGCTTTAAAAAGCACAAATATTCTCCTTCTGTTATGGTAGAACTACTAGCACCAGTGTCAAACAGAGTAATGTTGAAGGCAGCGATAGATGCAGGAGCAGACTGTGTTTACTTTGGACTGAAGAAGCTTAATATGAGAGCTACTGGCAAGAATTTTACTCTGGAAGAACTGCCAGAAATAGTAAAACAATGCCATGACAATAATGTAAAAGTTTTCTTGACAGTAAATACTATTGTTTATGACAATGAATTAGAGGATGTGAAAAAAATTATTGCTGGAGCCAAGGCAGCAGGAGTAGATTACATCATCTGCTGGGATGTGGCAGTGATTCAGGAATGCAAAAGACAAGGAATGCCTTTTCATATCTCAACACAAGCAAGCGTAGCTAATACAGAAGCTGCCAAGTTTTACAAAGAATTAGGGGCAGAGAGAATAGTGCTTGCAAGAGAGTGCAAGCTGGAAGATGTAAAAGCAATCAAGCAAAACTCTGGAATAGAGATAGAGGCATTTATCCACGGAGCGATGTGTGTGAGTGTCTCAGGAAGATGCTTCATGAGCCAGCACTTGTTTAACAGAAGTGCTAATCGCGGTGATTGCCTGCAGCCTTGCAGACGCGAATATAAAATCATTGATGAGGACAATAATGCATTGGTTTTGGGGGAAGGCTATGTAATGTCTCCAAAAGATTTATGCGCTTTGCCATTTATTGACAAATTAATCGAAGCAGGAATAGATTGTTTCAAGATTGAAGGGCGTGTTCGTTCACCAGAATATGTAAAAACAGTTGTATCTGCATACAGAGAGGCAATTGATGCTTATGAAAAAGGCCTGTTCAACAAGGAATTAGCAGATAAATTAGTTGAAAAGTTGAAGACTGTCTATAACCGCGGTTTCTCAAGCGGATTTTACCTAGGGCTGCCGACTGCAGATGATTTCGCAGACATGGGAGGAAGCAAGGCAACAACAAGAAAAACATATGTGGGCTGCATAACAAACTTTTTCAGAGAGCCAGGTGTTGCTGCAATAAAACTAGAGGCAGGGGGAATTAAAGCAGGTGATAAGATAATGGTGCAGGGAGAGACCACAGGTGTCCAGGAACAAATAGTTGAATCAATGGAGATAAACAATAAAAAAGTTGAAAAAGCAGAAAAAGAGATGGTAGGAGTCAAGCTTAACTTTACTGCAAGAGAGAATGATAAAGTGTTTGTAATAGAATCAAACTAAGAAATCCACCTTATCTTCAGTGCTAGAGAGCCAGACAGAACCAATGCCCTGGCCGACTGTATAAGAAGCTTCATGCATCACTCCTGTGAACATATCAAAAAAACCTTTTTTCTCAGAATATTTCTTGAATTCAACAGTGATATTCAATTCCTGGCCAATGTGCTTTTTAGCGTCTTCTTTAGAGCCAATAAAATCAATAAGTCCTAATTCTTTAGCTTCATCGCCGAAATAAATATAGCCATCTGCAATCTTGTGCACGTGCGCAACATCAAGGCCCCTGTTTTGGGCAACAGAATTAATGAAAATCTCGTGCAATCTATCCAGTCTTTCCTGAACTTTTCTCTGCTCTTCAGGACTCATCTCTTTGTAAGGAGACATTATATCCTTGTATTTGCCTGCAATCAATCTCCTGTAAGTAACATTATAATCATCCATCAATCCGGCAAACTCCAGATAAGAACTCTTGACACCAATAGAACCAATAGTTGACATCCTATTAGCAAAAATAGTATCTGTGGCAGAAGCAACCCAGTACGCACCAGAGGTGCCCATCTCATGAATCACGGCAACAGTTGGTTTTTTAGCTTTCTTGACAGCCTCTGCAATCTCAACACTTCCCACAGGAGTGCCGCCAGGACTGTCAATATCAAATAATATCGCCTTGATGCTGTCATCTTCCTCTGCCTCCTGAATCCACTTGACAACTGAGCCAGACTTAACACCACCCTTGGACCAGACATCAGTACCGCCTGTAGTAGATATGGCCCCTTTGATAGGAATCAGGGCAGTATTGCCATCAAAAACAATAGGCTCTGTTAACATCAGATTCATGACATTAATGAAAATAAGGCCAATAAACACAAAAATCATGGCAGTGATAAAAAACCCAAGAATAGCGCCCAGTGTCTTGAACAATCTAGCCACATCAAAACCCCTTTTTTGCGCCATATTCAGTGTAATTAGAATTCTGATTTATAAATGTTTTTGTCATTTCAAGCAAAAGCCTTATAAATAATCCTCATTAATAGATATTTCATGGGTAAGAAGCCACAAGTGAGAAGAGGGCCAAGCAAGAAGCCGCAGCTGTCTCCTGCAGAGGAAGAGCAGCAAAAGCTTGAGATGATGAGGCGGACGCCTATGCCAAGACAGAACCAGGTAGTGGGTATCTGCGAGCAAAGAGTAGGCGGCTCAAGGATGAAAGTACGGTGCATGGACGGCAAGACAAGAATCTGCAGAATACCTGGAAGACTGAAGAGACACTTGTGGATAAGAGAGGGAGATGTTCTCTTGATTGAGCCATGGGAGCTTGGTGGAGATGAAAAAGGAGATGTTGTCTTCAAGTACAGACCAATACAGGTACAGGCACTAAAGAGAAAAGGGTTGTTAAAAACTCTTGAAGGCGAGGAATTTTAAGATGAAAATAGTATTTGTTTTAATCACAGTATTGCTATTATTTGCAGGCATAGCAGCTGCTGAATGCACAGACACAGACGGCGGAAAAAACTATGCAGAAAAAGGGGATACCAAGATTATAAGCGGAAAAGAAGACATCTGCATCATAAGCCCTTCTGCAGAGGTCAGGCAGGATACCAGTCCATACCTAAAAGAGTACTATTGCAAAGATGACCAGATAAAATCAGAGATAGTTGAATGCATAAGAGAGGGTTTTGAGAAGTGCGAGTACGGAAAATGCGTCGGTGGAGAGGCAGAGGCAGAGGCAAAAGATACAAATTACACAGCACCGCCACCAGAACCAGAGTGCGGAAACTCCATAGTTGATCCTGGAGAAGAGTGCGACCCAATGAATAAGATGTGCTTTGATGACGACGGAAACATCGGATTATGCAATGAGTACTGCCAATGTGAAATCAAGATAAAAAAAGATGGTTCAAAAGCAAAATCTAATGACGAAGAAGATACAGACACTACAAATATAGAGATAGACACTCCAACTGAAACAGATGCAGAGCCTGTTGTTGTAAAGGACGCAAAGCCAGAGGAGACAGAAGAAGACAAAGAAATCACAGTAACAATTGCAGAAAAACCAAGAGAAGAAGCAAAACCAAGAGGATTCTTCTCAAAGATCTGGGCATGGATGGCAGGATTATTTAGCTAAGAATCACTACTCCAGAATAGAAATGTTTATATATCTTCTATTACGTCTTTTCTATAAACGGGGGTAAGATAAAATGGGCATTGTAAGAACAATAGCAATAATCGTGCTGTTATTTTTGAATTTCTTAGGAGCAATATTCCTAGAGACAAAGCTGACAACATATTTCACATTAGAGCTGGTTTTTATCGTAATTGGGCTGATACTGGCACTAGGAATGATGCTGGGACTTGGATTAGAGCTAAAATGGGGATGGCCGCTAGCAACAATAGCATTCTCTCTTTACCTGGCTAATACAGTATTCTTGTATGTCCACACAAAATCATTCCTGGTATTTGCATTGATGCTGTTCTTCAACACAATTGGACTGTTGATATCAGTTATATCAATAAGAGAAGATGATGACTTCACAGAAGAAGACTTGCCTCTAGAGCCATATGACTTTGATAAAGAGCCGCACTCAATAGTGTATGACACAAAGACAGAGAAGAAAACCACAAGAAAAAAGCCCAAGAAGAAGACAAAATAATTTTTTTATTTATTCCACAGAACAAATTGTTCTGTGAATTTTGAAATTATTGGAACCTGTTCCAATATTCTCAAACTGTCAGTTTGAGACTTTTTTGAATTTCAAATTTTTTTATAATATTCTAAATATGCCTTGACAGCCCTTACTGCATTAAAAGGGAACTTGAAACAAGGCAGGCCAGAATCCTCAATCTTCTGCTTTAGTTTCTCACTAAACTCGCTTCCTGTTGTTATAGTGACAATAGGCTTCTTTTTCTTGTCATTGAATTCCTTCAAGACATCTGTGAGTATCTCCTCCTCAATCAGAGGGGTCTGAGACAGGACAACTGCGACAATGATATCAACATTCTTATCTTTCAGGCAGGCATCTAGTGCTAATCTATATCTCGCGGTTGTAGCATCACCCAATAAATCAATAGGATTGCTCACAATAGCGATAGGTGGCAGTTTTTTCTTTAAGGAATTCTTTGCAGCAGATGTCAGTTCTGCCATATCCAGACCAAGACCTGCAATAGCATCAGAACATAGTATTCCAAAGCCGCCGCCATTAGTGATAACCTGAATATTTCTTCCTTTAGGCTTTATCTGAACCTTTTCAAAGACCTTCATGTAATCAAAAACCTCTTCTAAAGTATGCGCAATAGTGATTCCAGCCTGCTTAAAAGCTCCAAAATAAACCTCTGCACTGCCTGCCAGAGAACCAGTGTGACTCAAGGCAGCTTTCTTGCCTGCCTCTGTAATCCCGCCCTTAATAGCGATAATCGGCTTTTTAGCACCAACTTTCCTGCAGGTCTCTAGGAATTTTTTCCCATCCTGCACACCCTCAACATACAAGCAAATCACTTTTGTGTCAGGGTCATTGCCTAAATAATCAATCAAGTCTGATTCATCAATATTAATTGCATTGCCATAACTAATGAACTTTGCAAAACCAAACTGTTCAGCAGCAGCTAAATCAAGAATAGCACTGCCAGAAGCACCTGACTGAGAGACAAAAGAGATAATACCTTCCTTAGGCCTCTTTAGCCTGTCTTTTGGCAAGAATAATGTATCAATATGCCCTTTTGATGCATAGACGCCCAGGCAATTAGGGCCAATGCACTTGATATCATATCTTTTCAGGGCAGTAAACAACTCTTTCTCTAATTTAGTGTTGCCAACTTCCTTGAAACCAGCACTGATTATGACAACATGCCTTATTCCTTTTTTGCCGCACTCGACAACAGCACCAGGAACAGATTTAGCAGGAATACAGATGATTGCTAATTCAAGTTTTCCAGGAATATCCCTTACACTTTTGTAGCATTTGTAACCCAGCACTTCATCTGCATGAGGATTAACAGGATAGACCTCCTTGTCAAAGCCCTCTAAGAAATTCCTGAAAATAACATTGCCGATCTTGCCCTCTTCTCTTGAGGCGCCTATCACAGCAATCTTGTCTGCCTTGAAAAACGTGTCAAGATTCATTTCAGCGCTAACCTCTTTACTCCATACACTCTTTCAGTGTTTAACCTGCAGTTAGGACACCTGCCTTTAATTATTTTTTCATATTGATCGCCTACAAGATAGCCATGCAAGACTGTTCCTGCCCCGTTTATGTTCCACATGACAACAGCACCGCCTTCTTCAGGGTGTGTGAATTCCCAGTCTCTGATGAAGAAATCACCCTTATTCATCTTGTTTATTTTCACAGTTCTTATTATTGTTGAGAGCGGAGCGATGTGGTGAAAACCAGAGCCAGGCATGCACTCAATGAAAATATCCTCTTTCATCTCACTAACGCCATAGAAATCCAGTATCATCGGGTTTCTTACGCCAAGCTTTTTAGATAATTGCAAAATCTTATCTTTATCTTTAGGGAGCATTGGTTCAGAACCATTGATGAAGAGAACATTCTCCCTTAACCTGATTTTCTTTTTCACGGCCAAAGGCAGAAACCTGTTTGCCATGTACTTAGCCATCCCTGCAAAGAC
>CAZXEZ010000013.1:0-16165 GCA_964640255.1 uncultured Methanosarcinales archaeon | reverse complement strand
TAAAACGACCATCTGCTATTGCCCAGCCCACTGCAACAAGTGAAAGTATAACCAAACTAAATATCCAGGGCCCGCCCTCAATGAATAACGTCCACCCTCTATATTGCATATAGCCCACCATGGCTATGCCGAGGAAGAATCCGAATATTCCGCCGAGTTTTCTTGCCTGCTCTTCTTTCCCTATCTTGCCTTTCTCAAACAGGATTCTGAATAATACTCCAAGAAGGGTACATATTATGAATCCATCAAATACCCATGGATAAGACTGATAAATTTGCATGATATTTGATGGTAGTACTGCCATTTATTCATCTCTTTTACTTATTATACTAATTATACTGAACTCTATTTATTTGCTATATAAATATTTCTAAAAATTATTTTTTTTTAGGCATATCTTAAATTTTTTTGAATTTCTGATTTTCATTAAAACATCGTTTTCGCCTGAATTTTGAAATGCTCTGCATTCCGATTTTTCGTAAATATTTCGGGTTTTTCTGGGTAAGGCAGATAAAATCTTATACTGGTTAATACGGCATGTAAAGAACGCTTAATTTGCCCAGCGAAGCTTTTTTTTAAAAGGTAACGTTCTTGGCAGATTTTTAGCGTTCTAACTATTGTTTCCGCCATCTTTTTAAATAAATAAACAATAATTACTTTTATGAAAAGCAGATGGAATGTAAGGCCGGTATCTATTGGTAATATTAAGAATAATGTTGCAAACCTTGAGCGTAAGATAATTCCAATAAATTCTCCTATTCTTGTGGGTACCCTGGCAGATTACATTCCTTTTCCTAAAGGGGACTGGGATTATGAGTTGGTCCAATTAGGCAGGGATTCGTCTGGATTCTTGCTGTCTGAGTTGAGGCGCAAAAAGCATTTTGCAAGCAGTATTGTAGAGAATCTTGTTATAGAGTATGCGCTGAGGATAAATCCTTTCAAGTACAGGCATATCTCTTGTTTTCACTCTGTTTTTGGCACTATGAAAGACGAGCTTTATGTGGCGGATTTGTTCAGCAAGAATGGAACTTATAAAGATGAACAAAGAATTAATCCAGAATCTACCATGCAGATACCTGATGAAAGCATAGTCAAGCTCGGAGGCTTGAAAGATGATTGCGCGATGTTTAAGTTTTATGAGACTATTAAGAACGTTCGTGCTGTTTTTTTAAGCTATGACCATAGGGGGGATTGGGGCATGTCTAAAAGCGCAGTCAAGAACATGCAGAATTTGTTGAAGCAGTTTAATATTCCTTATGAAATAACGACTCTGCAGGATACAAAGCTGACAAAAGCAAGGATTATCACTGTTTTGGAGGATGCTTGCAGAATGAGCGATAAGGACTTGTTTTTTTTCTTCTGCAGCACGCATGGTTCTGCCAAAGGGCTTGAGACAAGTGATGAGCATCTTGTTGAGAAAGAATTGCTCTCCAGTTATCTTAATAAGATTCCTGCAAGAAAGCTTATTGTGATTGAGGCTTGCTATGCAGGCGGAGGCTGGGAAGAACTTGATTTAGAAAACGGCTTGTATTTTTTCTCTTCAAAAGAAGATGAATTTTCCCAGGGTTCTTCGTTTGCCAAGGGCTTTGCTTCTGCATTGGAGGAAAAGCTAAAGTGCAGTTCTCCTTTTGACATAAAGAATTTTGATATCACTTCCATTTGTCTTGATAAACAGACGCCTTTGAAGAAAGGATATAAATCGTTTGTTTTGTAAATCAAGATTGCATCTGCAAGAATCTGATAAACATGTATATCACGCCACCAACTCCTAAAAGGAATAAAGGTAATGATATGCAACCTGCGCAGCAAGATGCCAATTCTTCTTCAGTTATCTGTGTCTTCTTATCTTTTTTATTCTCTGTAACATTCTCAACAGAATTATCCAAAGACGAGGTATCCCATATTATTTTTGTTTCTACTTTTGGCAGTGCACTTCTTAATTCAGCCGTGCTTTGGTATCTTTGGGACGGTTCTTGTCTTCTGCATTTATTGATTATGAAATCCAGGTCTGCATCGCCAGTCTCTAGAGTGCCTATTGGCCTTTTTCCTGTCAAAAGTTCAGATAGGACTGTGCCTGCTGCAAAAATATCAGTTCTTTCATCTGTCCTGCCCTCAAATTGTTCAGGTGCCATGTAGTGCATTGTGCCGACAATCTTGCTTTTTGTCTTTTCATCAGTAAAGTCCAGGCTATGTTTCAAGCTAAGAGGCTTTAGGTTTGGATTGGTGTGTGTTGCAAATTGGCTTTTTATCTCTTTATTAAGGCCAAAATCGCATATTTTTATCTTGCCGTCTTTTCCATAAAGGATGTTTTCTGGCTTTAGGTCCCTGTGCAAGATACCATTATTGTGCGCGTGCTCAAGTCCATCAAGTACTTGGTGCATCACATTCAAGGCAATGTCTCTACTGAATCCTTCTCTTATCTTTTGTTCAAGGCTGTATTGGCAGAGCTCCATCTCAATATAATGAAACCTTTCTTCATAGCCTGTACTGTAGATTTCAACAATATTAGAATGTCCTTTCAAGGCCTGCAGGGCCTTTATTTCTCTGTCTATTCTATCTGTGTATTTATGAATGATCTTGCAAGCTACATGTTCTGATTTTTGTGTATTAAAGGCTTGGTAAACCTCGCTGAAAGCACCTTCTCCTATCTTAGATTCAAGAGTTAGATAACCTAGCCTTTTTCCAGATAAGTCGCTCATGTGGATATGAAGGCAAGGATAGTTTTTAAAGATGGCGGAATTTTATTCTCAATTTCAAATTTTCACCTTGCAGAAACAGTCCTTTTTTGAGGGCTGCTAATCGTGACAGTGACTTGACAAATCCTCTGACTACAGATGATCTTAGGTTCATTGTTGAATCTGAAATTGAACAGAATGACGGGCTGTATGAATGGGAAGAAGAAGGGCCTGGCAAGAAAAAAGCGAGTAAACTTTCTTTATTTATTTTTTTTTAACGAATTTGGAAATGCAGGGCATTTACAAATTCACCGAAAAACCAAGTTTTTCGGCGAAAAATTTATATACTTTTAAGCCAGATTTCTATTCATAACTTAAAAAAGGTGATAACATGGCTGAAATTATTATACTTCCTGCAATTTTAATTGGTTTAATTATTGGTATCTACGAGGCGATTCTTTTGCATAGGGATGTTACAGTTCCAACACATAGGTTTGGCCACATGGCGCACGCTTTAGTGTATGCAATTATTGCTGTTTTCTTCACAATGAATGCGGCGTTTATCTATAACACATTTGGCTTCCTGCACACGATTCCTTTGATTAAGCACGTTATTGTTTTTCAGATTGCAATAGGAATAATAACAATGATCAAGGTTCATGGCGCAAGCGCTGCAATTAAGGGCTCTATCGGCGGCATCAGCGTTGGCATGAAAGAGACCTGGGTGCACAGTTTTATGATTGCTGCTTTGGTTGTTGTAGCTCCTTATGTCTGGCCTTTTGCTGCGCCAATGATGCCTTCATGGATTAAATAAGAATATCATAATATTTTTTCTTTGCAGGCAGTCACTAGATCTTTTAGCTCTTTTACGCTTTTGCTTATTCTTACAGGGTCTTTGTCTACAAGAGATCCCTTGACCTGAACAATCTTTGTGAGTTGTGCATTGAGTAATTTTACTATGTCTTCTAGTAAAGATTCTTTCTCTGGAATGTAACCTTTTTTTTAGCCATTAAAGTATCAATTCAGTTAAGAATATTTAAATATTTCTAAGAAGTTTACTCTATCTTCACTTCTGTGCCAACGCTCTGTCCAGGAAGTCCTCTCTCAAACAGGACTCTTACACAACCACTGTTGCCGTGTATTGCGCTTATTTTTCCATTTATTGTGGTCTTGTTCTTTCCAGGAGCAACCCAACTCACTGATTTTCCTATTAATTTCTCAGCTTTTGCCTTGTCATCTGCCCCTTCGACCTCTACAATCATCTGGTTTCCTTTTTTTATTCTTCTGCTTCCTCTGAAATTGGTTATTCTCCCCTTCATAGCTCTAGTGAAGTAACGAGGTGTTTAAAAAGGTTTCTAAAAAGATAATTTGGTTCTTTGGGCAATTAGTCTGCTCTGCTCAAAGTTGTATAATCCAAAAAGCTGTTTTGCATACGCCATTGTAAATGCCCAAAGGGTCCAATTAAGTGATAATTTCCACTACATCTCCATCCTCTAATACATGCCCTAATCCGACTCTTTGTTTTGGGAATTTTGCGCTTGTTCCTGTCACTATTGCATGCTTGAATTTTTTCACAAAGTCTTTGTGGACCTTCTCTGCTAATTCCTTTACAGTAGCTCCTTTTGGCAAGGCAATCGGCTGTTCTTTTTCCTGTGTGTAGACTTTGATGAGGTTTGTCAGCTTCCAGGCTTGTTTTTTCAGTTCTTCCAGCCCAATCTCCTGCTTTACTGAGATAGGGACTATTATTTTGTCTGGAAACTCTTTCTTCAGTTTCTCAAGATTCTCTGTTCCCAGGTCTATCTTATTTGCTGCTATTATCAGGGGTTTCTCTATTCCAGCTTTATCTAGCTCATTGAGGATCATCTTTACTTCCTCTGTGCTTCTGCTTAAGTCATGCATTACTACAATCCCGTCTGCTCCCCTGATTATTCCTAAGAGCCTTTTCCCTCCTCCTTTGTCTTCATGAGCTCCTTTTATCAGTCCTGGAATCTCAACTAGCTGCACCTCTATCCCTTCATATTTTATTATTGAAGGTATTGGCTTTAGTGTTGTGAAGGCATAATTCGCTACTTTTATCTGGATATCACTTAGTGCTTTCAATAAAGAGCTTTTTCCTATGTTTGGAGCTCCAACTAATACGATCTGGGCTGCTCCCTCTTTCTTGACTCCTATCCAGTCCTGGTGCTTTACTTTTGCCCGTGTCTTGGTCTTTCCTATCTCTTCCTGGATCCATTTCCTTATCTCTGCATAAGCTCCAGACGTGAAACTAGGAAGTTCTTCTGCTATTTTTTTCAGTTCATTGATTTTTTGTTTTCCTTCTTTTCCTTTGATTCTTTTCTGGATAAGTTGCATTTGAATAACATGCGGCAATGCCATTTTAATCACCTTTAAATTTGTTTAAAGGTTTTCTGAGCTTTGCTCAGATTCACCTTTAAATTTGTTTAATAGAATCAGCTCTATAGACAGAGCTTTCGCTATAGAATTTCTACTTTTATGCTGAGAAAATAGAGCGCCAGCTAATCAAAACATTTTCCGAATCTAAAGCTTTGTGTTTAGCTGTCATAAGAACTAATAAGTATTGGCTGTTTTTAAAGGTTGCTAAAATCACAACTGATTTTAGAATCTCAACAAAATTGGAAATTTGCAAATTCACAAAAACCAGGTTTTGCGAAATCAAAGATTTGTTGTAGTTTACTGAAAAAGAAATAAAATAATTACTCTTTTTTATCTATTCTAAACTTATGATCACTTAGTTTAGTTATCACAAAATCAGTAATCTTGTTCTTTGCAGCGTACTCTTTTGCACGTTCTTCTGTCTTAAATGTCTTAGGTCTATACACTTTTCTTCGTACAGCAGTTCTGGTCGGTACTCTTTTCTTAAAATATTCTGATCCCATTGTAAGTACTGAGAACTGGCCAGATGTTTATAAACCTTTTGTAAATTAAAAATCCACTTACTTAAGTATAGGGTATTTCAAACAGCACACTGTTTGTAATCCCACAAAATTGCCTAAACAATTTTGTGTTATTTTTAGTGTTCAAAAAGCATGGGCAGTACAGACTAAATCACTCCGCACTAAAGCAAGAGGTCTGCTTTTTGAAAAATCATAAAATGTAGAACACTATCACCGGCAACAAAAGACACCCCATTGCATTGCTCCTGCAGGCTCCTGTCAATTGAGGCACTATCCCTATTGCAGTGCTTATCAATAAAACCAGCAATCCTATTGAGCCAGAGAAATAAAATGCCAATCCAATGATAAAACACATAATCAAGAGTGAAATTATCTTATAATCAATCTCTTCTATAATAAAAGCAAATAATTTTGCAATCTTAAGTATTAAAATCGTTGCAATCCCTCCTACAATCAATGCAACTGCTGCAAACGTAACCAATCTCGCTAAATCAATGTTAATAAGTATCTCCATCACTGCAACAATTGCTCCGTTTCTTGCTTTATCAAGTGTATAAACAGTAACAAGCGCAATGATAAAATTTACAGTATTAATCCCGCCAACTAAAATCAGATAACCATATTCTTTCACCTTGAAAAATACTGTTGACATTGCTGCTGCTTGTGCAGCCCCTATTCCTGGAAATAGTGCAACAAAACTGCCTGAAAACACACCTCCAATTAAACTTTTGATGTATTCTCCTGAACTTATCTGCACATATTCTTCAGCTATCTGTGTCGGAACCTCAACTTTGTTGAAAAGTGAGATAATCAGGGCAGATATCCCAAACATTCCAGATAACATTGGAAACAGTGGTTGACTAATTTCAGAATTCAAGACAATCAACCCAAGAATTCCAGATAAAATAAATATTATCACTGCCCAAATTCTTTTGCTGTCTTTCAATATGATAAATCCAACCATAACCACAAGCAAATAACCAAGATAATTCTTCATAAGCGAATAAAGCAATGGAAAAACAAAAATCAATAAAGGAATTATTGCAACACAAAGCAATAAACACAATAATGAGCCAATTACAGTCAATCTTACAGCATCCCAACCAAGCCCTTGAAACAGTAGCTTGTGCCCTGGCAGGACAGCCATGACTGTGTCAGAATCAGGAGCACCTAAGAATATTGATGGTATTGAGTCAAGAAAAGTGTGCGTTACCCCCATTGAAATGATGATTGTAGCTAAAAAAAGCGCAGAAGTGTAGTTCAGGAATATTGAACTCAAGCTAACAATCAACACAGAAACCAAATTTATGTGGATCCCTGGAGTCAAGCCGGTGATGATTCCACAGAGGATTCCTATTATTGTTGCTAAGATTAATTGCCATATCATTAATACTTAATGCAAATTATTCTTTATATGTCTTTGCTGGATTTTTCCGGAGGATTTTCAGGTCAATTCTTCTGCCACAAACTCCAGTTTTCCATTATAGCTCTTCAGCTGCCCTTTCACAGTTATCCTTTCTCCTTTCTTGACATTCATCTCATCAAAAGTAACTACAGGAATGTTTGTAATTGGCTTCACTGAAATTATCGTGATTTTTTCTTTTGCAGTCACTCTCTCAACAACTCCAACTAATTCAGTCAATATGCGAGGATCATCTGATGAAACAAACTTAGAGGCAACATATAGTATTGGAAGCCCTACGACAATACAGGTCAAAGCAGTTATCAAGAGCATTTTTTCATTCATGCAGATATTCTTGATTTTATTCTTTATATGCTCTTCTAAGATTTTTCCGCAAATCTTTCCGAACATATCTTTTCAATAATCATAAAACATATAAACCCCCCATTGAAACTTCTTTATTATGGCAAAAAGGGTGCAATCTCCAAGTTCTATTAACTTGTTCAAGCAGTGTCCTAGAAAGTATTATTATATGTATATCAAGAAGCTGGAGACTCTTCCAAACATCCATCAAGTCAGAGGAAACATTGCCCACACAGTATTAGAAAAGTTCTTTGATATTAACACAGAAGGATATGACTTGGATAATTTCAAGCAAAAACTTACTACAGAACTGCAGGAATCTTTATTTAGGGAATGGGCTGATGCAAAACCGAAGTTAAAGAAACTGGATCTCTCAAGTGACCAGAATCAGTTCTATTTCGAAGAGACATTATTGATGCTCATAAACTGGCTAGAGCACTTCTCAAACGAATTACTGGCCCAACAAGGGACGTTTCAAGAGCGTTTCAAGAAACTCACCCCTGTCAGGGAAAAATTTTATCTAAGCAAGACGTTTGATGTCAGGGGTTATATTGATGCTATTGAGAATTTCAATGACCAGATCAGGATAATGGATTACAAGACAAGCAGTTCTTTTAATATAAACTCACATAAACTCCAATTAGCTATTTATGCCTTGCTCTACCAAGAACTGCATGGTGTTCTGCCTGACTTTGCAGGCGTTTACTTCTTGAAAGATAAACCAAAGTTTATTAAAGTAGATGAGCAATTATTAGAGTTTGCAAAGCAGGAAATTGAGTTGATGCATCAAAAGACCTGCTCAGAGGATATAGTAGATTACCCTAAGAAGCCGTCCGGCCTCTGCAAGTACTCAACTGGGCAGTGCGAGTTTTTTGATGTCTGCCAAAAAGAGGAGTAAACATGAACTTTGTAAAGGAGGCTGTTGTTTTTTTAGATAAATTGGGTATGTGGGATATAGTTCTGCCTTTCATATTTGTTTTCACTGTGGTTTATGCTGTCCTGGAAAAGACAAAGGTCTTGGGAAAAGAGGAAGACGGCACTCCAAAGCACCGCTTTAATGCCATGGCTTCTTTTGTCATTGGTTTTTTTGTCTTGATTGCTGTTGATACTCTTAATATAATCAATAGGTTTTCCCAATGGATGGTCATCTTGATATTAATGGGTGTCTGCGTAGCAATTCTTTTCAGTTTTTTCGGCTTCAAAGACATTCGCAAGGTAAAGTATGGCAAGTTTTTCATGCCGATTGCTTTCATTATTTTTGGTTTTGTTGTGCTGTACGCCTTTGGATGGCTTCAGCTTTTTGATATAAACACATTAAGAAAATATGAAGGGATAATCATTGGAATCATTGTATTCTTTATCATTATGTGGATTATCTTAAGAGAACCAAAGAAAACAGCACCTGCTGTAATTGGAACAGCTCCTGCACCTCCTGAAGAAGCTGTTCCTAAACCTGGACCTAAGCCAGCTCCTGAAGAAGGACCTTCTAAAGAGCAACAGCAGAAAATGTTGTATAACAATATACTGCAAAGACTTAATCCAGAATTAAAAGAAAGATTCAGACAAGAGTATGAAAGTAAACCTGAGGAACAAAAATTACCATTTTTAATAGATGTAGGTCAGCAGGCAGGTTTGCTTAGAGAACAACAATAACCTTTATAAACACTCGCCCAATTTTTATTCACGATGAAAAAGCTTAATTTCAAGTCTACAAAAGAAATTGATGTTCCTACTGCTATGGCTGACCAGGTCATTGGCCAGGAAGAGGCAGTAGAGATAGTCAGAAAGGCTGCTCAGCAGAGAAGGCACGTTTTATTGATAGGAGAGCCTGGCACTGGAAAGTCTATGCTGGGTCTTGCTTTGGCAGAATTGCTTCCAAAAGAGAGTCTTAAGGATATTATTGCTTACCCAAATCCTAATGATGAGAACCAGCCAATGATACGGGTTGTTCCTGCTGGCCAAGGTAGGGAGATTGTTCAGCAGGCAAGGATGAAGAATAATTCTTTTTTCAGGTTTCAGAACATCTTGATGTTTGCAATACTTCTCTTGGCCATGATTATGCCTTGGTGGGCTAGATCACATTATACTAAAGAGATTGGCCCTACTGGTGGAGCCATCATGTTTACAGCCATGTTTTTAGGAGGAATGTTATTCTTGGCAGCTTTTGTGATATTTATGAATCTTGGCAAGAGAGGAATTGGCGCAAAATCAAGTTTTCCTAAAGTAGTTGTTGATAATTTTGGAAAAAAGAAAGCAGCGTTCTGGGATGCCACAGGCGCACATGCAGGTGCTTTATTAGGAGACATCTTGCACGACCCTCTGCAATCTGGTGGCTTGGGTACACCTGCTCATGAAAGGGTTGTTGCTGGCATGATTCACAAGGCTAACATGGGTGTTTTATTTGTAGATGAGATTGCTACACTAGCTCCTGCTACCCAGCAGGAATTATTGACAGCGTTGCAGGAAGGAAAATATGCAATCACAGGTCAGTCTGAGCGTTCTTCAGGAGCAATGGTTCGTACAGAGCCAGTCCCGTGTAATTTTGTATTGGTTGCAGCAGGCAATGTTGAGACAGTCCAGCACATGCATCCTGCTTTAAGGTCAAGGATTAGAGGATATGGTTATGAAGTCTACATGAAAGACACAATGCTTGACACAGAAGAAAACAGGATTAAGATTGCGCGTTTTATTGCGCAGGAAGTTAAGAAAGACAAGAAAATTCCTCATTTTAACAAAGATGCTGTTCTTGCTATTATTGAAGAAGCAAGAAGGATGGCTAATAGAAAAGCTCATCTGACTCTAAGATTAAGAGAATTAGGCGGTTTGATAAGGGCTGCTGGTGACTTGGCTGTTGAGAGAAAAGCCAAACTTGTCACAAAAGAGCATGTTGAGTCTGCTAAGAAGATTGCCAGGCCTCTTGAGAAGCAGATGGCTGATAAGTTTATTGAGAGGAAAAAAGAGTATGACGTTATTATTACAGAAGGTGAACAGGTTGGCCGTGTCAATGGCTTGGCTGTTATTGGCGGAGCGAGCACTTTCTCTGGAATAGTTCTTCCTATTGAAGCTGAAGTCACTCCTGGAGGCAAGGAAAAAGAAATCATTGCCACAGGTAAGTTAGGTGTCATTGCAAAAGAGGCTGTCAAGAATGTTACAGCTATTGTCAGGAAATATTTTGGCCAGGAATTAAAAGAATATGATATCTATGTTCAATTTTTACAGACATACGAGGGTGTTGAGGGTGATTCTGCAAGCATAGCAGTTGCTACTGCAATCTTGTCTGCTCTAAAGAAGCTTCCAGTCAGGCAAGACACTGCTATGACAGGTTCGCTATCAGTCAGAGGAGAAGTCCTGCCTATCGGAGGGGTCTCTGCTAAAGTTGAGGCTGCTATTGAGGCAGGCATAAAGAAAGTCTTGGTTCCTAATTCCAACATGAAGGATATTATCGTCGATAAAGAAAGAATGAAAAAAGTCAAGATCGTCTCTGTAAAAAATATTGTTGATGTTCTTAAAGAAGCACTGGATTGGAAAGGAAAAGAAGACCTGTTGAAACAGATCAGTTTGGGTTAACCCGAATAACTTTTCTATATAGAAAATAAATATAAATGTCATAACATTTATATACCAGTTTTCTCAGAAAAACAGAGCATGAACATAAAGGACATAACATCATGCCCTGACTGCGGAAGCACGAATATAATATATGGAAAACTTAGAGAGCAGATTATCTGCAGGGACTGCGGCCTGATATTTGAGCCACTGGCCCCAGGTCTTGAGGAAAAGATGCCTCTCACAAAACCAGCAGTAAGCAGAGCAGCAGCAAAGCCAAAAGTTAAGAAGGCTAAAAAGGCAAAGAAACCTAAGAAAAAAGCAGCAAAAAAGAAAGCGAAAAAGAAAGCAAAGAAACCTAAGAAAAAAGCAGCAAAAAAGAAAGCCAAGCCTAAGAAAAAGAAACCTAAGAAAAAAGCTTCTGGCATAAAGAGATTCCTTACAGGGCTGAGAAAAAAGAAGAGATAAGGGAAATATTGATTTCTTGTTATTTTAAGACATAGTACTCTTTAATAGGGCTCTGTCCTAAATGCAGGTTGACAGCATCAAGTCAAATTCTATCAGTATAAAAAGGTATAAAAATCAAGCTGACAAGGGGGGTGTCCTATTTGGGGAATGTCAACTATTTGTTGTAAAATCCAGAATTTGAAGCTGCTAATATCAAAGAGCAAGGTATATAATGAAATTGTGCTCTTTGATAGTATAGCAAATTTCACTATTTGCAGATTGATGCTGAAATTTGCTATAACCCGAGCGTTAGCGAGATTTAGGACAGAGCATATTAATAGCATAAATTTATATACCTTATATCCAATAATTTTGTATAATGACGCCAGAGGACGTCCTAAAGGAAGCGAGAAAAATTGACAATGAGCCACACAGAGAGCACAAATCAAGAAAATGGGTTTGGTTATTTGTGGGGGTGTTTCTTGTAATGATTGTTGTGCTCTATCTCTTTCCATATCAATGGATCACTGCTTATGAGGAGCCGAAAAGAATCACTTCAGTTGGAAAAGCCCTTGCAAAAGGCATGGAAAATGACCTTGCAGAGCCAAAAAAGGCAGTAAGTCCTGAAGAGATAAAGGCGCTGGTCAATCCGTCTGACCAGAAGATAAAGCTCACTGCAAATAAGATAGTTACAGCTTCTTGCAAAGAGGGAACTCTTTGCTATTCAAAAGCGCTTTTTTATTTCATAAGAGATAATTATGAATATGTTGCAGATCCGCAGGGCGTGGAATATGTAGAGGACCCTAAGGAATTTCTTGTTGCAGGCGGCGGTGACTGCGAGTCTGGCTCTATTGCTTTGGCCACTCTTCAAGAAGCGATAGGCATTGATGCACAGCTGGTCCTTGTTTTCCAGCACGCTTATGTTCGTGTTAAGATTGCTGACGCCCCAAGCACGTTAAAGAATGACGACTGGATCTATATGGATTGGACCTGTAAGGATTGTGATTTTGGAGAGATTCCTTGGCAGAACTGGCAGAAAAGAGCTGTTTTTGTTGAAGTGCCTTGATTGCAATAAGTTTAGCATCATTGCCAATAGCGCCTAGAGAAGTCTACAAAAATTATTTGCAGTATCTGATAAATCTGGCTTACACGCGATTTAAGAATCAAACGCAGCGCGCTATTGGCGCCTGGCGAAGTTCTACCAAACAACCTCTATCGTATCAGTTCTTTCATAAGGATAGATATCAATCTTTTTTTCTTCACTTTTCCCAAACTCAAGAATTCCCTGCCACGCAATCATTGCTCCATTATCTCCTGCATACTCTAAAGGAACTGCAAAGAACTTTGCATTCCTTTGCTTGCACATCTTGTCAAGCATAGAACATAATTTTTTATTGGCCCCAACTCCGCCAATCAATAATAATTCTTTTTTCTCGCAGTGAGCAAGAGCTCTTTCAGAGACTTCTGTAACCATTGCAAATGCAGTTTCCTGGAATGCATTGCAAACATCCTCAATCTTCTCTCCTTTTTTCAATAATTGTGTTGCTTTTGTAACAAGTCCTGCAAAAGAAGTATCCATTCCTTTTACAACATAAGGCATTGAAATATACTTTCCTTTTTCAGCTAACTCCTCAATCTTTGGTCCTGCTGGAAAACCAAGACCTGCTTCACGACCAAATTTATCAAGCGCGTTTCCTATTCCAATATCTAAAGTCTCCCCAAATATCCTAAAACGGCCGCCCGCAATTGCAATTATCTGCGTGTTAACTCCAGAAACATATAGAAAAACAGGATCTTTTGCACCAGTACAAAGCTGTCCAATTGTTAGGTGCGCAACACAGTGATTCACCCCAATGATTGGTTTATTATGTTCTGAACTTAATTTCTTGGCCAGATTCTTTCCAACCCTGAGCGCAGGTGCTAGTCCAGGTCCGCGGGAATAAGCAATCAAATCTATCTTGCTCCAATCAACTTTTGCTTTTTGCAAAGCCTCTGAAACAATAGAATCACAGATTTCTTCATGATGCTTTGCAACTTCGTGAGGAATCATCCCTCCACTTTCAGTTGTGAAGACCTTCTTAACATTAGAAAGAATCTTCTCCTCAGACGTAACAATGCCCACTCCAAAAGTGTGCGCAGTGCTTTCAATTCCTAGGCATATCATAATCAGAGAATATCTTGCCTTCATTTATAAAATTATTGTGAAGAAGAGGTCAGTTTCCTGTGCACTCCAAAACTGTACAACTTCTATCTGTCCAAAGGATTTTTTATTCTAAAAGAATTAGCTTTCCCTTCTTTCAACAGCTTTTACTCTGAATTCTGTATAGCAGTCTTCGTCATCATCCTCAGACCTTATTTTTATTTCTAGTCTGCCTTCGCTGTTATTTACTGTTTCTAGAATATCGCCAGGAACACATTTTTCAACGTTTTTGTCTTTTGGGTAGGGACTGTAAAATACCTGTCCAACGATTCCGTGATATTTCCCTTCAGGAAGAATATCTAGATCAGGTTCAACTCTTCTCTCTTTTCCAGTATACGCTGCCATACTTCCTGCATAAATTTTGTGCCTTTATAAAATTTCGCTATATAACTTCTATCTGTCCGAAGGACCCCAAATTTCACTTTATTTTGTAACAAAAAATTTATATAATTAAAAGATTCTAAAACAAATTATAGTAATTTGGTGCATAGCGATGTCATTAGAAGAAGAATTAAATTACTTATTCGAGTCTGTGGAATCTAATGAAGAAGATCTATTACGTAAATATATCCGTGCTGAAAAAAACAGCGCATTAAGTTTTCTGGTGGTAGGAGTCGTTCATGATTCAAAAGGCTTTATAACCCCTATCTTTGGCGCAGCAGAGATGGGTATTGTAAGTGCTCGAGAAGGAAAAATTGAAGAAACAATTGCTTATTTTAATATGATACTTGAGTCTGCAGAAAAATTAGACGCCTTGATAAGTAACCTGCTTGATTTTTCAAAACGCAAGGATTATACAAGAGAAACAGTCTACATTAATGATCTTTTAGAAAGTGTTATCAGGCTTTGCAGGCCTCAATACGTTCATGAACAGGTTAATTTAAAGACAGACTTGAAAGAGGTGCCTGTAATTAATGGCTATCAAGCAGGCCTGGAGAGTGTTTTCATGAACATGTTGACAAATGCAATGCAGGCTTATGAAGGGATTCCTAAAGAGCAGTCTAGAACAGTGCAGGTGCGCTCGTATCATAAAGAAGGGTATGTTGTTGTTGAGTTCGAAGATGACGGTTGCGGTATCAAGAATGAGGATTTGCCGTACATCTTTGATTTCTTGTATACAACCAAAGATACAATCAAAGAAAAAGGCAGCGGGATAGGTCTTGCTAATGCCATGATGATTATCAAGGACAGCCATTTTGGAAAGATATACGTTGACAGCGAATACGGCAAAGGAACAAAATTCACTATTAAGATTCCAGATGCAAAAACAATCAAGATGATGCGAGAAGAAACCTTTTTTGGAAACAAGCGCGAACCTAGTTCTGAAAACTAAAACCACAAGTCTTTTTTGTAATCTGTTCTTTCTCTGTTCTAGGATATTTTCTGCAGTTCAAAGGCCTGATTGGATGAATCAAGCAATATGATTTTCCATTTTTGTATCTCAAGAAAAAGCATTTGTTTGGCAGTTTACAGCACTCTCCGCAATTCAAACATTTCCCTGTCCTGTTTTTTGCAACAGGAAATAAACTAGTGAGTGTTCTTATTAATTTTGCATGCCAATTGTTTTTCATTTTGATAGAAAAAATTAAATGAACCGTGCAAGACCAAAAATACTGGAGTATGAACGTTGGAAATCGCATGCTGAATGCATCGTTACCTTTGCACTTACACACCGATCCCATCAAACAGCTCTTCTAGCCATGTTCTAAGATGTCTCTTTTCAAGGAGGGCTTCATCCTTAGATGCTTTCAGGACTTATCCCTCAAGGCGTGGCTGCCCGGCATGATACCTTGTCAGATAACCGGTAAACTAGTGGCCTCGAACGCCAGTTCCTCTCGTACTATGGCGTCCTTCCCCTCAGACATCAAGCATCTCCAGTAGATATTATACCAACTGCCTCACAGCGTTGTGAACCCAGCTAACGATCCCTTTTGATAGGTGAACCCCCTCACCCTTGGCAGCTTATGCACTGCCAGGATAGGAAGAGCCGACATCGATGTAGCAAGCCGCGCCGTCGATCTGTTCTGGACAAAGCAAGTACTTTGTACTTATGAACTCTCGGGCGCGACAACTCTGTTACCCCCGGGGTAGCTTTTCGGTCATCCCAAGCCCCCATCAAGGAGGACATTGAGGTTCGCTAGGCCTGACTTTCGTCCTTGGATTCCGTCAGTTTAAGAATCCAGTTAGGCTGGCTTTTGCCCTTGCACTCTACTTCCGATTTCTGACCGGAATGAGCCAACCTTTGGGCGCTATTGATATGTTTTCAACAGCGTGCCGCCCCAGCCGAACTGTCTGCCTGCAGGTGTCCTTTCCGAAAAAAGTTAGCAATGCAAGTTTTGAAGTGTGGTGTTACACTTGCGTCTCAGGTCTAACCTGACGACTAAACCCTCAAACGACTCCCACATACTCTATACAACAAGACTCACATCGCAGCAACAAGCTACAGTAAAGTTCCACGGGGTCTTCACTTCCCACTGGAGATCTCTGGCCTCTGCACCAGAATGGTGTATTCGGAGGATTTCGGTTGGGGACAGTGGAGATCTCGTTACGCCCTTCATGCACGTCGTCAATCAAACGACAAGGCATTACGCTACCTTAAGAGAGTTATAGTTACTCC
>CAZXEZ010000012.1:0-16531 GCA_964640255.1 uncultured Methanosarcinales archaeon | reverse complement strand
GGTGTTTGTTCTGGTTTTGCTTCTTTGATCAGTTTTGCTATTTTTCCTATCTCTGCATTCATTCCTGTTGCAGTCACTATTGCCCTGCCTCTTCCTTTTGTTATTATTGTGCCATTGAATATCATGTTTACCCTGTCTGCTACTGCCAAGGCCTTGTGAAAGATTGTTGTTGATTTTTTGATTGGCAGGGATTCTCCTGTCAAGGATGCTTCCTGTGTCTGGAGGTTTATTGAGTCTATTATTCTTGCATCTGCAGGAACTTTCTCTCCTGTCTCAAGGATTAATAAGTCTCCTGGCACTATTTGTGATGCATCTATCTCTTTCTGCATCCCAGAACGCATCACTATTGCCTTTAGTGAGATCATTTTTTTCAAGGCAGCTATTGCTTCCTCTGCTTTGTACTCTTGTATAAAGCCAAGGACTGCATTAAGTATGACAATTGCAAGGATTACATAGAAATCTGTGTACTCTTTCACAAAAACAGAGATGAGCATTGCTATTATTAGTATCCAGACCAAGGGACTCTTGAATTGTCTTGCAAGAATCTGCAATGGATGTATTTTTGCAGCCCCCTCTATTGTGTTTGGCCCGTATTTCTTGATTCTTTCCTCTGCCTCTGATTGAGACAGCCCTTTTTCAGAAGTCTGGAGCTCTTGAAATACCTCTTTTTCAGTCTTTTGATAAAACGTCCCCATATTGTGTTTTTTGAATAAACAAATATATAAATGTATTGGCAAATAATCCGTGCAGGGTTATTATATACTGCAGCATATAAATTAATTTAAATGTATTGTCAGTAATAATCATTTATTAAGAGCTAAGTGGGGGTATGGTATATATGAATGTTATTGAAGAACAGGTAAATATAGGTCGTTTTCTTTCTGCAATGAATCTTGAGGATGCTGTTTTAGCAAATGGTGTGCTGCCTAACCAGAGGATGGAAGAAAGAACATCATTGATACAGGGAATGCTTAAAGGCATGCTAGAGAGTGGAAATTGGCAAAAAGCAGTTCATGAGGTTTATAATCCTGGCACTGTAAAGGCTTTGTTTGACGGTAATCGGGAAGGGTTTAATGATGCTGTTATTGCAGCAGCAAGAGAGCAAAAGCCAGATACTAAGATCAGCGGCAAGTTTGTGAAGTTTTTAGTAGATCATAATCAGACAGGAGTTGTATGCAGGCTTATTGAGGAGATTCCTTATAATCAAGACAACCTGAATAATTTATTTAATGGTGTTTATGATAGTGTTGATGAGACAGTAAGGTCAAGATTAAGAGATAGTATAGGAGCTAGTGCGCAAGAGGCAGGAGATTTTGTAGCAGCTCACAGTTTCTTTGATAATAATAGCAATACTGACTCTATTGATGCGCTCTATCTCCAGATTCTTGCAGATCCTGTAGAGAATATTGATCTTTTGCTTGAGATAGCTGATAAAGATAAGGCAAGATTGACAGAGATTGTCAAAGAAGTCTTGAAAATAGATGAAGAAGAGCTTCACGGAGTTGATGTACATTATACTAAGATAGAAAAAGTGCTTTATGAGCTTGTGCAGAAGCATGAGATTGAATTGCTTCCTGAGGAAAATGTTCGCCTTCTTGATCTTGCATCTAATGTTATAAATACTTGGGATAATGGCAAGGCAGGTGACAAGAATCTTGCATTACTCTGGGCAAAAAAGCATTACAAGCATAATCCAGAAACTGCTTACCAGATTTTTATGGCTCAAGATTATGCAGGAGATGAAGTGATGGCAGCAGTAAGAGTGGCATTTAGCGAGGAATATCTGAAAGGCAGCGGGCATTTTCATAGTTCAAGAGAGCTTAACGTTAGCATATTCCGAGAAGAGCATTTAAGAGCAGTCTACTCAGAGCAGGATGCTTGGACAAGAGTGAAAATTGCAGGGCATCTTGAAGACAAGAACGCTTTGCTTGGGTTAAGCAGGGAGTTATTTAAAGAAGAGAGCTTTGAGTCAGCATACAACTTGTGGGTTAGCGGAGGCGGCAGCTTTGATGATCCTTTTGCTGAAGAACTGAGGCAGGGAATTATAGCAGCAGAAGAGGGAAAAAGTTATTTCTCAGATAATTTATTTGATAGAAATGATGTGCCTGGAAAGACCTGGCTATTCAACAAGTTATTTGATACTGGAAAACTTAGCAGCGCTTTTGATATTGCCGAGAAACTAGGAGATGAAGAAAAAATGCAGAGAGCGCGTGAAAAAATGGTTGAGCGTGATCCTGCATGGGCTATTGGAATATTCATGCAAAAGTATAGCACTGACGAAGATATAAAAGACAGGGCAGGTTTTGATATGTGTGTCACAGCTCTTTCAGAAAAGTACGGTATCCCAGAACGAGCAGTAGTGCAGTATGTAGCCGCAGGCAAAGAATAATTTTTTTATTTTTCTTTTATTTATTTTCTAACGATACCTCTTTTAATATCTCTTTTACAGCATAGAAATACTTTTAAAAAAGACTTATTCTTGTTAACACATGGGCGCGGGAGAAGAACTTTTGCCTGACGGCGGTATAAAACCACAAATAGGCATTATTGATAATGGTGGGCAGTACACTAACTTAATCAGGAAGAGAATTCTTAATCTTGGTGTTAATGCTGTTTTACTATCACATAAAACCCCGCAAGAAGAGATTAATGAGATGGGTCTTGCTGGAATCATTGGTTCTGGCGGAAAGTGTTCTGTCACAGATGAAGGTGCTCCGCAAAACAATCCTCAAGGAGTTCCTTATCTTGGTATCTGTTATGGCATGCAGCTTGATGCTTATCTTAATGACGGAAAAGTAGGGCCTGCTGGGCAGGGAGAGTATGGTGATTCTAAAATAAGGCTAACAGAGGATTATGATATTCCAGATGATAAAGCAGATCTGTTTGAGGATCTTGATCTTGAGCAGACTGTCTGGATGAGTCATGGTGACTCTGTGCTAGATGCTCCTGATGATTATGTTGTTACTGCAAGAACTAGCAATGGCCTTGTGGCTGCCATGGCAAACTATGAGACACAGAGATTTGGTGTCCAGTTCCACCCAGAAGTCACGCACACTACTGCTGGTAATAAGATTCTCTCTAATTTTGTTTTTAACATCTGCAAATGTGAGAAAAATTATGAGATGGCTGACAGGCTTGAAGCAAAAAGAAATTATATCAAGGAAAATGTAGGCGACAATAAGGTTCTTTTGCTTCTCTCTGGCGGTGTTGATTCAACTGTTGCTGCACAGGTCTGCCTGGATGCTCTTGGCCCTGACAATGTCTATGGAATCCATGTTGATAATGGATTTATGAGACTGGGTGAGAGCGAAGAAGTCTTTGAGATGTACAAGCGCATGGGCTTTAAAGAAGAAAACCTAAAGCTTGTCAAGGCAGAAGAAGAGTTCTTGAAAGCATCAACATTCATAGAGCTAGAGACACCTGCTAAATTAATCCTTGCTGATGGAACAACAACAATGGCAACAGGATACCAGACACTCACTCTTGAAGAAGTCATTAATCCTGAAGAAAAACGAAAGATTATCGGAGATACTTTCATGAAGATTGCATTCAGAGAGATGAAGGAATTTGGAATAGATCCTAAGAAAGATTACCTTGTCCAGGGAAGCTTGTTTACTGATTTGATTGAGAGCGGAAGTAAGGTTGCATCTAAAGAAGGAACTGCTGACAAGATAAAGACTCATCATAATGATACTCCATTAGCAAGAGAATTCAGGGATACTGGTCATCTATTAGAGCCAAACATGTTTGACTATAAGGATGATATCAGGATTTATGCAGAGATGCTGGGTTTAGAAAAAAGAGTTGCAAAAAGAAGGCCTTACCCTGGTCCAGGAGATGCAATAAGGATACTCTGTGCAGAAAATCCATATATGACTTTTGATTATGATGAGATACACGAGAATATGCAGGGGCTGGTACATGAAATGTCTAAAGGAAGGATGAACAGTTTTGTTGTTCCTATACAGACTGTTGGTGTGCAGGGTGATGGAAGGACTTATGATTATCTTGCACTGCTTGAAGGGCCAGGCATGCCTCTTGAAAAAGGTGCAACATGGGAGTTGGCTTCTGAGATTGCCAACAAAATACCTGAAGTAATCAAGGCTGATAAAAACAAAGGGACTCACGGCATAAATCGGGTTGCATTCCTACTTGCTCCTGAAAAGACATCTCTTGAAAATATTTTGCATGTTATTCCTACAAGACTCACTCCTGATAGAAGAAGGGCATCAAAACTGGTTCATTTTTTAGGAGACGCCTTGCTTGAGGCTTTTGATCCAGAGTACCTGGTTGCCCAGATGCCTTTCCCAACATTCCCTATTGACATAAGTGGAAAAGGTCTGTGGTCTGCTGCTTCAAGAGGACTTTTGACAGACGACTTCATGACAGGAAGAGCAGTGATACCTGTGGTTGATCTTGATTGGGAATTCTTTGACATATTCAGAAGAAGAGCATTGAATATACCTTCAATTGGCGCAGTTGTCGCAGATATATCAAACAAGCCGCCAGCAACAACCTGCTGGGAATAAACAAAAAGTTTAAAAGATAGTTCTCTTATAATCTCTATTAATAACAAAAAAGGTGATTCATTATGGTTGCTGCTAAAGATATCATGAAGTCTGTTTATGTCAAGGTAGATATGAAAGATACTGTTTCTGATTTGCATGGCAAATTAAAGTTAAAGAAGCAGACTTTTGCTGTTGTTTTTGATGGAAAGAAGTATAAGGGGCTTGTTGGCAGAAAATTGCTCCTGACTTCAAGGATAGATACCTCTAAGACAAGGATCAGTAATCTTACTAATAAGGTTTCAAAAAAAGGAACTCCTTTTTTTGTCCCTAAATTAAAGACAAGCACAGATATTGCAGAGATCTGTCGATTATTTGCCTCTTCAGATACTAGAGCTCTCCCTGTTTTTGAGAAAGACAGGCTTGTTGGTGTTGTCACTGCAAGAAGCGTCATGCGAAAGATTAAGTCAGAATACAAAGGAATCCCTGTTACAGAGCTTGCTAAAAAGAAATTAATGAGTGTGAAGATTACAGATACTACTGCTGATGCTATAAAGACAATGAACAGGTCTAATGTTGACAGGCTCCCTGTTGTTGATAAGTTTGGGAGGATTGCAGGTATTGTCACTGAGTTTGATATTTTAAAGAGATTTCATAGGTTTCCTGCCACAAGCAGGAAGCTTCCTTCTTCAATAAGCCATGGCAAGTGGTCAGTCTCTTCAGGAAGTGCTGATGAAAAACAAAACATGCTTAAATTGCCTGTTAAGAACATTATGACTCCTGATCCAATGGTCTGCTGTGCTGATATTGATTCAACAATCACACAGGTTCTTGATGTCTTGATTAAAGAAGATGTCAACAGCATTATTTTAACAAGAGATGATAAGCCTGCAGGTATTCTCACTGTCCAGGATGTCATGCTTGACTATTCAAGAGGTTAATTATGTTTGATGTAATCACTGTTGGAAGCGCCACTGTTGATGTTTTTATATCTTCTAAGTCTAAGACTATTGAATTCCTGCATCTAAAAAAAAGAGAAGAGATCTGTTTCCCGATTGGTGCAAAGATATTGATTGATTACATGCATCAAGACACAGGCGGAGGCGGAACAAATTGTGCAGTTGCCTTCTCTAGATTAGGTCTAAAGACAGGCTGGGTCGGCAAGATAGGGACAGACATCAACTCAAGACATGTTCTTGACCAGATGAAAAAAGAAAAAGTAAAATTCCTAGGAAAGATCCAGAAAGGAGGGAGCACTGGTTTTTCAGTTATAATCACAGGCGCTGGAAAAGACAGGACTATTCTTGCTTACAAGGGAATCAATGACAAGTTAAAGAGTTCTGAAGTTAACTTCAGCAGATTAAAGACAAAATGGTTCTATCTGGGCTCTATGCTTGGGGAGAGTTTTAAGACAGCTGAAAAGATTGCCCAGTTTGCAAAAAAGAAAAACATCAAGCTTGCATTTAACCCAAGCCCTTATGTTGCCAGGATGGGTTTTAAGAAACTCAGGAAAATCATTGATGCCTGTCATCTCTTGGTTCTTAACAAGGAGGAAGCACAGGATATTGCGCACAGCAGGACAGATAATATTGATTTCCTGCTAAAGAAACTTCAGAAGCACGTTCCATTAGTTGTCATCACAGATGGCAAAAGAGGTGCTTATGCTTATAATGGGATTGAGAAGTACACCCTTAAAGTTGGCCTGCAAAAGATTGTTGAAGCCACTGGAACAGGCGACAGTTTTGCCGCAGGTGTTCTTGCAGGAATTATTCTTGGCTTTGACATCGAAAAAAGCATGCGTTTAGCATACGCAGACGGCGTCTCTGTCCTGAGTCATGTAGGAGCAAAAGAAAAACTCTTGACAAGACCTCAAGCGCTTAAGTTAATGAAAGTAAAGAATTTGTGTAATATCACAAAGAGAAAATTATGAATCTAAAAAAACTACAGGACAAGCAAGGACACTACACTATGCTTGCCCTGGACCAGAGAGGTTCTTTTGTAAGGGCATACACTGAAACTTTAGGTAAAAAGCCCGCAAAAAAGCAGGTCACAGAGGCAAAAAAGCGAATAATCCAGGCAATTGGTAAATACCCTAGCGCAATTCTACTAGATCCTATATACGGTCTGCCTTTAGCAAAATTAGTTCCTAAAGCACTTTTATTCTGCGTTGAAAAAAGTGGCTATGTAGAGCATCCGCAAGGAAGAAAGTCTAAACTTCAGCCAAACTGGGGTGTAAAGCAGGCCATAAAAAAAGGGGCAGTTGCAGTCAAGATAAATATTCTTTATAATCCAGAGGCTGCAAAAGATGTTGTAAAGCATCAGCAAAAGATTGCAGAAAAAATAGGTAAAGAGTGTAAAAAACATAATGTTCCTTATTTACTAGAGTTTGTTGTCTACCCACTAAAACACCCCGGTGATTCTCCTGAGTTTGCAAAGAAACTCCCAAATTTAGTACTAAAATCAGCAAAAGAGTTTTCAAAAAAGAAATACAACGCAGCAATCCTAAAACTTCAATACCCAGGTAACCTAAAAACCTGTAAAAAGATCACAAAGAGCATAAAACAGCCATGGATTTTGCTTACAGCAGGAATCCCTTTCAAAGAATTTGCAGAGAAGTTAAAGATTGCAAAAAAAGGAGGTTGTTCTGGCTTTTTAGCAGGCCGTGCTGTCTGGCAAGACGCTCTAAAAATAAAAAGTATTAAAAAGCAGAATGACTGGTTAAAGACAAAAGGAGTAAAAAACATTAAGACTCTGTTGAGGATTATGCAATGAAAGTCTATGTCGGTGCTGATCACGCTGGTTTCAAGCTAAAAGAGTACATCAAGAAGTATCTAAAGAAGCTAAAATATCAGGTTTTGGACAAGGGAAACACTAAGTTGGTGATGAATGATGATTATCCTGATTACGGCTACAAAGTTGCCAAGGCAGTCCAGAAAGCCAAAGGTGATGCTAAAGGAATCTTGTTCTGCGGAAGTGCAGAAGGAATCTCTATTGCAGCAAATAAAGTTAAAGGAATAAGAGCGGTTCCTGTTTTTACTCTGCAAAATGCCAGATTAAGCAGGCAGCACAACAATGCAAATGTTTTGTGTCTTGCTGGTTGGGAACTAAACCCTAAAAAAGCAGAGAAGATTGTCAAGACCTGGCTTGAGACTGATTTTACTTTTGAGCCAAGGCATGTCAGGAGATTAAGAAAGATTAATAATATTGAAAAACATGGTTAAGAATCATATTGTTCCCGCAATTCTTGTAAAGAAAAAATCTGATTTAGTTAAAAAACTAAGAAGAGCAGCACCTTACTGCCAGAGAGCGCAGATAGATATTATTGATGGCAAGTTTGCAAACAATAAAACAATAAGTTCAAAGAGCATCAAAGGCATAAGAACAAAATTAAAGCAGGAAATCCAGTTAATGGTCAAAGACATGGATAAATATGTTGATGAATTCATAAAATTAAAGCCCTGGATGATTATTTTTCATATTGAGTCCTGCAAAAACAAGAAACATGTTGATGAATTGATAAAAAAGATCAAGAAAGCCAAAATTAAGGCAGGTATTGGCTTGAGTCCTAAGACTTCTGCAGCAAAAGTCAAGCCTTTTCTAAAAAAGATTGATTTAGTGTTAGTGATGACTGTCAAGCCAGGTTTTGGAGGCCAGAAATTCATGAAGAAAATGCTTCCTAAGATAAGACAATTAAGAAAATGGTCTAAAAATATTGATATTGAAGTTGACGGCGGTATAGCACCAGGTACAGCTTGTTTAGCTAAAAAAGCAGGCGCTAATGTGTTTGTAGCTGGTGGAGCCATCTACAAAGCAAAAAGTATAAAAAGCGCTGTGCAACAATTAAAGAATGATGTACAATGTATGACGTAATTATTATTGGATGCGGGCCTGCAGGACTCTCTGCTGCGATTTACACTGCCAGAAGCCAGTTAAAGACATTAGTTCTTGGCACTATGGAAAATAGTATGTTATTCAAGGCTCATTTTATCCAAAACTATTTTGGTGTTGAGCTTGAGGGGAAAGATATGCTTGAAAAAGGTGTTGACCAGGTTAAGAAGTTAGGTGCTGAAATAATCAAGGCAGAAGTTGTTGGAGCAAAAGGTAAGGACGGTTCTTTTGTTGTGACTACTGATGATAATAAGGAGTATGAAACAAAGACAATAATAATTGCCAATGGGACTGCCTGTGCTCCTGCTGGAATCAAGGGTGAAAAAGAATTGACTGGAAAAGGCGTGAGCTATTGCGCTATCTGTGATGGTTTTTTCTATAAAGGAAAGAATATAGCTGTTATTGGCAATGGAAACTATGCTGCTCATGAAGCAATCGAACTTCTCTCTTTCACAAAAGATATCACTATCTTCTCTCAGGGGAAGGATTGGGAGATGTCAAAAGAGTTCAAGAAAGCCCTGGAAAAAAAGAAAGTCAGCCTAAGAAAAGAAAAGATTACTGCTTTTGCAGGAGACAAGACATTGAAGGGTGTTATGATTGGTGATAAAGAAGAGAAGTTTGATGGTGTTTTTGTTGCAATGGGCACTGCTTCTGCCCTGAGCTTTGCTCAAAAGCTAGGGATACAGATCAAGAGCAATTCAATCATAATTGATAGAGATGGCAATACAAATGTAAAAGGTGTTTTTGCAGCAGGAAACTGCACAGGATGCAATCCACAGGTTGCAGCAGATGTAGGAGAAGGCTGCAATGCTGGCTTGAGTGCAATCAAGTTGGTCAAGGGCAAGGAAATGCATATTGATTATTGCACATAACACAAACTCACCACTCACGCTCCTCGCATCGATGGGTGAGTTTGTGGGATAAAAAATTGCACACCAAAGTGCGAGGCTTTAAACCTGCGCAATTTTTTATAAAAAAAGGATGAAAAAACTAACTAGCATTAAAGACTTGAAGCTGATGGCTAACACTATCCGTCAGGATATTATCAGGATGCTGGTCAAGGCTGGTTCTGGCCACTCTGCAGGCCCTTTAGGAATGGCAGATGTTTTCACAGCTTTATACTTTAATATTCTGAATCAAGATCCTAAAAAGCCATTGTCTGATAAAAGAGACAGATTAATTCTATCAAACGGCCATATTGTTCCTGTTCGTTATGCTGCAATGGCTAGGGCAGGTTATTTTCCTGTTAAAGAATTATCTACATTAAGAAAATACAGGTCAAGATTACAGGGCCACCCTAGCAGAAAGGATTATCCTCCTTTAGAAGCAGCCACAGGAAGCCTAGGACAGGGTGTTGGTATTGCTGTTGGCATGGCACTTGCAGCTAAGCTAGACAAGAAAAAACACTTCGTATATTGCATAACAAGTGATGGCGAGCATGATGAAGGAAGCACATGGGAAGCCATAAACGCTGCAAATAAGTACAAATTAGACAACTTAATCTTCATATTAGATAGAAATCATATCCAGATTTGTGGTTATACATATAATGTCTGGCCTCTTGAATCTGTGAAGGCAAAATACCGTGCATTTAACTGGAATGTTATTGTGATTAATGGCAATGATTTCAAGCAAATACTTGCTGTAGTCAAAAAAGCGAAAAAATCAAAAAAACCAATCATAATAATCGCTGATGTTGTTCCAGGCAAGGGTGTTTCATTCATGGACAATAAGTATGAATGGCATGGCAAGGCTCCTGATGAAGAAAAGGCAGAGCAGGCCTTGTCTGAATTAATTCAGGAGAGAGCAGGAATAAGATGAAATCAACAAGAGATGGTTATGGAGAGGCAATTGTTGAGTTGGCTAAAAAGAACAAGAATATTGTGGCTCTGAGTGCTGACTTGACCCCTAGTGTAAGGTTAGATGCATTTGCAAAGAAGTTTCCTAAGAGATTTTTTCAGTGTGGTGTTGCAGAGGCTAATATGATTGGAATGGCAACAGGCCTAGCACTAGAAGGGAAAATTCCTTTTGTATCCAGCTTTGCAGTGTTTGTTCCAAATAGATGTTTAGACCACATTAGGCAAAGCATTTGTTATACAGGCGCTAATGTAAAGATTGTTTCTACTCATGCTGGTGTGATTACTGGTCCTGATGGTGCTACTCATCAGGCTCTGGAAGACATTGCCATAATGCGTGCTCTTCCTGACATGACTGTTATTGTCCCTTGTGATTATGACCAGACAAAGAAGGTGATTGCTGCTGTTGCAAAGACCAAAGGTCCTGTTTATGTTAGGTTAACAAGGCCTAAAAAACCTGACTTGCCAAAGCAATCTTTCAGGATTGGCAAGGCAAATGTCTTGAGAACAGGAAAAAATGTCACAATTATTGCTTGCGGTCCGATTCTTCATGAAGCTTTGGAAGCAGGAAAGAAAGTCAATGCTACTGTAATCAACTGTCACACAATAAAACCTTTAGACAAAGCTACAATTCTAAAGCACGCAAGAAAATCAAAGAAGATTGTCACAGTTGAAGATCATCAAATCAATGGTGGTCTAGGTGGTGCGATAGCAGAGTTATTAAGTGAAAATCATCCAGTTAAATTAAAGAGAATTGGCGCAGATGGTTTTGGAGAGTCTGGCTCTGAAAAAGAATTAAAGAAAAAGTTTGGACTCACTGTTTCTAATATAACCCGAACTTGCAGATTGAATAAATAAGCCACATGCAAGTTAGGGGGACGCTAAAAAAATTGTCATGACAATTTTTTGCGTGCCAAAAAAACCCTGCTTTTTTTGAGCATAGAAAAAATTACAGAATTAAATATTGATAAGTGATTTTTTCTATAATTAAGCATTGTAAGAATTAATTTGCTGCTTCGCTTGTCACATATCCATACTGGCTCTGTGTGTATGTGAATGGTCTGACATATTGAGCAGGTGCTTGGATATTTCCGATTAATACAATCTCATCACTTGGTCTTGGGTCATTGTCATTCTTTGGCTCTTTTGTTATCAATACATAATCATAACCGTCTAAGTATGTTGTTATCTTGTATGTAAGTGCTCCTACTCCGCCGAATACTGCCTTGAATACTCCTAGGCTTGTCCTGTATCCTGTTTTTGAGTCAAACAGCCATCCTTCATACCATGTATTGTCGTTGTAAGAAGGCTTTATGTCTTTGGTGTGTATCAATACCTCTCCTACTGCGTTTGATCTTGATTGTGAGCTGTATATCCTTGCTGTTCCTCTTGGTGCGTAAGGAGGATATCCTTTTTCATATGCTTGATGTCCTCCAGGAGGTGCAAGATATACTGTCTGGTCTATCTTGTAAGGTATACTTCTTGTCTGTGCCCGTACATCATAGTTTGTGAATCTGTCAGGGCCGCTTCTTAGCACGTCTGTGTATATGGAATAAGTGTATGGGAAGTCTGATTTATAGTATGGGTCATATCCCTGCAAAGCATGTCCGTATATTGATTCTTTAGAACCAGCTTGATAGCCTTGTAATGTATTGCCATAATCAACTACTTGAGTGTAAGGATTGTATGCCTCTACTATCGCTATGACTGATAAAAACAGCATTACTGCAATTCCAAACACTATTGTTTTTTTCATTGTATCATGTCAAAGTATCGGTCATAATATGATTGAGCACTTACTGGCGGCTCTGTTTTTCTTATTAATGGAATCTCTCCTATGAGCACAACATCTCCTAATGGTCCGCGTTCTCTTTTTGGGAAAGTTTCTTTTGTAACCATAACAAATTCATATGGGTAAAAGTCATTTGCTATCTCAAATTGAAGTGTGTTAAGTTGTCCTAGTCCTGGAGGGATTATTCTTCCTATGGATAATGCAAATCCTGTGTCTTCATCTACAAGGTATGCTTCATATATTTCATATGGTTCTAGCTCTGGCAAGTACCCTGTCCTTATGTATATTGTTGATCTTGGCATGTATGAGTATTGGTCTTTTTGGCTGTTCCTGTTTGTAATTATTCTTACTGCGCCTTTTGATTGTTGTGGTAGTAATACACTTCCCTGGTCATAAGATGGTGATTCTACAGGTATCAGGTCTACAAATTCATCCAGTATTGGGTATCCTCTCACTCTTGGGTCATAATTTCTTGTTGCCTGAGGATTTCTTCCCTGTATTATCCATTCATTGTATGGGAGATTAGAATCAATTGAAGTTGATCCTTTAAAGCCCCCTATTGTCTGCCTTGAGTTTGTTGCGTATTTTATTCCTGTCCAGCCCACAGGCCTCACAAACTGGTCTCCAAAGTAGATATCTCTCTTCTTTTCAGCAGTAAAAGAATCCTTCTTGAAAGGGAGTGTCCACTGCTGTGCAGATACAATAGATAGAGTCAAAAGAGTGATTAATACAATAATCAACAGTGTTTTAGCTATTCGCATCAGTATACCTCTTTTCAACATTATTATTATGCAATTCCTTTATAAACTTTATGTTTTTTTTCTATATTTAGAAAAGTATTAATATAGAGCATTTATATACCTTTTTTATGCCGGTGTCGCTTAATCTGGTATAGCGGGAGGCTCGAACCCTCCTGTCCTTCGGGACGTGCAGGTTCAAATCCTGCCGCCGGCGTCTCTAGAGCTCAAACTCGTCAATGAATCCCAGAATCAGCTTATACTTCTCAAGAAACTTGAATCCTTTGTCTGTAAGTGTCACAAATTTTTTCCCTTTCTTGTCTTTTATCTCTTTTATCAGTTTTTTTGACAGTAATTCTTTGTAATAGTCTGTAAAGCTCTGTGAAGAAAGATTTGAATACCTAAGTAGGGGTGTTGGTTTTATTGAGTTGTGGTTGTCCCGAATAGTCTTGAGTATGTCGTGAATCACTTCTATTCTATCTCGTTTTCTCATTGGTTTCAAATACCTCTGTATTTGGAACATTGAAAATTCCAACTAAATATATTATTTTTTGGAATTTTCATTTTGTCCATTTAGAAACTTTATAGTAAAGGATGGCGAATAATGCAACTGAAATCACTTCAAGGGCAATTCTAATCTCAAAACCAAGAGCCCTTCCTGGGACAACCAGTATAAGGCTGATAATCCAGAACGCGAACAACAGAAAATACAGCAAGGAAATCTTGGATAATTTCGCTTTTTTACGCAGAAACAAACTCAGTACTATTGCAACAACGAGAAGCGCTGCCTGTGTTATCAGGAATACTGGCGGTGATAGCGCTGCAGCAATTGCTATCAGCACTGCAAGTATGTTTGCAGCTATGAAGAAATCTTTGCTTGAGAAGCGTTTCCAGATTGTGGAATAAATCAAGCAAAGAATAGCCATTGTGCTGAAATAACCTGTAAAAAGCATCATTAGGGGCATCATCGTACCGCGCGGTATATAGATAATGTCCAGCCATCTGTCAGTCATTCTTATCAGGCTGAATACGAACCTGAAGACATATGCTAATCCAAAAAACAGAAAAGTGTTTCTGAAATAGGATATTCCTTTATGTTTTGTTAAGTCATAGATTTCTTTTGTCTTGAAGTATATCAAGAAGCAGAGAAACAAAACAATCAGTGTGTATACTAGTTCTGTTGCAAACCACAATGGATTATGAAACATTGGCGGCATGGTATCACCTATTTCTTGCAGATATTTAAAGCTTTATAAAAACTGTGGACGTTAAGTGCACATGTTCACTTTAAGTCCATCTTATTTATAAAGGGGTATTGGTAAAACAAGCATAATGAGTGTTCAGAAGCTTATTAGCCTGGATAATGTATGGAAGATCTATCAGATGGGGCAGGTTAAAGTTCCTGCATTAAGAGGAGTTAATATTGATATTAAAAAAGGTGATTTTGTTGCTATCATCGGAGCCTCTGGTTCTGGAAAGTCAACTATTATGAATTTGATTGGCTGCTTAGATATTCCCACTAAAGGAAAAGTGCTGCTGAAGTCTCAGGACGTATCAAAGCTTGATGAATCTGATTTAGCTTCAAGAAGAGGGAACTCAATCGGTTTTGTTTTTCAGCAATACAATCTTATACCTTCTATGACTGCTTTTGATAATGTTCTTCTGCCCCTGGATTTTCAGGATGCTAATGGCAGTGCTGCTGCTGAGAGAGTCAAGAAATTACTGTCAATAGTTGGATTGAGTGATAAGATGTTCAACAAGCCTACTCAACTATCTGGCGGAGAACAGCAAAGGGTCTCTATTGCAAGGAGCCTGGCCTGTGATCCAGAGATTATTCTTGCTGACGAGCCTACTGGCGCTTTAGACAGTGTTACAGGAAAAGAGATACTTAATATGCTTCATGAATTATGGGCAAAAGAAGGAAAGACAATCATCATAGTTACTCATGATCTACAGCTTGCGCAATATGCGCGCACGATTATTGAACTTAAGGATGGACAAGTCCTTAGGACATATCAAAATAAAAAAATGAAACCTGGGAGGAAAACAAAATGAAATCCAAAGTGTTGTTAAGTCTATTATTGATTATTGCAGTGAGCCTTTTTTCATCTGCTGTGTTTGCAGCTGATGTGCTTACAGTGAGCCTGGTTAATCAGGATCCAGATCCTGCTATTGCAGGTAATATTGTTGAAGTCAGGATTGGTGTGGAGAACACAGAAGGATTGCAATCAGAAAATGCGGTGTTAGAACTGGAAGACCAATACCCCTTTAGTATGGTTCCTGGAGAGAATGCCATTAAGAAAATAGGTACAATCGGCTCTTATCAGAGCGGTGATAATTATAAGATTATAAAATACAGGATTCAGGTTGACAGGAATGCCCCTGCAGGAACATATGATATGGTTTTCTGGCAGTATCAAGAAGGACAAAAAGAAGCAGGTGGCATTAAGAAGATGATCAGTGTTGATGTCAAAGGCAAAGAAGGCGCAGAAGTTATATACATTGATAAGACTGATTTGGTTCCTGGAAAGCAGACAGCCATGCAGTTTGTCATCACTAATCTCGGTTCAGCCCCTTTGAAAGACCTTTCTTTCTCTTGGGAAAATGAGGATGGAGTTATTCTTCCTGTTGGTTCTGATAATACTAAATACATCAAGTACATTGATGTAGAAGAATCAGCAGAGCTGGATTACAAAGTTATTGCAGACTCAAATGCAGAGCCTGGCTTGTACAAGCTTGATCTTTCATTGAAGTATGAGAACTCTTTGACAGGTGAGGATGAGGAAATAAACACAATCGCAGGAGTCTATGTTGGCGGAGAGACTGATTTTGATGTTGCTTTCTCTGAAAGTTCTGCTGGAGAGACTTCTTTCAGCATTGCTAATATTGGAAGCAACCCTGCTTTTTCAGTTTCTGTGATAATTCCTAAGCAAGATGGATGGAGAGTCTCTGGTTCAAATTCAGTTATAATCGGAAACCTGAACAAGGGAGATTATACTGTTGCGAGTTTTACCCTGCAGTCTGGAGGAGGTGCTGGAATGATGCCTCCTACGCTGGATTTTAGTAAAATGAGCCAAGAAGAAAGGACGAAGTTAAGAGAGCAGCGCGCTTCACAGTCTTCTGGAACTGTTTTGATTCAGATTGATTATACAGATACAATGGGTGAGAGAAAGACTCTTGAAAAGCAGGTTCCATTGAATCCTTCTGCAATGACATCTGCAGATGGAACAACAACCACGACATGGTTCAGGGGCAGGATGATGCAGCAGGAGAGCTTCTGGTCTAAATACCAGTGGTATTTCATTGGACTTGCAGTTTTGATTGTTGGATTTATTGCATACAAAAAGTATAAGAGAAAAAAGTTGGAGAACCCTAAGTTCAAGTTGAGTAACTTATTCAAGAGAAAGAAATGAAACTCATTAAATGTCTACGGCACGCATTTAATCTGGTGGTGAACAGCCGGCTCAGGAGCTGGCTCACTATTGTTGGGATAGTTATAGGCGTAGCTTCAGTTATTGCTATCATCTCGCTAGGAGAGGGTATGCAGCAGGAGATGGATGCGCGGATGAGCGGCTTGGGAGGAGATATTCTTACAGTCACTGCAGGATTTTCTAGAGGGGGCAGTATGTTCGGCGGCCGTGGCGGTCCTCCAGGAGGAGGCGGAGGTTCGCAGGCAACTGAAGAAGAGATTGTGCTTGACAGAGCGGATTTGCAGGCCTTGAAGGGCATTCCTGATATTGCGCTTATTGATAC
>CAZXEZ010000011.1:13631-17716 GCA_964640255.1 uncultured Methanosarcinales archaeon | reverse complement strand
GCTCCCTGGTGTTGGTCCTGCAACAATTGAGAAACTGAATAATGCAGGGTATGATGATTTGATGAGCATTGCTGTAGCAACCCCTGGTGAATTAGTTGGGGCTGCAGAGATGTCAGAGGCGACTGCTAAGAAAGTCATCGCAATTGCAAGGGCAAATCTTGAGATGAATTTTGAGAGCGGAGAGGCCATGCTTGAAAAAAGAGAGCAGGTAATTAAGATTACTACAGGAAGCAAGAATTTGGATGTATTGTTTGGCGGCGGTGTTGAGTCTGGTGCCATCACAGAGGCTTATGGCCAGTATGGTTCTGGCAAGAGCCAGTTAGCGCATGTTCTCGCAGTAAGGTGTTCCCTCCCTGTTGAAAGCGGAGGCGCAGGCGGCGTAACAGTTTTTATTGATACAGAAGGCACGTTTAGGCCAGAGCGTATTGTTCAGATTGCAAAAGGCATTGACCCGGATATGGATCCAGCAGAGTTCTTGAAAAACATAAAGGTTGCAAGGGCATTTAACTCAGACCATCAGATGCTTCTTGCAGAGAAAGTAGAAGATTTAATCAAGAAACAAGGCGTTAATGTTAAGTTGATTATTGTTGATTCCCTGACATCACATTTCAGGGCAGAGTATATTGGCAGAGGAACTTTGGCAGAGAGGCAGCAAAAACTGAACAAGCATATGCATGCCTTGATTAAGATTGCAGACAGGCACAATGTTGCGGTCTACGTGACTAATCAGGTCATGGCAAAGCCAGACATGTTTTTTGGAGACCCTACCCAGGCTATTGGCGGTCATGTTGTTGGGCATAACTCAACATACCGGGTGTATCTTCGCCGTGGAAAAAAAGGCTCAAGAGTTGCCAAGATGATTGACGCTCCAAACCTAGCAGAGGATGAGGCTGTTTTTATGATAGAAGAGGCAGGCATTAAAGATGCCTGATTTTTTTATTTTCTTATTATGGATAAATTTATATATTCCTTCTCTATCTTTCCACTTATTGTGCTCTGCACAAGATTAATTAAACTAGTTAGGTGAAATGAAATATGGAACAAAGAAGTAGATCCGGACCGCGAGGAAATTTTAGGTCCACTCCGCCTGTAAACCAAGGCGATGTATTAGAGGTAGAAATCGAAGCTGTTGGCGAAAAGGGTGATGGCATTGCCAGAAAAGATGGTTTTGTATTGTTCATACCTGGCGTCAAAGAAGGAGACCGTGTTAAGGTCAAGGTGACAAGAGTATTGAGAAAAGTAGGCTTTGCAGAAGTTGTTGGAGAAGGCGCAGAAGAGGTTCCTGCTGAAGAAGCTCCAGCCCAAGGGGCAGGGGAAATGCCTGTTGAAGAGGAAGCTGAGCCAGAGATTCCTGCAGAAGATACAGAAGACTTTGGTGAGGAAGTTACAGAAGAAGCTTCTGTTGAAGAGACTGTTGAGGAAGCTCCCATTGAAGAGGCTCCTGCAGAAGAACCTGCAGAAGAGGAAGCTCCTGCTGAAGAAGAGGTAGAAGCACCAGAGCCACCTGCAGAATAATAAGCAGGTTTTAATTTTTTTAATCTTTTTTTAAAATGAGACTATTCATTGCATTTGATGTTTCTGAAGAAGTTAAGCACTATTTAATAGAGTTGCAAAAGCAATTGCCAAAGGATTCTAAACTGAATCTTGTGAAAGAATTCCATCAGACTCTTAAATTTCTTGGTGATGTTGATGAAGATAAAGTCGACAAGATAAAAGCATCCTTGACTAATGTCAACTTCATTAAATTCACTGCAAAAACAGACGGAATTGGTGTTTTTCCTGACGAAAAGATGATTCGTGTTGTCTGGGTCGGCCTTGAGCCTAAGGATAAGATTGTTGCATTACAGCAGGAGATTGAATCTGCTTTGCTTGAAATGTTTCCTAAAGACAACAGATTCCACCCTCATTTGACTTTAGCAAGAGTCAAATCTATCAAAGACAAAAAAGACTTCATAAAAAAGTTAAATAAGTTAACAATAAAAGAAATCAAATTTCCTGTCAGTTCTTTCAAGTTAATCAAGAGCACTCTCACTCCAGAAGGTTCTGTTTATGGAGATGTTGCTGAGTTTGCTCTGAATCCGCAACTAACGCAAAAATAGGATTTTTACGAAGTTGCAAAATGCAGGCATTTCCGTAACCTTTATAAATCAATTCTCAATTCTTAGTCATATTACCAACGCTTATGAACCGGCTTGGCAAATAAGCAATGACTGTTGAGGTTATAAAAAACACAGTCAGAGGAAGATAACATGGCAGAACAAACATCATTTTTAGTTCCACAGGAAAAATACCTGAAATCAGGAATACATATTGGTACAAAGTTCAAGACAAAATACATGGCTCCTTTTATTTATAAGACTCGGCCAGATGGTTTATCTGTTCTAAATTTACAAAAGATTGATGAGAGAATCAAGTTAGCTGCTAATTTGTTGTCAAGTTACGCGCCAGAAGACATCTTGGTTTCTTGCAGGAGAGAGAATGGCTGGAAAGCTGTAAAGGCTTTTGGAAGGGCGACTGGTGTCAATGTTTTTGCAGGCAGATATCCTCCAGGAATCTTGACAAATCCTGCTTTGGACAATTACATGGAAGTTAAGATTATCTTGGTTACAGATGCCTGGCCTGACAGGAATGTCATAAAGGATGCTAAGAACATTGGTATCCCTGTTATTGCCTTGTGCGACACAAACAACCAGGCTAATGATATAGACTTTGTTGTTCCTTGTAATAACAAGGGAAAGAAAGCTCTTGGTCTGTTCTTCTATATTCTGGCAAGAGAATACCTGAGAAACAAAGGCATTCTAGGAACAACAGAAGAGCCTAAATTTACAATAGATGATTTCACAGAAGAATAACGCAAAATTGCTTGGCCAATTTTGCGGAATTATAGCAAAAGCAGGCAATTTTCGAACACAGAACTTGCTTTTGCTTATTACTCAAAGCAAACAAATGTTCGATTATTATTTGCTTTGAGTATACAAACAGTGCACTGTTTGAAATAGTCTATATCTTTTCTATTCCTTTTCTTACTATTCTGAATATTGCCTCTTTTTCTCCTGCTATTGACCTGTGCTTCCGAAGTATTGCTTTTCTCAGCCCTTTTGGCCCTGACCTGAGTTCTATGAGACATTTGCTTCCATAGGTCATTATGTCTCCTCCGATGATTTTTACCTTGTCTTTTGCCTCAAATGGAGAATAAACCTGATTTGCAATCAATACAGGGATGTTTTTCTTTCTTGTTATCTCTGTCAAAGCGCACATCTGAGCTCCAAGCTCTCTGTTTGTCACTTTTACACCATCCCCGCTTCTCTCTAATCTGTAAAGCATGGATATTGTGTCTACTATTATCAGGCCGATTTTTGAGTTAGTCACACTTCTGAGTTTCTCAAAAACTTTTTTCTGTTCCTCAAATGTTGTTGGCTTAAAGAATAGGATATTATTCATTATTTTTTCATGTTTCGGTGCTATCTGCTTTAGTCTTGTTATTGAGAATCCGCCCTCTGTGTCTATGTAGATTACTTTTTTATTTTTTTTGGCCACCTCAACCGCCGCTAATAATAATAAGTTTGTTTTGCCGCTTCCTGCAGGACCGTATATTGCAGTTATCGCGTCTTTTTCATATCCCCCTTCCAGCAAAACATCCAGGATTTTTGTCCCGCTTGATATCTTCTCCATGCCTTTTGTGATGCTTGCATTGTTTAAATACTTTGTGCCTTTTTAACCGAAATATTTCCGACCAAAACCTATTTAAACACCGCTCTTTTAGAGAATATATCATGTCTAAGCGTATTGCAATACTGTTGGTGATATTATTTGCATTAGTTCTGGCCACAAGGCTCTATTTTGCGTTTAGCATCCCTTATTTCACTTCAGATGACTCTTATTTTCATCTAAGGCAGATTGAGCATATCAGGGATACTGGTCTGCCTATATTTGAGGATGACCTTAGCTTCTCAGGCAGGACGTATGTTTTCAGCCCGGTCTTTCATTACTTTATGGCTTTTTTTGCCCTCTTCCTGCCAGCGATTTTTGCCGCAAAGTTAGTCACTAATATTTTTGCAGCTTCTCTGGTGTTTTTTATCTATCTC
>CAZXEZ010000011.1:0-13621 GCA_964640255.1 uncultured Methanosarcinales archaeon | reverse complement strand
GAATCACAAATAATTCTTTTGTCTCTCTTGCAACAGCCTTTCTCTCTGGTTTTGTGCCTGTATTTTTTGCAGATACTGTCACTGAATTAACACCAATAAGCATTGCAGTCCCTTTGATGTTTCTCTTGATTTACGCCTTGATGAATATTAAGGACACGCGCTGGCTTTATTGTTATTTAATCCTGCTTATTGTGATCACGATAATGCATCCTTTGATTTTGTTGTTTGTCTTAGGCCTCTGTATATATCTTGTGATTATTTTAATAGAAAAACTTAAGCAGAACAGGGAAGAGCTGGAAATCTCATTGTTTTCTGTATTTTTTGTTTTGTGGGCGCATTTCATAATGTACAAGAAGCTTCTTGTTTTTCACGGCCCTGCTGTTATCTGGCAGAATATACCTCCTGATGTATTGAATACTTATTTTGCAAAGGCCAGCATTCTTGGAGTTATATACAACATAGGTGTTTTGCCTTTTGTCATAGGTCTTTATGTGATTTATCTGTTCTCTTTTAAGAAAAAGAACAGGCAGATATACTTGATAGTTGCTTTTGCTGCCTCTGCAGGTCTCTTGCTCTGGTTGAGGCTGATAAATCTGAATATTGGATTGATGGTTTTTGGCATTGTTCTTGTTATCTTGTTTGCCCAGTGGCTCAAGTACTTCATAGATTATGTCAAGCAGTCCAAGGCCTCTAATTTTGTATATCTCTTTACTGCCCTGGTTTTTGTCGGTCTGTTGGTATTTTCTGTCTACCCCTCAATTGCAATGGCCAGGGAAAATATCTCTAAGATCTCTCCTGAAGAGATGAGTGCTTTAAAATGGATTAATGATAATACTCCTATTGATGCAGTTATTGTCGCAGTTCCTGAGGAAGGTAATTTGATTGCAGCCATAGCAAAGAGGCGCAATGTTCTTGATAGCCGGTTCTTGCTGCAGCAGGATGCAAAGCAAAAGCTTGCTGATGTCAAGAGGATATATACTGCCTATCTTGAGATAGAGGTTGTCAGTTTACTGGATACATATGGCGCAGATTATGTTTATTTTTCAGATAATGCAAAAGAATTGTTTGATAAGGATGAACTTAGCTATGTTGACAAGTGTTTTGATAAAGTCTATGATAAAGATGTCCAGATTTACCAAAGAAAAGGATGCGAATTAACGGTGATAGGATGAGTAAGAAGATTAAGCAGTACACAAAGTGGATCTTGTTGATAGCTTTGCTGTTCCTTTTGCTGCCCGCCGTATTGCGTGCTCTGGATGGTAATGTTTACTTGATAGGAGAGGAGTCATACTATCACGCCAGCATGGCAGAGAAGATATCACAGGAAGGCATCCCTGAAAAAGACACTCTTATCACCACTGAAAGAGATTATTCCCTAAATCCATATCATGCCTTGCTTGCAGTGTTCACGCCGTTGCTTGGTGCAGTGACTGCCTCAAAAATAGTGCCTCTGCTGCTGGGACTGTTGTGTGTCTACCTGTTTTACTTGATCCTGACTAATCTTAAGATAGATTCCTGGACAAAGCTTGTGATGACAGGAATCCTTATTTTGTCTCCTGTTTTCATCCATGTGTTTAATGTCTCTGCTCCTGCCTGTTTTATTTTAGTGCTAAACCTTGCTGGCTTTTTTTTCTTGATGAAAAAAGGCAGGCTTAATACCGCACTCTCTTTGGTCTTTTTCAGCACAGCAGCAATATTTGGCGTATCTTACGCAATTGTCTCTGCTTTTATTGTGTTTTTCTATTCATTCAGGTACAAGAAAAGATTACAGAGAGGTTATTTGATCATTGCGGCGATTGTCTTTGTGATGCTCTCTTATTCATTGCCGGCATATCTTACCGAAGAAAAAGCAGGGTTTGTGGCACTAGATTTTTTGTCATCCTTTTTTTCAGATCTCGGGAGTGCTGCAGGTTTTAGTGTTTTTGCTGTCCTGCTTGCCTTGGTTGGTTATACTATTGTATGGAAGCACAAGAAAAAGTATTACTTGCTGTATGCTTTCTCTATATTATTGATTGTCTACTCTTTTTTTAATAACGATATGTTGATTTACTCTAATCTTGTTGTTGTATTCCTTGCAGGTATCGCATTTGTGCATTTTGCACAGATGAGGTGGAGTCTTAAGATATTGCGAGAGCTTACCTTGATTGTTTTGTTCTGTGGCTTGCTATTCTCTGCATTTACAGCAGTGTTCAGTCTGCAGGCTGCTTCCCCTGACACCCCTCTTATAAACTCCTTGATTTGGCTGAACCTGAATTCTGAGAAAGATGATGTTGTCTTTTCATACTACTCTAATGGCTTTTGGATTGAATTTATCTCTAAGAGGCGGGTTGTATTAGATGGCTTGCTGCACCAGACACCAGAAGTTAATGATCTTTATTTTGATTCAGAGCAGGTCTTTAAGACAGATGATTTGGATAAAGCAAGAGAGATACTCTCAAAATATGATGTAGATTATATTGTTATAACAGATAGCATGTATGATGGTCTTGTCTGGTCTAAAAAAGAACAAGGTTTGGACTTCTTATTGACAAATGCCGAAACTTTTAAAAAGGTCCAGGAGAACTCTTATGTTACAATATATGAATATATTTATGAGGGGGTTGAGGAATAAACATGGCAAAAAAACAAGTTTTTCTAAGTACAATCTTTGCCTTGTGCATTGTTTTTGTTGTTGGGATAATCATAGGAAACTTGATTAGCAATCCAGAGACAAAAGAGGTTAACAAGGTTCTCAAGCAGAGCGAGTTATCAACAGAGTCTTACTTGTTGGAGCAAGAGCTTCTTGCTGATTTTGACCAGAACTGTGAACTGGCCAAGACAAGGCTTGCTGCCCTCTCTGGAGATCTCTGGCAGCTTGGAAAACTGCTTGGCACAGAGACTGCTAAGCAGGATCTGGGGGAGAGCAATTATAATTTTCTTAAGCTAAAATATCACTTAATGCAGATAAAGACCTACCTGCTCTATGCTAACCTGAATAAGGACTGCAATTTCACAACACCAATTGCCTTGTTTTTTTACAGCCAGGATGATGAAAACTCAAAAGAGCAGGGAAAGATACTTGATGCGCTTGTAGAGGATTATAACATTCATGTCTTTGCTGTTGAGGCAGGATATTCAAAAGAACTGGAGTTTTTAGAGCTTTTTTATGAGGTTTCAGAGACCCCTTCATTAATATTGAATTATGACATCAAGAAGCAGGGATTGACTTCTTATGAGGCGATTGAGGCAGGCATGAAGCTTAAGGAGTGATCATGAAAAAGCACAAAAACATATTTTTGACAAGCTTGCTCTTGACAATACTTATTTTTATTACAGGTATATTGTTAAATTATGGCATGGATTTTGTGCGGATTAATATTATCTCTGATGTCATGATATCTCATGAGTTGAGTACAGAGTCTTATGTCATAGAGCAGGAATTCATAAATATGTTTGGCGGTGCTCGTTGTGATGTGATGAACAAGCGTATTGCCTCTCTGAAAGATGAGATCAGGCAGGTGGGGGCGGATCTTGGCAGTTATTCGCGTTTCAGTTTCTTTAAGAAAAAAGATTTTGATTATTTGAAGCGAAAGTATTTCCTGCTTGAGCTCGAATTTCTTAATCATATTGAGAACCTTAATAAAGAGTGCGGCCAGTCTGTCATTCCTATACTGTTTTTTTACGAGATTGATCAGGATGACAGCGAGAGGCAGGGTTTTATTCTGCAAGAGGTCTCTGAGAATTTTGAGGAGAGTGTTGTTGTGATAACTCTTGACAAGGATTATGAAGACGAGCCTTTGGTGGAATTGCTTGCCTTGAGATACAATGTAACAATGGCACCAACAATAATCATCAATGGCTTTAAGAGAGACGGAATGATTTATGATAAAGAGCTCAGCAACATAATTAAGGAGAAGATTAAGGCAGACAATGCTGCAATACCTAAAGAAGAATAAGACTTTTGTAATCTTATTACTGGTTGTTTTTCTGGTTCACCTAGTTTTTCTTTCTGGTTTTAATGAGATTTGGTGGGATTCTGGTGTCTATGCAGGAATGGGGAAATATCTTTTTTCAGGAGGTGGTTCAGGCCTCTGGGAGCACATCAGGCCCCCGTTATTGCCAGCCCTTCTTGGATTTATTTGGTTTATTGGCCTGCCTCTTCAGATCTCTGGCATGATTCTGGAGTTATTGTTTAGCCTTGGAGCCATTATTTTGTTTTATGAGGTTGCAAAGTATTATTTCAAGGAAAAAATTGCGCTTATTGCCTCTGCCTTGTTTTCATTTAGCTCGATTTTCTTTTTCTTGAGCTTTCAGCTGTACACAGAGATTCCTGCACTATTTTTTATTCTGCTTGCAGTCTATCTTTTTATACAAAAACGATATTATTTTGCAGGCGCAGGGTGTGCCCTTGCTTTGCTGGCAAAATTTCCAGCAGGTATTTTTTTGCCTGTCCTGATTTTGGTATTGTTATTGAACAAGAAAATTAAGAATTCCTTGAAAATGAGTGCTGGTTTTGTAATTCCGCTAGCACCTGTTCTGATTGCATATGCCTTTATTTATGGCAATTCATTACTGCCTTTTATTGAGGCCAAGCAGGCTATTTCAGAGGTTCTTGGCTGCAATGTTCTGCGCTTTAAGCCCTGGTGGCAGTATTTTTCCTGGGTATATTCAGAGAGTGTCCTTCACCTGTTTGCATTTATAGGTTTGATTGCTTATTTTTCTAATTTCAAGAAGAAGAACTTGCCCCCTCTGCTCTGTCTGGCATTCCCCTTTATTTATTTTTCACAGCTGCACTGCAGGGATTATAGGTATCTTATCCTGTTTATTCCTTTTGTTGCAATGTTCTCAGCCTTAGGAATTGTTTACTTGATTGATTCATTCAAGAAATACAAAAAACAGATTTTTATCATAGTTCTTTTGATTATTTTGGGATTTTCAATCTTTCAAGGTGCTTTGTTTTATATTAACAATGAGAATATGAACAAAAACCCTGCTGCAGAAGATTATTTTAGTTATCTCAAGGATAAAGATGTCTCTAGAGAGGTCTGGACAAGCAACCCTGTGATTTCATTTTACACAGATGCGCCCTTGAATAAGATATATTATCCTGTTTATGATGATGAAGTCTCTGCTGATTTCTATAATTACCTGAACAAAAAGAGTGAGAATATAGAGTATGTTTTGCTGGACAATTGCGGTGGCGGCATCATCTGCCCCTCAGATGAAGTGGCTTGTGAAGAAAAGAATAAGCAGATGCTTGAGTTTCTTGATGCTAATTTCAATAAGGTTTATGATGAAACCTATGGTGCTTGTTTTTATCTAATTTATAAGAATTAGATCTTGAGCAGGTCTCCTATTGTTAATGCCCCTCCTTTCTTGCCTTTTGACATCACTACTTTTTCTTCCTCTCTCTGTTCTATCAGATTGATGCGCAGCATTTTTTCAAGCTTTTTTGCAAGCGGAAGGCTTGGTTTAAATCCTCCTGTCTCCATTTTGTGAAGCAGGGACTCTTTTTCATTGATTTTTTTTGCAAAATCTTTTTGCGTCATCCCTGTTTTTGTTCTTGCATCCCTTATTCTCTCTGCAAAATCCTCTAGGACAGCCTCAACCAGCTCTATCTCGACCTGCTCTGGCTTTGCGGTTTTTTTAATTCTTCTTGGAACTGCTTTAGGTCTTGTTTTTGCTATTATTTTTCCGTGGCCTGCACATCTCTTGCAGACTTTCAAATTAATTCCTTCTATTGTTGCAGTGTATAGTTCTGTTTCTTTGCCGCACATTTCGCAGTTCATTGGATTACCACGGTTATTGTTCTTTTTCTTGGCCCGTCAAATTCGCAGAGTGTTACTGCCTGCCAGGTTCCTAGGCCTAACTTGCCTGCTTTTATTGGCATTGTTTCAGAGCACCCAACAATTCCTGATTTTAGGTGTGCATCGCCATTCCCGTCTATTTTGTCATGCCTCCAGACGCCTTGTGGTATTGTTTTTTGCATGTGTTCAATAAAATCAGTGCAGAGCGCAGGGTCTGCATTCTCAAAAAGCATCACTGCAGCAGTTGCGTGCTGCACAAACACAAGGCAAGTGCCCTCTTTTATCTTGTTTTTTGTGATGATTTCTTGGATTTTTTCAGTTATGTCAATCAGTTCATTTCTTGCGCTGGTTGATACCGCTATTTTTTCTGAAATCACATGTGAAAGATTATCTCTCTGCTTTTTAAATTTTTGGTTATGCCTGAACTTTTGGTTTTTATCAGGCTTTTGCTGGCAAAAATCGAGTGTAACTTCCAATTAGTGATGGCGTTTTATTTTAAATAGGCATACTGTGAGTATATATATGGCAGTAAAAGAAGAGGCAGCTGATTTAGTTAGTAATACTTCTAGGGACAGGGACTTAAAACAGGCACTTTTGCTCTCTGGATGGCCCCAGAGCCTGATTGATGAGTATGTTCTTAAGACCCAGAAGCAGTTTCATAAGCTTGAGGTACGGCCTGAATCTGCGCTTGTCATGATTGATTCTGTCTCAAAAAAATTTGGCACAAAGACCATCCTGGATAATGTCTCTTTGACAATAGTTCCTGGAGAATTGCTTGGTGTGATAGGTCTCTCTGGAGCAGGCAAGACAACTTTATTGAATGTTCTTGTTGGTTTTTCAAAGGCGGATACTGGAAAGGTTTCACTAAAACTGCCTGATGGCTGCATAACCTCTGTTGAGAAAGATTCAAACCTGGTTAAGGCCATGTTTGGGTTTGCAGCGCAGACACCGTCTTATTACTCAAAATTAACTGTTAAGGAAAATCTTGAGTACTTTGGCGCTCTTTATGGCATTACTGAGAAGCAGCTTGTTGAGAGAGCAAAAGAATTGCTGAATTTCGTCGGCCTGCAAAAATCTGCCGATGTTGTTGCAAGCAATCTTTCAGGAGGCATGCAGAAGAGATTGGATATTGCCTGTGCCCTGATTCATGAGCCAAAGGTCTTGATTCTTGACGAGCCTACTGCAGATCTTGATCCTTTGCTGAGAAAACAGATGTGGCAGCTTATACAGAATATCAATAGAAAAGGGACAACTGTTATTGTCGCCTCTCACTTTGTTGATGAGATTGAGGAGTATTGCAACAGGATAGCTGTTCTCTCTGATTCTCACATACAGAAGATTGGTACTGCAGAGCAGCTTGTCAGTGAATATGCCCAGAATTATGAGATTGAGATAGAGACAATAAGGAAAGATTACTTTAAATTAACAAAAGCTCTTAAGAAATTAAGTGTTGTCAGCAGTTTTGTTGAAAAAGACAACAAAGTTATTGTTTACACAGCCCAGCCAGGCATGATGCTGTCCTGGTTTGCAAAATATTGCCAGCAAAAAAAGGAGAAACTGCACAAATTAAAGCTCGCAAAACCTTCTTTGTCAGAGGTTTTCGAATCCATTGTTAAAAATGAAGTTTAAGAGAAGCGCATTAGGGGAATTAGCAACATTAGTGAAGAAGAACATTAAATTGCTTGTTCGTGCTAGAAGTTCTGCCTTGATTGTCATATTTGGTCCCCTGTTGGTCATCTTTCTTGCAGGTATTGCTTTTGATAACACTAACCTGTATGCTGTTAAGGTGGGTACGTTTTCAGAGCAATATAATGATTTGTCTAACTCTTTTATTGAAAAGTTGACAGACAAGCAGTTCAAGGTAATAAGATATCCTGATTCAACTTCCTGCAACAAAGGGATTGAGATTGGGGAGGTCAATACCTGCCTGGTGTTTGACCCTGGTTTTGAGCTTGCAAAAAACGGTTCAAATGCCGTCACGTTTTATGTTGATTACTCTAAGATTAATCTTGTCTGGACTATCTTGAATGTCATGACAGAGAGCATCTCAGAGCGCTCTATGGAGCTTAGCAGGAATCTTACAACAATTCTTGTTGATGCTCTCGAGACCTCCACTAGTGAGATTGTTTCCAAGAAGCCGTCTCTTATTCAGTTGACCACTGCCAATGATGAGTCTGGCAGGAGGATAACAGATGTTAGTGTAAGATTAGAAGAGGTTGCTCTTGAGTTTAATCCTGCAGAATTTGGTGCAGAAGAGCTTGCCAGTGCCAAGAAAAAAGTAAAGCACTGGGTTGATAACTCTTTGAGTTTAGGACAGCAGGCCCTGAGCAAGGCAAAGAGTTCTGTTGATACGCTTGGTAATACTGTTCCTGGAAGCGGCTTGAGTGACCAGGCAAAAGAAAACCTGCTTTCATCTCTTGAGCAGCGGATTGCTGATATGAATACATTACAGGACCGTCTTGACACTTCAGAGTCTTTGATTAGCCAGGAAAGCAAGGAATTTGACAAGGCAATCGATTCCTTGATTGGCAAGATAACCCAGACAAAGACCACGCTGGATCAGGCAGCCACTGAGAGAGATGTCTCTTTGGAGGAATTGGCCACTGTGCGTGAATTGCTTGATGCAAGCCTGAAGAATCTCTTGAATCTGCAGCGGACTTTTAATAATATTGAGAAGATGGTCACTGCTATTGAGGTCACAGATCCATCTGCTGTTGTTCAGCCAGTCGTTACACACATTAAGCCGATAACAACTGAAAAAAGCTATCTTAATTACATCACCCCAATCCTGATTGTTCTTATCCTCTCTTTTACTGCTCTTCTTTTAGCGCCTACCCTGATTTTGCTGGAGAAAAACTCTTCAGCTTATTTCAGGAACTACATGATGCCAGTAAAGGAATGGATTTTTATTTTAGCTACCTTCACCAGCAGCTTTATTGTCTTGATGGTGCAGTTGGTTGTCATTCTTGCTATTGCTGCCATTGTTTTCAGCACGCAGATGTTCTCTGGAATGGGTACCACTCTTGCGATTCTTGTCCTTCTCTCATCAATATTTATTTTCATGGGCATGATCCTTGGTTATCTGTTTAATTCAGAAGAGACTGCCATGCTTGCAGGAATCTCTGTCGGCAGTGCCATGCTGTTCTTGTCAGACATAATTATCCCTATTGAGAGCATGCCCCCTGCAATATATAATCTTGCGCAGTATAACCCTCTTGTTTTAGGAGGGACTCTGTTGAGGGGTACGATGCTCTACAACGCAACCTTTGTGGATGTTGGTGCCAAGCTCCTGCTTCTGCTGTTTTATTTTGTTCTCTTCGGAGTGCTTGCTTTTGCTGCATTCTATTTTGCAAAAGACAAGAAACTGCCTAAGAAGATTGGCAGCAAGCTTAAGAAAATCTTCCCTAAGAAGAGAAAGAAGCAAAGATTGTCTGTTTCTGATTTTCAGAAGGCTAAAAACAAATAATTTTTTAAAGGCGCTGGATAGTTACTATTCTATGGTTGATTTTAAGAAGTTAAGGGAAGAGAATATCAAGTTGACAAGGCAGGCTGTGAAAGCCTCTGTCTCAAGGGATTTGCTTGTTATCCAGGCTGTTAATTCTATTGAAGAGCTTAATACTGTCAGCAATATGCTTATTAATCGCTTGAGAGAGTGGTATGGATTTTATAATCCAGAATTTGTTAAAGAGACTAGCTCTAATGAAGAGCTTATTGTTAAAATTGTCTCTGCTAAAAAGCAGAAAGACAGCATGGGTGCTGATATTGAGAAGCAAGACCTGAAAATCATTCTTGATTTATCTGAGCAGATTTGTTCACTGCACAAAATGAAAGAGGAATTGATAGAGTATCTTGATAAGACCATGCAAGAGGTCTGTCTTAATATCAATGCAATTGCAGGTTCTTTCATAGGAGCAAAGCTGCTCTCTTTTGCAGGCTCTCTGAAAAATCTCTCAGAGATGACCTCTTCAACAGTCCAGATGCTTGGTGCTGAAAAAGCTCTCTTCAGGCATCTGCATGGCCAGGGAAAGAGCCCTAAGCACGGTATTTTAGTCAATCATGAATTGGTCAAGGGTGCTCAGTTCAAGGATAAAGGAAAGGTTGCAAGAGCTCTTGCAGACAAGATTGCTATTGCCTCTAAGGTTGATTATTTCAATGGAGAGTTTGTTGGAGACAAGTTGATTGCAGAGCTGGAGAAGAGGTTCAAATGATTAAAGAGACAAAGTTCAGGTCTGTTTTTGAGTCTAGAAAAGGTAAAAAAAAGCTTTTGCTTACTAAGAATCTTGTTCCATGTATCTCTGTCTATGGTGAAAAGCTTGTCAAAGATAATTATATAGAGTATCGCGAGTGGAATCCTGACAAGAGCAAGCTTGCAGCTGCTATTCTCAAGGGTATTCACCAGATTAATCTTAAGCCAGATACTGTTGTTCTGTATCTAGGAGCCTCAACAGGCACTACTGTGAGTCATGTGAGTGATATTATCGGCAAGGATGGTTTTGTTTTTGCACTAGACTCTGCCCCACGGGTTGTGAGAGAACTGGTTTTCTTGTGCGAGCAGAGGCCTAACATGGCTCCCATTCTTGCAGATGCTAATCAGCCAGATGCTTACAAGGACAGGATAACTCAAGTTGACTGGCTCTATCAGGATATTGCTCAAAAGAATCAGGTTGATATTTTCCTGAAAAATGTTGATGCTTTTCTCAAGCCAGATCATTTTGCTTTATTCGCTGTCAAGGCAAGAAGCATTGACGTGACAAAAGAGCCTTCTGTTCTTTTTGATGAAGTCAAGAAAAAACTTGAAAAATCAGTTACTATCGCAGATAAAGTCCTTCTGGCACCCCACCAAAAAGACCACTGTCTTTTTGTGTGTAAGAAGAGATAATTAGTATGTGCATAGCACCTAGCGAAGTTATCGTATGCAGAATTGATTCGCCTCATAAATCTGTACGTAAGCGATGACAGAAGCCAAACGAAGCGTGCTATTCACATACGATAATTAGATAATTTTATATATAATCTGCAATTGATTCAGGACTATGGCATTTAAAATTTTTAATACAATGTCTAGGAAGAAAGAGGTATTTAAGCCTCTGAAAAAGGGCGAAGTTACTATGTATATTTGCGGCCCTACTGTCTATGATTATCCTCACATCGGTAACTACCGCGCCTATGTTTTTGGGGATTTGCTTAATAGATATCTAAAATATATTGATTATAAAGTCAGGTTTGTTATGAATTTAACAGATGTAGATGATAAGACAATCAAAAACTCCTGCAAAGAGGGGGTTTCATTAAAGGAGTATACAGAAAAATATATCAAGGCATTTTTTGAGGATTTAGATACCTTGAACATTGTCAGGGCAGATGTTTATCCCAAGGCAACAGAGCATATCAAGGAGATGGTTGCTCTTGTAAAGAAATTATTGGATAAGGGCCTTGCCTACAAGAGCGAGGATGGCTGTATTTATTATCCAATTTCCAAGTTCAAGGATTATGGAAAGCTTGCTCACCTTGATCCAGAGCAGCTTAAAGAGGGCGTGTCTGGAAAAGTGCTCTCTGATGAATATGATAAGGAGAATGTTCATGATTTTGCTCTCTGGAAGGCATGGACTCCTGAGGATGATGCTGTTTTTTGGGAGACAGAGATTGGTAAGGGAAGGCCTGGTTGGCACATAGAGTGTTCTGCTATGAGCATGAAATATCTTGGAGAGACTTTTGATATTCATGGCGGTGGTGTTGATTTGATTTTCCCTCATCACCAGAATGAGATTGCTCAGGCAGAGGGCGCTACTGGAAAATTGTTTGTCAAATATTGGGTTCATAATGAGTGGCTTCTTGTTGAGGGCAAGAAGATGAGCAAGTCTCTTGGCAATTTTTATACTTTAAGGGATATTCTTGACAAAGGATATCATCCTATGGCTATTCGTTATCTTTTGATGAGCACTCACTATCGCCAGCAGTTGAACTTTACTTTTAAGTGTCTTGAGGCTGCTCGTAATGCCCTGCAGAGAATCTGGGATTTCATGAAAAAACTTGATGAAGTTAATGGTAAAGGGGATGCAAAGCTTGTTGATAAATTAATCAACAAGGCAAGAAAGGATTTTGATGCTGCCCTGAATGATGATTTAGAGATTTCAAGAGCGCTTGCAGCTGTTTTTGAGTTTATCAAAGAAGTCAATATTGCCCTTGGCAATCTTAACAAGAAGGATGCAGTTAAAATCAAGGAATTTATGGCAGACCTGGACAAGGTTCTTGGTTTTATTGTTGTGAAAGAAGAGAAAATCTCAGAAGACATACAAAAATTGGTTGACGAGCGTGAAGCAGCGCGTAAAGCAAAGGATTTCAAGAGAGCAGATGAAATAAGAGACAGATTAAAAGAGCAGGGTATTGTTCTTGAGGACATTCCTCAAGGTGTGCGATGGAAAAGGGCATGAATTTTTTTCTTGACAGGTACAAGAAGCTTGGTGAAACAGTTTCTGGTATTAGATTAAGGCCATCTTTAAGGATTAATGTTCTTAATATTTCTGAAGAAAAACTTATTAATCGATTGAAAAAGCAAAAGGTAAAGCTGGAGAAGATCCCTTATGCAAAACACGGTTATTTTTACTCCTCTAGGTTCTCTCTTGGCTCTATTACAGAGTACTTGCTTGGTTATTTTTATCTTCAAGAGGCTGCTGCCCAGCTTCCTGTCCAGGTCCTAGACCCAAAACCAAATGAAGCTGTTCTTGACTGCTGTGCTGCTCCTGGTGGAAAGACAACTCAGATTGCGCAGTTCATGAAAAACAAAGGCACAGTAATAGCCCTGGAAAAGAAAAAGCACAGGATAGCTTCTTTAAAGACAAATCTAGAGCGCTGCGGCATAACTAATTGCATTGCTTACTTAATGGATGCTAATAAAGTAAAGTCTTTGAACATGCAATTTGATAAGATTTTGCTGGATGCCCCTTGTTCTGGTAATTTTATCACAGATTCTGCTTGGTTTAATAAAAGAAATATTGAAGGGATAAGAAGAGCCTCAGAAATCCAGAAAAGCTTGATTGAAAAATCTCTTTCAGTATTAAAGAAAGGAGGGACTCTTGTTTACTCTGCCTGTTCTCTGGAGCCAGAGGAAAATGAATTAAACATGCAGTGGATGCTTAAGCATTTCAAGGTAAAGATAGAAAAAACCAGTCTAAAGATTGGCGATCCTGGCTCGATAAATATTTTTGGAAAGAAATTAGACAAGAGCATTGCTGACTGCAGGAGATTCTGGCCTAATAAAACAAACACCGCAGGATTTTTTATTGCAAAAATCAGGAAACTATGATAAGCTTAATACAAAAATTCACAGACAAGAAGATTATTGATTTAAGTAAAATGATTAAGATAGATAGGGATTTTTATTTGGTTGATGATAACTTAAGAAATATCTGCAAGAGTATCAAGAAAAAAGCAGAATATGTAGGAACTTATCTTGGCAAGAAAGAAAAGCCGAGTGTTTTCCTGCTGAATCTGCTTGCAAAAAACTCAAAAAAGAAGGTCTGGCTTAATGAAAAAGGTGCTTGGTTGTTTATCTGCAGAAGAGATGTCTTTGCAAAGAGTATTGTAAAGTCAGAAGATGCATCTGATTTTGTTTTGATAATGAATGAGTATGGTGAGTGCCTTGGTTTTGGCCAGGTTATTGATTTATCCTCTAAAAAAGTAGCGATTAAGAGAATGTATGATGTTGGTGATTTCTTGAGAAGAGAAAAATAAGTTTAGAAGGTGATTTTTACTTTTGTTTCTGTTCCGACTTCAGTCTCTCCTTTGCCGAATTCTATTTTTTCTGCTTTTGTGACTGCTTTAAGGTCCTCTATCGC
>CAZXEZ010000010.1:4018-18363 GCA_964640255.1 uncultured Methanosarcinales archaeon | reverse complement strand
ACCTTATAGATAACAGGATGAGCAATAACATTTACATTTTCAGGAACAGAAGATGGCATGGGAATATTAAAACCAAGAATAACTGCACGCAAAGGATCTTTTTCATAATTAGCCTCTGCATCTGACAAATCTCTCTTAGTTATCACGCCAACAGATGCTTTTTGGACGGGGATATCTTTTTCTTTCAATAAAACAGCCAGAGCCTCTAGAGAACCAAGACTGTCTGCCTTGATTATAATGCCTTCCTTAGCAGTTGCCTCTGTCAAGACCTCCTTGACTTCATTCTGAACCTCTTTTTTGGCTGCATCAATGTTACCATCTGCACCTTTCAGGGGCATGCCAGAGACAACATCCTCTGTGCCAGGAGCAACAATCTTTACACCATTAGCAGCATGAACCTCTTTAACTGACTTGAATTTAGTGCGCTTTTCACGCATCTCTGCCAAAGGAGCTGGCAGGAAAAGGGCTTTAACTTTTGCAGCAATCGGGCCTGCCATGCCTCCAACAACAATACTATCCCCAACTTTCAGAGAACCATTATAGATAATAGTATCCATTGTCTTTCCAAGGCCGCGCTCTTCCTTAACCTCAAGAACAGTCCCCCGGGCAGCACCCTTGATATCAACCTCTAGCTTTTGCTCAAGAAACTTCTGAGCCAAGCCTGTTATAACCATGAGCAATTCTGCAATACCATCACCTGTGACAGCTGAAGTAGGGACAATAGCAATCTGCTTTGTGTAATCATCAACCCTATCAAACCTCTCTGCCTCTAATCCGAATTCATAGACTTTTCCAACAATCTCATAGACTTTCTTGTCTAATTCCTGCTGAACCTGATCATTCTGCTCTGCAATCTTCTTTAGAATAGATTCTCCTTTTTCAGGACGCCAGCCAGAAATCAAATCAATCTTATTTGCTGCGATTATGAAAGGAGTCTTGAAAGCTTTCAAAATCTCCATAGACTCAATTGTCTGGGGCTTAAAACCCTCATTAACATCAACAACAAGAATAGCAATATCTGCAAGATTACCTCCACGCTTTCTTAGGCTGTTAAAGGCAGCGTGTCCAGGGGTATCTACAAACAGCAAACCAGGAATAGTGACTTTCAGAGAACCCAACAGATTACCGCACACTTTTTTTACAGTATCTATAGGAATGATAGATGCACCAATTGCCTGAGTTATACCGCCATGCTCTTTTGCAGCGACAGCAGTACCCCTAATCTTATCTAACAACAAAGTCTTTCCATGATCCACGTGGCCCATGATAGCCACAATAGGCTGTCTTATCATAATAAACGCGTAAATTAAGGCATTTTAAAAATGTTTGGGAGACAAATATATATTTCAAAAGACAACAAAGAATATTAAGACGCTTCACCAACAAAGAAATATGACATCTGAAATTGATTTATCTACCCGCAGACGTGTGCTGACAGCAGTTCTTGCAGGCACAATAGAGGAGCCATCATCAAGACTTCCGACAGCCCCAGAATATGTCTTGTATACTTTTGCAAAAAGTGTAATTAGGTATGTAGGCTGGGATACGGCACAATTAAGTCCCTCTCGCGAGATTCTTGAACCAAACACACACAAGGTTGTTGTAGCGCAATTAGAGGCACATGGAGAGAGACTTGAACCTCTGATAAGAGATACAATACTGCAATTGACAGAGCCGCATACAGTGGACCCAGGCGGACCATCACACAACTATACAACCTGTGAATTATATGAAATCTTTAGGGGAAGAAACCAAGGAGTAGGGTTTGGAATAAGACCGCTCTTCTGCATGGAAAGGACTTTTTCTCCAGAATATGCCTGGATAACACGGGCAAGAAAAGAGACAATCCCCTCTTTTACAGATGCGCAAAAAAGGGACCTAGAAGGGATAGCAAAGAAGCTTCGAGAGGTCTGGACAAAGGATTCTAAGACGGGTTAAGTTGCCACTCATTAATGCTAACATAACCGAAAGCTTTAAATAATCTTACCTCTTTGAGAGTGGTAACAACGATTATTTACATCGATTGGGGGGATTTAAACATGAAAACAAGAATTTCAGCAATATTGTGTTTTTGTCTGATAGCGATATTAGCACTGGCAGCAACAGCTAGCGCACTACCAATAACACTAAACGAAGTAGAGCTTGATGATGTTGAGTTGAGACAGGATCAAGTGACAAGACTTGATGTAGAAAAAAACAATAAATATGACGTTGATGTTCTAATCGAAGCACAAGAAGATATCGAAGACATGGAAATAAAGGTCTTTGTATCTGGCTTTGAATACTCACTTACAGATAGAGCTGAGGATCACAAAGGCCCATTCAGCATGGAAGCAGGCGAAGTAAGAAAATTCTCATTTGACATAAAGTTCTCAGATGAATTTGACACAGACAAATACCTGCTAAGAGTCCTGGCAATGGACAGAAATGACGTTGAGACAATAGGAAGATACCCAATCACACTAGACGTTCCAAGGCACAGCCTGAAAATCGAAGATGTAATCTTCTACCCTGAAACAAAAATAGGCGCAAGAGAAGCACTTATGACAAGCGTAAGGCTTGAGAACAATGGGGAGAAGACACAGGATGATATCAAGGTAAGAATGTACATACCAGACTTTGACCTGGCAGCAACAACATACATCAACGAAATCGAGGCTTTTGATGAGAAAGAGACAGAAGAGATGTATTTGAGAATGCCAAAATGCGGTGCAGACGGACTGCATCCTGTTGAAATCACAGTTGAGTATGGCGAAGGACACTACATAACAGAAGAGAGAGTGTATGTCAACTTTGAGCAAGATGCAAGCTGTGTAGAGCCTGAGACAGAGATTGTTGAACTAATCATAGCAGAAAACGGCCCAACAACCGAAGGAGGAGAGACACAAGCACAAGAAGTCCAGACAAACAACACAGCAAAGATAAGAAAAGCACTGGAGATTCTTTTGTTGGTGCTTGTTGTATTGCTGGTCATAATCGGACTGGTAATCGGCTTCACAAGACTTGGAAGGAATAACCAAGAAGAATACTAAATTTCTTTTTTTATTACCCTTTTTTTTCTCTAATTTTTAATAAATTTTATATACAGATAGTCATAATTCTCAAGATATGCACAAAGAGAAAAAAACCACCAAGAGCTTTTGCAAAGAGAAATGCAGCGCCAAGAAGTACTTTAAGACAGATAATGACCTAAAAAAGTGGTTTAAGGCAGAGTGTACCCAAGATTTTGAGAGATATTACCCTATAAAGACACTGAAATCAATGGGGTTTTCTAGGAAGAAATGCAAATGCGGGCAGCAGTTCTGGACGGCGGATAAAAACCAGAAGATATGCGGAGAGCCTGCTTGTTCTGGAGGATTCAGGTTTATTGGAAATAGTCCTGCAAAGAAAAAACTAGATTATATCCAAGTGTGGAAAGAATACGTGAAAATCCACAAAAAGCTTGGATACACACCTGTAAAACGCTATCCTGTAATTGCAAGATGGAATCCTACTACTGAATTTACTATTGCTTCTATAGCAGCTTTTCAGCCATTTGTCGTCTCAGGAGAGGTAGAGCCGCCTGCAAATCCTTTAGTCATACCACAATTTTGTTTAAGGTTTAGCGATATAGACAACGTAGGCATAACAGGACACTTTGTGGGCTTTGTTATGCTAGGAGAGCACGCATTTGTGCCTCCAAAAGAGTATGACATCAACAAATACTTGAAAGACCACCTGACCTGGCTGCAGGAAGGAATGGGAATACCTCTCAATGAACTAACTATTCACGAAGATGCATGGGCAGGAGGAGGAAACTTCGGCCCTTGTGTAGAGTTCTTTTCAAGAGGACTAGAAATCAGCAATCAAGTCTACATGCAATATGAAAACACTCCAGAAGGGCAGGATGAGCTGAAAATCAAAGTTCTAGACATGGGGCAGGGACATGAGAGAGCTGCCTGGTTTACACAAGGGCTTGCAACAGCATATGACGCAACATTCCCAACAGTAATAGAGAAACTCAAGAAGAAAACAAAAGCAGAGATAGACCCTGAATTCATGCAGAAATTTGTTCCACTAACGTCTTACCTGAATGTACAAGAAGTTGATGACATAGATAAAGCATGGAAAGACGTGGCAAATAAACTAGAAATGAAAGTAGATGAGTTAAAGAAAAAAGTCCTGCCAATAATTTCACTATACGCAATAGCAGAACACTCAAGAGCATTATTAGTTGCTTTAACAGATGGTGCATTACCAAGCAATGTCGGCGGAATGTATAATTTACGAGTAATATTACGAAGATGCTTTGGATTTATTGACAAACAAAAATGGGATATTGAAGTAGCAGAAGTATGCAAGTGGCATGCAGAATATTTGAAACCTTTATTTCCAGAACTAAGTGATAATCTAGAAGGGATTAGGAAAATAATAGCTGTTGAAAAAGAGAAATACAAAGCAACAAAGAAAAAAACACAGGAAATCGTCAAGAGAGTGCTTGAAAAGAGAATCGATACTAATGAATTGATTGAATTATATGACAGTAATGGAATTTCTCCTGAGCTGATCAGGGATGAGGCAGAGAAATCAGGCAAGAAGATCAAGATTCCTGATAATTTCTATGCACTGGTCGCAGAAAAACACGAACAAGCAGAGCAGGCAACAACAACAGAAAGAGAGGAGAAATTAGATATTGGAGATATTCCTGAGACACAGTGCACTTATTTTGATGACTGGAAAAAAATAGACTTTAAAGCAAAAGTTTTGAGAATTATAGATAATAACGTAGTGCTGGATAAAACCGGTTTTTACCCTGTATCAGGGGGGCAATTGCATGACACAGGAACAATTGCAGGAATAAATGTAATTGATGTGTTTAAACAGGAAAATCACGTGATTCATGTATTATCAGAAAAACCCAAGTTCAAAAAAGGGGCAGAAGTAGACGGAAAAATAGACCTAAAAAGAAGAAAACAACTGACACAGCACCACACAGCAACACACATAATAAATGCAGCAGCACGCAGAATCCTGGGAAATCATATCAATCAAGCTTCTGCAAAAAAAGACGTCACAAAAGCATACCTTGATGTAACACATTACCAAGGAATAACAGACGAAGAGATGAAAAAAATAGAGAAAGAGGCAAATAAGATAGTGCAGCAAGCAATAGCACTGAAATTAAGCTTCATGCCAAGGACAAAAGCAGAACAAAAATACGGAATGAGCCTGTATCAAGGAGGCGCAGTGCCTGGAAAGTTCATTCGCGTAGTAGATATTCCCGGAGTGGATGTTGAAGCTTGTGGCGGGACACACCTGAATAATACTATTGAAGCTGAAGAAATCAAATTATTAAAGACTGCCAAGGTAAAAGATGGGGTAGTGCGTATTGTATTTGCAGCAGGACATGCAGCAAAACAAAAAGAGAAAGCACAAGAGGAATTAGTTGCTAAACTAGCAAAATTACTTGATGTAAAGCCTTCTCAAATACCGACAAGAGCACAAGAACTGTTTGAGAAATGGAAAAAAGCAAGAAAATCAGTGACTAAAAAGAAGAAAATAGATCTTAAGGAACTGGAATTAGAGTGGACAGAGGAATACAAAGGAGACGATATCCTAGAAAAGGCTGCAGAAGCAATCAAAAGCCAGGTTCCACACCTGGAGAAGACATTGATTAGATTCAAGACAGAGCTTGAAGAGTTTAAAGAGAAATTAAAATCTTTATAATTCTAAAGAAACAAAGTCACATAAAAAATCACAATCATAATCACAGCAAGAACCAGTTTCAGCAGTATAGAACCAATGCCTATCACAAAAGCACCAAAACCTGCTTTCAAAGATTTCTTGAAATTATTTTTCTCAATGTAAGAGACAATAAAGGCTCCTAAGAAACCTCCGACCAACATTCCAATAACAGAACCAATGACCGGGATAGGAACTCCAACAATCGCTCCTATTATCAATCCTGCGATAAAGCCAAAAGTTGTCCAGCCAGACATCTTGAAGATTTTTGCTCCTAATAATCCAAATATGAATTCTATTAGTTCTGCTAAAATAGCAAGACCCAATAAAATAAATAAAATTTCAAATGAAATAGACCAAGACCAGGTGATAAGATTGTACAAGATTGCACCTGCAAGAATGACAAAAGTTCCTGGAAGGCCTAGAGCTGCAATGATTAATCCAACCAAGAAAACAAGTGAAGCAATGATTAACGCGATAACTTCCAGGATCATTTTAATCTAGCGCAGATGCTCTTTCCTCTACTTGCTGTATGTCTAAACCTGTTGTTTCAAGCATTCTTTCTCTCCAGGCAATCATTTCTCTAAGTCTTGCCTCGTTTTTTGCAATCCTTGCCAAACTAGCTGCAAGCTCTGGTTCTTTTTGCACTCTTGCTTTGATGACTGCTAATTCTGCCTGCAATTCCTCAAAGTTTAACTTTTCTAAAAGACCAGGTATCTCATTTAACATTTTTCTTGCCTCTGCGAGCTTTGCCTCGGCTGCAGAAACATTCCCTTCTGCAATTAATGGATCTGCCTCTTCTGCAAGGTTCTTAGCAGAGTTGGCTTTTTCCACTATATTACCAATATTTGCCTCTGTTTTTTTAAGTGTAAACCCATGTTTTTTAATAATCATAACTGTAGCTTTAGAAAATTTCATCTTTTTTGTCTGGTCTGAGTAAGCCTTCCAAACCGCGATATTAGCTGCTATACTTGCAGCAAGAATAAGAGAAACAGTATATGATTTCCATTTTGTTCTAAAGTTTAATAAAAATCTTTGAAACCAACTCACAAATATCACCTCATTTTCCAAACAACTTACTCAAAATATCAACAGTGTACAACATCATAGCATGTGCCTGCTCTCTGCTAGGCGTAAATAAATCCTTTTTCTGATGAACAGAGTGCACTCTTATTTGATTGATCAAGTGAATCTGATTGCTAAGGCCAGGATCTAACTCAACAGTATTATCTTTTAATTTAGCGATTAAATTACCAAGGCCAATGCCTGGAGATTTTTCCAGCAAATCATTGCCAGTTGCATCAAAATACTTCCTGTGCAGAGCTGTCTCCAGCAATCTGCCGCACAAAATGACTGTACTCCTGTAGCAGCCAGCAGCATAGCACTTATGCAATTCTGCTAAATCAGCCTCAACATCTGACTTGATGTCAAAAGGAATACTAATTTTTGTTGTCTTAGGCATCTTAATCTTAGCAGCAAGCTCTGCAATGTGATTGACAATCAATTTCAGCTCACTTGCATCTTTTGTCAAGGAAAGCTTTATGATCAATGCTTTTATCTGCTCAACATCCTGCAAATTCTCAGGAGGAATCGTGCCAAGGTTAGTTATGTCCTTCTCAAGAAACTGAATAGCAGTGTAGACAGCATTCCTGAAATAATCACTCTGATTTCTCTTGAAATCAGTAGGAAGCGCATCTTTAGAAGGCTTGTCTAGAGAGACACTATTAGACTTAAGATTATCCAGTGCAACTACCAGGTCCTGCAGGTTTTTTCTCAAGGATTCCATACAAAATCATGTAAAAGACAAGATTTAAATATTTATTGGTGATACAAAACATAAAAGAGGTTCTAATATGGTTAATAAATCATTGCACAGGCTAGTATTTGGACTAATGAAATATGTAAGGACATATGAAAAACCATTAACATATCCAGAAGGCTATTCTGTAATCTCCTCTTTCCTGCACGACTGGTTTGACTACAAAGTAAATGGCAAGGGAAATATCCCAAAACCTCCTTTCATAATCTGCGCAAACCATGCAAGCTTTTTCGATATGCTGTTGCTGGCAACATCTATCTATCCAAACAAAGTAAGCTATCTTGCAAAACCTTCCTTCTTTATGTATGACAAGATAACGAAAACAATAACCAAAAAATTACACCTAAAAAATTATATTGGCGCCACACTTCAAAAAGCAGGAAAAATAGTAACAGACCATGCAAAAGAGTGGGGCGCAATAAAAATCAGGCAAAAAGGGCTTAAAAAAACAGTATTTCAGTATTACATAAACCAGGCAAAGACAAAAAACATAGGACTTTTCCCAGAAGGGCACAGAAGCACACCATCAAGAAAATACAAAAACAAAATAAAAGGGATATTGGCGCGCCTGACAGAAAAACAAACAACAGAAACAGAGCTGCAGAAACTCCAGGGCCTTGCAGCAAAACTCATGATAGACTCAGGAAATCCTGTCCTGCCGATAGGAATAAAAGGAAATTACAACATAACACCATGGTTCTTGTTCACAAAAAGACAAGTAGAAGTCAATATAGGCAAGCCGATGTATGCAGAAGAATATAATAATAGAAAAGAGGCACTGCAAGAAATAGAAAAAAGAATCGAGAATCTGCTTCTCTAAACAAAATATTTATATAGACCATAACAAAATATATGCATATATTCAGAGGTGATATGAATGAGGAAATTAATAACCGCTTTGCTGGTATTAAGCCTAGTTCTTCTTGTTGCTTGTCAACCAATAGAACCAAAGGTAGAACCAAAACCAGTAGCGCCAACACCAAAGCCTGTGGCGCCAGCACCAATACCTGCTCCGGCACCAGAGAAAGAGATGGAGCCGCCAAAGCCATTCCCAAAAATAGGAATGAAGCTTGAGGAAGTGTGCGACATTCTGCTTCCAGTGCACAGGTTTGCAGACATCTGCGAACTAAATGAAGAACAGATAACAACAACAGACAAGTCAAGCGAGAGAACATGCTGGATATCCTTCACAGACAGTGAAAACAAGAGAATGACTGCAGGATTCACAGCAAGAGACTGGGAAAATGCAGAAGAATCTGACAGAGAGTTTGTGAGAGGCATAAGCATGAGGAGAACAGAGCCAGAGACAGATGTAGGAGAGAAGAACTACAAATACCAAGAGATCGATAGAGAAAACATAGTGTGGCTAAACGGAAGGTTCTTGACACACATCGGAGCATCAACACAGCTCTGTACAAAAGAACAACTGCTTAAACTAGCTCAAGAGATTGATGGAAAGCTAGAATAAGTTTTTATTTTTTTCTTTTTTTAATTATTAAATCTCCTCCTTCATGTTCTCCGTCACTACCACACATTACATCTATTGGTTGAGATTCATACCATTCATCTGATTTACAATGGTTTGGGTTAATCAATAGATAAGAACCAGGCGAAACAAAGTCTTTAAGGAAAAAATCTTTAACAACTTTTTCAGTATGCCCACCCTCTTCTCTATAAATCATGCCAGTGTATACAAAGATGTAAAAATATTTTATTTCACTTATTTGTGTGCCATCCTCAAATCTTAATGAGGCCATGGCTGGAGAAAAATAATCACCTTGCTCTACTTGCGGATGAAATCCTGCTCTTTTTAGCTCTTCTCTAGAGATTGAAATCATATCTTCTCTTTTTTCAACCCCGTACATTTTCATTCCATGAGACTCGCCAACAGCCAAGGCAGTGCCGTGTCCGCTGCCTAGATCCAGAACTTTTTCTCCTTCTAAATCTATACCAGTACGCTGTTCAAACTCCCTAAAAAGCAGCCATATAATAAAGGGATCTTGGAACATTATTTCGCTCTCTACTTTTTTAGGGATAGATATTCTTTTTGCTATATTCAACATATCTTCAACAGGCACTTCTTTCATATAACCAATAAGATAGAAATAACTTAAAAAGCTTCGCTAGAGATAAGCACTAATCCTTTTCTGCTTAATTCTTAGATGGTTTTGATGATTGTAAGAAATCATTATTTACTGTCGTCTAACTTCTTATACAGGAAAGTCCAATCTGAAGTTTTTATATAATCTTGTTTTTGATACCATTTCTTGAGATACTCATTTTTAGAATCAACAAAAAGTGAAGCTTCTTTGATTCCCCGATTTTTTATAATCTCTTCTGCTTTTTGCATAAGCAATAAACCAATTCCTTTTTTACGATGACTTTTTTTGACACACAATCTCCAAATAAAACCATTCCATCCATCTTCAACAATAAAAACACACCCAACAATCTCCTCATTTACATCTGCAATTAAAATGGATTGCGGGTCTCGTTCTATTTTACGCTTTAAATTTTCTCTTGCTTCCCAAGTTTCATCATATAAATTGCCTTCTTGGAGAATTTGTTTTACATCTTCATAAAAATCATCTTTGTAAAATTTTATCAGGACCATGATAAATCATTCTCTTTTATTTTATATAAATATTTGCATTTTCAGAAATAAGCACTAATCCTTTTCTGCTTGCCTACTTCTTTTAGCAGCCAACTTTCATTTAATATAAAATCAATATCAACACCAAACTTTTTCTGAATTAAGTTCTTTGCATAAGTTAACATGAGTTTTTTATCACTAAACTTTATTGGCTTGTTGCTTAATGTCTTTCTTGCTGCTTCTCTAGTTACCCAGACTCCTAAAGGAATTGCATATTCTCCTGTGATGAATCTTAAAACTAAAACAGAGGCTTGTCTCTTCATTTTCTTCATTTTCTCAGCAAGAGCCAATCGCACTGTATAATACCCGCCAACACAATTCTCTGCGTAATACTTTCTGCCGTAAAAACTCTCATAATCAGTTGTGTAATCCAGCTTATTTGTAGGGTTCCAGCCTGCTTTAGGGAGATAAGATTCAAACAATTCATAAGACCAGAACTCTGAGAAAAATAAAATCAAGTAATAATTACCCAAGTAAGAACCAAAATAAGCCAGATAATCTGATTCAGGGTATTGCTGAATCTCTGGCATCATATTCTTGCTTAAAATATCATCTGTGGCAGTGATGCTCCATCTTGTTGGCACTAATTTTCTTCGTTCTTTAAAACCCAGAGTTCCTACGCTCAATAATTTACTTAGAAAGTTTTCATCAAAACCCTTGCTATAAAGATAATTCAATCCATCTACAGACTTTAAACCAGTATCAGAGACAACCTTGTCAACTTTTGTGTGAATCTTAGGGTTAGAAGTTATCTGTATCTTCTTTAAATCAGCATTAGGACCAGTAGGCGCCATGTAAGCATCTGTGTTCAAGCGAAAAACAGGCTTTTTCTTTAGATTAACCTCAATATCAACTGGCTTGGATGCCATGCCAACTTCCTGAGTTATTCCTAATAATCTGTCGCTTCTCTCCTTAACATGTGCATGGAATCTGGAGTTAATCAAAGCAGACCTTAAATCCACAATCTGAGGTATCTTAAACCCTTCCTTAGACCAATGGTTAGGGGCATCATGAAGCCAGGCATCATCTTTCTGCTCAGGAGGACTGAGAATCCCTACATTAATATTTGGGTAGCCAAAACGACCAACAAAAGGGGCAGGACTAGAGCCAGAAAAATCCTCCTTGTTCATTTTATCCTTAACTTTAAATAAAGCCTCTGACTTTGCCACAATAGGACAAAAGGTACGACCACAATTAGCAGGATTCCTACCTTTACACTTAATACAAGGCAATCTCATGAAAAGCGAGAAGCTTACAAAATATTTAAATACTCTTATGCTGAAAAATACAGTATGAAAGAAATAAAAGAGCTAAAAAAATTCATCAAGGGAAAAGTAAAGAATCCAGTCTTCTATAGCTTAAGCGGGGCTCATTTGTATGGCTTTGCTTCTAAAGACTCTGACTTTGACATCAGAGGGTGCCACATCCTTCCAACAAAAGACTTCCTAGGACTGCAGAAGCCAAGATTAGTTGTGGAGGAGATGGATGGAGACAATGACTTTGTATCACAAGAGATTGAAAAATTCATAGGATTGATGATAAAACCAAACGGCAACGTGCTAGAACAGATTAATTCGCCACTTATATTACAGACCTCTAAAGAACATCGAGAGCTGAAAAAACTAGCAAAAGGATGCATCTGCAGAAGACTATATTTCCATTACAACGGCATGGCAATGCAGAACTACAGAAAATTCCTAGAGAAAGGAAAAAGCACAGTAAAAAAATACCTATACGTGCTAAGATCACTGATGACTGGAATTTATTTACTTGAAACAGGCAAACTAGAGCCAAACATAACTGCGACAAACAAATATTTCAAGTATCCTGTGGTAAAAGAACTCATAAAACTAAAAACAGAAGAAAAATCAGTCATGCCAAAAACAGCAGCAGTGCACAACCAGGCACAAAAACTGATTGCAGACTTGTTCTACAGACTAAAAGAAAGCAGGGAAAAAAGCAAGCTTCCAGAGGAACCAAAAAACAAAGAAGAACTAAACCAATACTTGACAGACATAAGAATGAAATATCTAAAATAAGCAAGTTAATCATTTATCTGTGTATTTTTTTATAACCAAACATTTATATAGAATTAAAAAAAGCAATACTTTAAAAAAAAGAGGCAAGATGAATCTTAAAAAATCATATGACCAAAAAATAATCAGAACACTAAAAGAGATGAAAACACGCTATCACAACCAGGCAAAAGCAAAACAGATTCTGAAAACAAAAAACCCCCTGATTTACACAGTATACAATAAAAAACAAAAAACAGGAAACACAGACCTCACAATAATGAATCCAGGAACAATAGGCAACGAATACTACATGACAAAAGGCCACAGGCACAAAAGCAAAGGAAAAGAAAAATACACACTCAAAAAGGGACAAGGAATACTGCTTATACAAAATAAAACAAGCAAAATAATAATACTCCAAAAAAACAAGCCGATAACAATAAATGGAACATCAGGCCACAGACTCATAAACACAGGAAAAACAAAGATGGAAGTAATCACCAACTACCCAAAAAAAACACAAAAAGACTACCATTTTAAATTCATCACAAGGGTGCTTAAGGATGAACCTGCTAGATAAAAGCAAAACAATACTACAACAACTCCAGCTCCAAAACGGAGGAATACTCGCAACTCCTGCAAATGGTGCATACCCTTATGTTTATGCAAGAGACGGCGTAATAATAACAAAAGCATTAAATAAAATAGGAGAACACAAACGCGCAGAAAAATTCTACTACTTTCTAAACAGATACTCGCGAATAGAAAAATTCAAAGAAATACTCCACAGATACCACGCAAAAGGATGGCCTTGCGTGTCAGACAAGCATGAGCATGACGGAACTGCATTGATCGTGCACGGAATACATGACACATACAAGCATGGAGAAAACCTCGCTTTTTTGGAGACAATGTGGCCATTTGTGCAGGACTGCATGAACTTTGTGATGCAAAAAAGCAAAACAGGACTCATAAAAACAGAAAGAAGCATCCACGAATTCTACAGACTGGAAAATGGATACGAAATATGGACAAACAGCGCAGCATGCAGGGCAGTATATGATGCATCAGAAATAGCCGAAATACTGGAAAATAAAAAACAAGCCAAAAAATGGAAACAAAAAGCAGAACAAATAAAGAATAAAATCCAGACAAAAATGTTCAACAAAAAACTAGGAGTATTCATGAAAAACATAAAATACCCTAAATCACCGGACGTGTCCCAACTAGCCCCTTTTTATTTCAACATAATTGACTCCAACAAAATCCTCAGAAAAACAATGGAATACCTAAGGAAAAACATATGGTATGATGAAATAGGGGGATTCCGGCGATTCAGAAAATTTGAGATATGCAAGGACTGGCACTGGTATACAGGAGGATCTGGAAGCTGGATAGTATTCACATTATGGGGGGCAAGATTCTACAAACAACTGGGGGAAAAGAAAAAAGCCAAAGAATGCATCGACTGGACAGAAAAAATAGGCAAAAAACTAAACGGACTATTGCCAGAACACATAGCATTACGGGAAGAATATGATTTATGGAAAGAAAATGAAATAGAATTCAACAGCAGGATACTCAATGAAATGAACAAATCAAAAAAACTTGCAATACAAATGAAAAATCATGTAATACCCTGGGCAACACCACTGGGATGGGCGCACGCAGAATACGTGCTAATAAAATGAAGTATTACATAGGGATAGATGTCGGCGGAACAACGATAAAGGGGGTGCTGCTGAATGAAAAAAAACAAATAAAAAAACAAATAAAAATACTCACAGAAAAACATAAAGGAAAAAAAGCGATACTGACAAATATAGCAAGCATGCAAAATAATCTATTGCAGGACATCCCAAGAAAACAATTCAAAGGAATGGGAATAGGGATTCCTGGAACAATAGACAGAAAAAGAAAGATAATACTGGCGTGTCCAAATCTTCTGCAATTAAACAACACAAAAATCAACAAAATATTCAAAAACTGCAAAATAGAAAACGATGCCAACTGCGCAGCACTTGCAGCAAGCGTGCAAAATAAAAAAAGACATTTAGTATGCCTTACAATAGGGACAGGAGTAGGGGGAGGAATAATAATCAACAATAGAATATACACGGGAAAAGCAAATGCC
>CAZXEZ010000010.1:3035-4008 GCA_964640255.1 uncultured Methanosarcinales archaeon | reverse complement strand
GAAGAATATATCTCAGAAAGAGGAATACTCAACACTGAAAAACAAAAAGGAATAAAAGAAAACAGCGTAATAATATTAGCTGAAAAAGCAAGAAAAAATAAAAAATATAGACAAGTATTCAAAAAAATGGGAAAAGACTTAGGGGTAGGATTAACAAATATTGTTAATATATTTAATCCAGAACAAATAGCACTAGCAGGAGGAATAACCAAAACAGCAGATTTATTCTTTTCCACCGCAAAAAAAGAACTTAAAAAAAGAGCGATACTAAAGCCCTGCGAAATAAAAATATTAAAACAAAATGCAGGAGCATATGGAGCAGCACTCTTGGCAATAAAAAAATAACAGAAACAGCAGAACACTGAATCAAAATGAAACCTGAAGAGATAAAAAAAGAGTATTCCCAACTAGCAAATGAATACAATAAAATAGTAAAATGGGCAAAGTACACAGCTCACTTAAAAATAGCACAATTAATAATCAATAAATTAGGTAAAAAAGAGGCAAAAGTCCTTGATCTAGGGTGTGGACCAGGGATAAGTTCTGTATTACTGTTCAAGAAAGGGCATCAAGTAACTGGAATAGACATTGCACCTGGAATGATAAAAACAGCAAAAAAACTGCCTTTTCAAAAATTAATCTGCCAGAACATAGAAAAACCACTAAAAGTGCCTAAGAATAATTTTGATGCAGTAGTTCTTACTGGTGTTCTGGAATTCATACAAAATCCACTGCGATTACTCAAAAGAGTGAACAAAGTATTGAAGGATGGCGGATATTTTGCATTGACAGTGAATAAAAAATTGAGCAAAGAGCATCAAGAGCTTGAAAAGAAGAGCAAATTTCCGATTCACAACTACTACAAAAAAGAAATTGAACCAATATTTAGAAAAGCAGGATTCAAGATAGAGAAGAAAACAGAATTCTTTGGGTGGTATGCAAAAGACAGAAGAAAAGTACAAACTTAAGACTT
>CAZXEZ010000010.1:0-3025 GCA_964640255.1 uncultured Methanosarcinales archaeon | reverse complement strand
CTATTAAGCGGAGGGATTGATTCTGCAGTAAGCAGCTATCTCATGCTCAGAAAAGGGGCAGATGTTGTATTTGTGCACTTTCACAACCAGACCCTGCAGAAAAAATATGTAGAGAACAAAGTAGTAAAGACTGCAAAAATACTCTCTAAGCTCACAAAGAAGAAAACCAAACTATATCTAGTGCCGTTTAAGAAATTACAGCAAGAGATAATCAAAGCAGTTCCTGCAAAAGCAAGAATGATAGTTTATCGTAGGGTAATGTTCATGATAGCAGAAGAGATATTAAAAAAAGAAGGAGCAAAAGGATTTGTGACAGGAGACAGCCTGGGTCAGGTGGCATCACAGACACTGGATAACATAACAGTAATATATGACGCTGCAAAAGAACCAGTATTCACACCATTATTAGGGATGGACAAAGTGGATATTATCAAGATAGCAAAAGAAATCGAGACATTTGAGACCTCTATCTTGCCTTATTCTGACTGCTGCAGCTTCTTGATAGCAAAACATCCTGAAACAAGGGCAAAACCAGAGAAGATAAAAGAGATGGAGAGCAAACTAGATCTTCAGAAATTAGTCAAAGAGACATTAGAGAAGACGAAAATCATTCCTCTTCCCTGAATTCTGTCTCAGCACCCGGGCTTTTCTTGAACTGAGAGCACTGCTTCTTAAGCTCCCAATAAAACCAGCACTTTTTTCCAAAACTCTTGCTGTTTACACAGCCATCGCACAAAGCCATAAAAATCAGAAATTAAGCAAGATTTAAAAACCTTTTGCCTTTTCTGTATTTAGCACGCTACGTTTCGCTTTGATTACTGCTTAAACACAGATTTATTAAAACGCTATTTGTTAATTGAGAACTTCGCTAGGTGCTAAACAGAGGTAAAATATGCTAAGTGAAAAGGAGATAAAGCAGATAAAGGATGAATTAGATACCTGCAAGAGGCCAATATTTTTTTTTCATGATGACCAAGACGGCCTGGCAAGCTTCTTATTATTCTACAGATATTTAAAAGAGGGCAAAGGGATTGTGCTAAAGGCAAAACCAAACCTGACAGTGCAGCATGCTAAAAAAGTAGAGGAATACGGAGCAGACAAGGTATTTGTACTTGATATTGCAATGGTTGAACAGGATTTCATAGACAAGGCAAAAGTTCCAGTGATATGGATAGACCATCACCCTGCTGTTCAGCGAGAAAATGTAAAATACTTTAATCCAAGAACAAAAGATGAAAACCTGAACATACCTGCTGCTTATCTATGCTATCAAGTAGTGCAAGAAGACCTTTGGATAGCGATGGTAGGGTGCTTAGGAGACTGGTACTTGCCAGATTTTACAGATGAGTTCAGGGAAAAATACCCTGATTTAATGCCAGATAAGTACAAGACAGCAGGAGAGATATTATTTGAGACAAAAATGGGCATATTGAACAAGGTTTTCTCATTCAACCTAAAAGGGAGCACATCAGAAGTCTTGAAATCAATGAAAGTGATGACAAGAATAGACTCCCCGTATGAAATACTTGAGGAAAGCACGTCAAAAGGAAAATTAGTGTACAAAAAATATGAAAAAATAAACAAGGTATATGACGAACTAAAGGAAAGACTGCTAAAACAAAAGACAGACAAGAAAGTAAAGGTATTCAAGTACACAGAAGACAAGCTAAGCCTGACAAAAGATTTGTCAAATGAATTACTGTACATGTTTCCAGACAGCATCATAGTATTAGGGAGAGAGAAATCAGGAGAGATGAGATGCAGTATACGAGCAATGAACATAAACCTAAAGCCAATAATAGAGAAAGCACTTGTTGATGTAGACGGCTATGGCGGAGGGCATGAGCATGCCTGCGGCGCAGCAATAAAAGTCCATGATTTTGAGAAATTCATCTTTAATATAGAGAAACAGGTTTCGTAAAGTTTTCAGGAATTCTTTAGAAAGACATATAAACCAGATATTGCAGACAAACCTATATGAAGAAAACATTAATTTTAATATTACTGCTGTTAACAGGGTGCGGAATAACAGGATTAAGTATAAAGGATATGATTCCACAAGAACCGCAGATAAAATCCTGCAGCCCTAACATAACAATTGCATCATTTAATATTCGCAAGTTTTCAGACAACAGCAGGACAGACGAAGAACTAAAGCAAATAGCAGAAGTGTTATCTGAATTTGACTTAATTGCAGTGCAGGAAGTGCTAGGAGACCCTATTATTCTTAATAGAACTATGAAGATGCTTCCTGGATATGATTTCATAGTAAGCGAGGAAGTAGGAAATACACAAAAAGAGAGATATGCATTTATTTTTAACGATAAAATAGAAGTAGTTTCAGAAGGCAAGACATATTATGACAAATTTGATAATTTTCTTAGAGAGCCTTATTATGCTACATTTAAATCTGGCGAGTTTGACTTTAAAATAATTACTGTACACATACTATACGGGGATAGGGCCAGTGACAGGACAGGAGAGATGAAGCAGATAGCAAGCGTGTATAAATATTACCAAGAAAAAGACTCTGAGAATGACCTGATATTGACAGGAGACTTTAACACACAGCCAACACAAGACAACTTTGAGTATATCTGGGCAATACCAGATGTAACCATAGCAATACAAGAAGGCAAGAGCACACTAGGAAAAACAGGCAATCTTTATGATAATATAATCTTTGATTCTAACACAGATGAATACACCAGACTGAGTGGGATACATTATTTTGATTCTGGGATGGACATGGACAAGGCAAAAGAGGCTATTTCTGACCACAGGCCAGTGTATGCAGTATTCTGTACTGGAATAGATGATGATTAGTTTTATATAGCAAGAGGAACTAAAGTAACATATGAATCTGCGAATACATCATTTTTATGATATCATGCGGAGTTTTGGGACAGGGAAGAAAATAGAACCACATTCTTACGGGCATTCTTACCACAAAATAGCAGAGAAAATTCGAGCAGACCCAAATTTAAAGATAAAAATAGTAGTTGAAAATGATGCAGTATGTGAA
>CAZXEZ010000009.1:14088-19628 GCA_964640255.1 uncultured Methanosarcinales archaeon | reverse complement strand
CGCATGTTCCATCAACACACTCTAAATCCTCAACACAATCACCAGGCAAGTTACAGTTCTGTCCATCCACACATCTATCAGGGCAGGAACCGCCGCAATCAACATCAGATTCAGTGCCGTCTAATACACCATTTTCACACGAATCAATCATACAGACCCCGAACTTACAATTCTCAGACATGCAATCAGAATCTTGTGCACAAGTCTTGTTAAGAGCACAACCAGGACAATCACCGCCGCAATCAACATCTGTCTCTTTGCCGTTTTTTATGCTGTCATCACAAACAGGCTCTTCACAAAAACCAGCAGCACAGTAGAATAATTCACAATCATTATCATTACCGCATCTCTTGCCGACTGCACAACCAGCACATATGCCGCCGCAATCAACATCTGTCTCATTAAGGTCTTTCTCTCCATTAGCACACTGAGGCGGTATTTTTGCAAAATCAATTGTCACGCCATCACTTGAACTATAGTTTCCAGCTAAACCAACAATATTTTCTGGCTTTACCCTAAAGACATATCTCGCTCCATCTGTCAAATTAGCCCTGACAAAAACAGGACTTCCATTAATCTCCAGGCTAGGGGTCCAGTTAACAATCAATTCTCTTGCAAAAGCAGTCTCAAGCAGATACCAGTACTTGATAACCTTTGTCTGCGCATCTTTTCCAAGGAACTTAACCCTTAACTTATCAGAATACCAGGAAATATCTGGTTCACCAGGCAATGTAGAACTGTCATCAACATACTCCATGACAGGAGGGGTTGTATCAACAACAACAGTAACATTAAGCGTGTTGATTGTCTCTCCACCAGAGCCAGTGTTACACTTGACATAGAACCTGTGAGAACCACTAGGCTTATTGATTTCCTGTGCATGACCATTAGTGAACTCACAAGCACCAAAGCAATTGGTTATTGCACCAGGATCTTCTCCAAAGTAACAGAAAGCTCTCTTGTTGCTGTCAACACGCAAGTGAAACAATTCAGATTTAGAGTATTGGTCTGTGGCACTCTTTATAGAGAAAGGAACATCCAGATTAACAGTAAAAGTAATTGGAATTGTTGGGGAAACCAAATCTGCCTTGTCTTTGCAGGCAACATAATAAGTATAGCCTTTAACTTCTGAAACATTGACCTCAACAGAGTGTGACTTCTTAGGAACCCTATCAAAACCAGGGAAGAAACCCTCCATCTGATTAAAGTTCTGCTGAGAAGCACTATACTTACAGAAACCTTCTTCATCTGTCTGCACCTGCAGTCTTGTTGAATAGACATCCAAGCCAAAATCAACCGGCTCAACAACAGGATCTGGATTAGCATAAGCAGACTCAATACTAGGGGGAGTTGAATCAACAAGCAATCCAAAAGACTGAACAGTTGCGTTGAATTTTTCATTTTTACAATAGACATGCAATGGATAAGCACCAGTGCTGCCGTAAGGTATGGACACAGTATTGATTACATGCAGGATGCTATCACTTGAATCAAAATCAGACAAGCCTGCACTACCTGCAGGAGGGGCAACAGGAACTCCTGCAATATATTTGCAATTTGCTTTTGTTGAAGTCTCTACTGTTACATTAAACGTGTATACAGATGAAATACCCCAGCTTGGGTGCATTATCCTTATTTGAGGCGGGCCAGCCAGGACAGAAAAATAAGATTTTGTCCTTAACCTATTAGAGGCGTAATCAGTAACATCAATATCAAATATCTTTAATCCAGCCTTGAGACTAGTGACAACACCAGAATAAAGAGTATCATTTGCATTATTTAATTCTCTTGCCAGGTAAATCGGGATCTCATCCTTGACAAACTCATTAAGAAAAACAACCTCATCAAGAGTGGTCTTGTTAAAGAAAACAGGCTCGTTAAAAGTCAGAGCCACTGAAATATCTTTAGTGTCAAACTCTGCACCATCAACAGGAACAACATTAACTGAAGGGGCAGTAGTGTCAATAACCAAATTGAAAATAAGAGGCAGATCCATTGGAACTGCATTATTATCCTCTGCATTCAAAGAAAACTTGTATATCCCTTCTGAAAGAGGGCTGTTAGGGGTGATCATATATTGATAATTCAATCCAGAAGAAGGAGCGATGGTTGCGGCAGAGATAGCACCTGCCTTATCCAAACTGAATGCCTTTATCCGTGCAGGCTCATTGAAAACAACCTGGATAGAGGGCTGCAGTACATTTGTGTAAAACGCGTTCCTTACCTTTGCCCCCCCTGTCACAGAGACATTGATTGCTTTTGGACCTATGCATTGGTCACAAGCAAACACTGTGACTGACTTGACAACCTCTACATTATTATTTACATCAACTGAATAAAACTTAACAACATTACTGCCAGCAGCGAATCTTCCAAGAATTTCCTGGTCATCCTGCAGAGCAAGATCATTAATCATCAATCTTGCTTTATTTGTCTCGATTGGGAATGCCGCAGCATCTGCACAAGTTGCATTACCCTTAACAATGCATAAGTAAGTCTTGTAACCTGGCTTGCCCTGCAAAGGCTTTACTTTTCCTGTCTTGGTTGTCTTATCAAGTATAGTCAAATCAATAAAGTCTTGTTTTCCAGGAACCAGGCCAGAGAGGGCAGCAATTGTTTCAGGAGGGAAAAAATCTTTTTCACAGGCAGCAGGGCTTGTTGAACCCATACAATCCTGCCAACCAGAACCAGCAGCGCCATTAGCATTCTTGACACAACCAGTTTCAGCAGAGTACTGGCAGACACCGATATTACAAGGATCATTACTTCTCACACTAATAGAATTGTCTGGATTCAATTGAATACCTCCAGAAGGACTTCCACACTGGCTCTGGGAATAGACAGAACAATCAACAAAGTCACAGCTCTTTCCTGTTCTTGTGTTTTTATCAAAGAAGCAAGGCTTTTCAGCAGTTGAGAGGGCTGCTGCTTTTTCTTCTGTACAGGAATCAAACACTGCGTTATAACCTTCTTTATTCTTTACAGTATCTGCTGGCTTTGCCTGGCAGAGACTGCAGGCATCAAACCTTGTGTCATAACAGACACCAACACCTAAATCAGCAAAAACATCTGTCCAGGCACACTGCCCAACACCACAGTTATCTCTCTGGCAGGCATCTTTAGAGTGATAATCATAACAATTCATCTTAGGGTCGCAAGCAAAGCACTTGTCAACAATTGTCTTGGACCTGTCCAAGAAACAATATTTTTTGTTAGCCAATGCACCCTGCTCACAGATTCTTACAGACGGAAATAACCCAAAATTCCCCCCAATGCTGCATTCAACCTGCTCAACACATCTTGCGACTCTTCCATCTGAGACACAGATCTCATCAGAGGGGCAATCAACCTGAGGGGCAGGCCTTGACAAGACATTCATATTAGTACAATACCAAGACTTGCCGTAAAAACTATTGAAAACATCATCTCTTGCAGAGACATAACTTGATTTAAAGTCTGACGATGTTCCAACTTTGTATCCATTATCTTTTAGGTAATTCTTAAACTGATCATAATAAAACGGAGAGACGCAGAAAATACCAGTAGTTGCCTGGTACCAACACTCTATATCACCAGTATTAACTGTAGCTGTTGCAGGATCAGATGCACCTGAAACCTGGTAATTTGCAACAATCTTGTAGGTATAATCTTCATTCCACAATAAATCATCTGAATCATCAATGTATTGATTAATCTGGCCAAGTGTTGCAATTAATGTGAAATTAGTGCAGGCAGAACCAATGCATCTGTGAATTTCAACACTATCTGCAGGACAGGGAACATTGAAATCAATCTGAACTGATTTATCACCCTTAGCAGGATTAACCGCAAGATTAGAGACAGGAGGGGTATAGCCAGGCGCACCACAACCAACTGCAGGGGGGCCTACAGGAGGGGCAGTGATATTAGTTGCATTACACAAAGCATTACAACCCATAAAACCAGTCGAAGGAATAGGAATAAAGATAAAAGGATAGATACAGACAGACTGGTACTGAATAGAACCTGTCCTGACAACAGGATCACAGCAACAACCCAATTGCTGAGCAAATACAGCAGCAGCTAATAAAATTACAGCCAATATTAATAATAATAATTTTTTATTCAATCTGCTTCACAACCTTTTGGAATTATTCTTATTTTTTGATAATCCTCTAACTCATCATCAGACGCAATAACTTTGAATATTAATCCTCCTTTTGATGGGTTATCTGCGTAAAGAGCAACTGCATACTCATCAACCTTTGGATTTCTTGGATCCAGTCTTAGTTTGATTGCATCATTATCTGGGTCAACTACTGTGATATTTAATGGAAAAGGATCACCATCTTCTAAATCAGGACTTGCTCTCAACTTTTTACCATCAATAGAGAACCGAACTGCATCAACACAGTAAGCAAACTTATCAATCTCAAATTGGTCGATCTTGTACAGGGCAGGAAGCCTGTTTTTTCTTGCAATCCTGAATTCATACGGTCTTGCATTAAGATTGTATTTTTTGTCTTGATAGATTATTACATCATCCTTATCGTAAGCATTTTTGTTGATCGTGATAAAATAAGCATCTGTTGTCTCTGGCTCATAACTGATGTTAGAGACCTCTGTATCAACAATACCCTTGACAGTGTAGTAAATCCTCCCAAATGCAAGAGGGTGTGTTACCCGGAATTTATCAAGAGTTATTTCAGCACTGCTGGCTTTTTCTTTGATTGTGACAGGCCAATCAAGAACAAAAGAGATATATTCCTCTGCCCTTAGATGAGTTATGTTCTCTGCAATAATCATCACTGTTTCAGGTTTTCCTGTTGTTATCTCATAACCAGGAAATTTATCTGTAAAATCAGCACACTTGCCGATATTATTTGAGGTATAAGTCTCCATCTGCTCCTGAAGAGAGTTTGGGCCATGCTTTTTGTAGAGCGGAGGCAGTGTCACCAAACCAAAGAAACCTATCTCTGATTCATTGCTGGCAATAGAATAGGGGAAATCAGGCCAAGGATACTTGGGGGGCTCTGAGAAAAACAAATCACCTACAGAACCTTGCGGAGGAACAACTGAATAAGACAATCTTAATTCATCATAATTCAGGAAAACAATCCCTAATTGCGCTGTTGCAGGGTCTGGGATAGTCCCTCCTTGCGAGACATACAATCTTCCCCCCTGCTTGCCGACAAACTCAAGAGCATCTGCTGAAGTAATGTCCAGGCAAGAAGTAATATAGTCCTTGATAGGCTGGACTGCTGCCTGTCTCAAGGCTTGCGCAGCCACTTTTTCTTCCCCGCTTTTCTCTGGTTTAATCATTGTCATGTAAATCAACATCCCTGCGCCGAGCAGGATGATTATGCCGATAATCATGAAAATCGTTATCTGTCCATGTTTCATTTTGGTCTAAGCTTTGAATCAAGATCCTGCCATGCATCAATCAAAGGACTGTTGCTGTTTTTAGCGCCTTTTGCAATAACAAAAAAGTCACTTCCAGACTGGTCTTCGCAAAATACCCCTCTTCCTTTGTGGCTTGTTCCATACTGCTTAAACATATT
>CAZXEZ010000009.1:0-14078 GCA_964640255.1 uncultured Methanosarcinales archaeon | reverse complement strand
AGGCATCTGTTCCAAAGTCATAACCTGTGTATTTCATGCCAAGATAATCATAACCAAATTCTGTCTGGTCTTTTTCTAAAAAGCCAAAAACATATTTGGATATCTGCCTTGAGTAATACCAGCGATTATAGAGATTGGTATCTTTGAAAAAGCTGAAATTAAGTGCAGAGACATCTGGATCTTCGACATTATTTGTCACATAAGTTTGGACATCATCAAACTCTGGCTTAATGAATGTGTTGAATAAAGTAGAATATATTGTAGATGGAAGAGAATCAATGCTAGAGAGATAAATAAATGATTTTAGAACCGGATTATAGAAAACTCTTCCTGTGCTTGTCCAATCGTCACAGCTCTGAAAACTGTTTCCTGTGTTTACATTATCACAAGCGTCTTCAGAGTGATTCAGAGCAAACAAGAAAGAGTAATCTTCGTCAGTGATTTCAGTGTTCAAACTGGTTCCAATGGCAGTCCCGCCTCGATATTTTAAGACACAAAAATGATTTGTGCAGGTGGTTCTTGTTGTTGAATTAACTTGTTCACAGCGATAATCTTTGAATAAATCTTCTACTAATTTAGTGTCAGAACCTGAACCGACGATATATTCATATTGATTCAAGGCATTTTTGTAATTGTCGCAGAACAAAACATAATCATTGGATTTAGACTGCGCAAAATCCAGTAATGTCAAGCCGACAAGCTTTGTTCTTGTGGTCCACTCTCCGCTTTCACAGTAATAATCAAGAATGTACTGTCCGTTGTTGATACATTTAGGACCAGGAGGATCTGAGAAGTATTTGCTTGGCAGGCCATTCCAATCTTCATTAGCATCAGGTGATGCTGAAACCAGACACATGCCTGGACCTGGACAAAAACCAAACTCTTTCCTGTCCCAGCTATGCTTAAGTGTTAACGGTCCCACCCACTGGGCAGCATAAGCTGAAGAAGCGAACAAAATTACCAGTAACAACAAGGCCAATGCTTTTTTCAACAAATACACCTCTTTTTATTCTTCGCAAAAATAACTATCTCCTGAAACAGGATCTGTGTAATAATCACCGATATTTACACACTCAAAACCAGTCCAGCACTGGGCCTCTCCACAGCAGCCATACTGGCTTGCATTTGTTCCTGTGATGTCCCACACAATCTCTGAACTGGTTGTTGCAACAGAATTATTTGTGAACTGCCACTTTCCTCCAGGATTACAGACAACATGAGTTCCTGCACCTCTTGCATTAAGCTTGATGTCACTGCAGGTGAGGCTGGCAGGAATTATTAAATCTCCCTCATTCTGAGTATCTTGAATCTGTAATTCAGAAGCACTACTTGGCAAACCGCAGCTGTAAAAGTGGCCGTGATAATTTATGATATTAGGCTCTGCAAAATGACCAATTGGAACAAAGTCCTTATCCCAGCAGCCTCCAATAGCTAAAAACGGCTCTGCTGTGATAATTTTATGGCGGTATCTGCAAGGATCTCCTGCTTCTCCTAGACCTAAAATCTTGATAGTCTTCTGCTCCCAAGGAGCAATAACAATAGTCTCTGGATTGCCCAAAGGAGGACAGGCACCAATATCTATGGGTGATTCTGCTGAATAAGTCTCTATAACTAATTTAGCAGGACCCTTAATTGTTGCAAACTGATTTTTATTAGTTAAAATAATCTGAGTTGAAGAAACCTGCGCACCTGCATGCGCAACAACAGTCTGGCCGCCATCTGCTTCTTTAGCAAGATCTGCAGGAGGGGTATCATGATCATTATAATATTCATTCACATCATCATCTTCTGAACAGCACAAGTTACCTGTCCAGACAAAGCCTGCCTTGTTACAAGAGGATTCATCCTTAATATCTAAATCAGTTGTCCACGCACCATCAGAAGCACAATAATAATTCTCGCTCATACCCTCGTCAGCCTCCTGGCAATACGCAGAAGGCATCTTAGCATGCCGCCTAATCAAACTGCTCCTCAAAGCCTTATTGTATATTGCAACATCATCAATATCACCAACAAAAGAAGCCCCTATGATAATCGGATTATCATTCCAGACAATATCTCCAGACACACCAGCATCAGTCACAGCAATACCATCCAGGTACAGGCTTGCTTTATCACCATCATAAACCAAAGCAACATGGTGCCAGATATTTGATACAACCCTTCTAGAACCAAAATCATTCATGGGCTGGCCAGTATGAACGGCACCAACAAGAAGCTCGTCATCAATAGCAATCCTGAAAGAATCATCTTTCTCAATAATATTTCTCAAACCAGAGGTTTCAGTAGGCTTAACCCAAGCCTCAACAGTAAATTGATTTCCTTTAACAGGAAGATCTGCAGGAAGAGTTATCTTATTGCCTTGCTCAAGATGAATGCCTCCATTTATTTTACCGGTTGTACTGCCACCACCTTCAATAGTTCCAGTGTAAGTACCGATAGAGTCAGCTGCAGTGCCGTCATCCAGAGGCCAGTAAGCAATAATCTTTGGAGGGCAGCCGCCAGAACCAACCAAATCATTAGTTGAGATACCTGTCTCTGCAACAAAATCCTGGTCCCAAGAATACGAAGCACCATCACCCTTACACTCAAATAATTCACCATTAGAGCACAAGTAGCCGTGCTTGCCTATTACGCTTTCTATTTCAAAAAACTTTGCATCTGCACTTCCTGGTTCACAATCCTTAAATTCTGCGCCTTCTGAAACCATACTTCTTCCAGGACATTTCAAAAGTTCATGAACAGCACCAACTTCATTGACAGGAGCCCACTCATAATTACCATCCAAATTAACACCACAATACGCTACACCATCATACAACCGACCAGTACAATTACCAGCAATCAATCCAGTATCAGCAGTAATCTGCTCAGGATCAGCACCACAGCAAACACCTTTCCCCCACCCAGGATAACCACACCAGTCAGCACCTTCATCATAACAAGACTCTGCAATGATGTAATCACAAACAGCGTCGTGATTTAAATCAGAACAAAAATTAATATAGTCAAAATAATCATTAGTATCTCTTTTCAAAGGATCTGTTGGCTCGCTCTCTGCAGGACCGAACCAAAATAAAATATCGCCGTATAGTTTTGTATAAGCACCAACATAAATTGTTGCATTATCAGGAAGCAGAACAGAAGGAATCAAGTCTGTGATAGGACCAATTGCCTTAATTCCATCTCTTGGAAAGACAGATTCAAAACCAGAAGCATCAATATCTACCCACTTAATTCCTGCATTCCCATCAAAATCACACCTTGTGTGACCAGGACATTTTTTATATTTCCAGTCACAAGAACCACCTGCAGTAACCTTATCTACTATGGAATAAACAGGCTGATTATGATATTCTACCCAGCTGCTTTCACTAACTTTGTATTTTCTAGAAAGAAATTCCCTGTCTTTATAAAAAAAATGAAACCTAAAACCTGTCTGGCATTCATTATCACAGCTATGACCATCTACAGACTCTGTAAGCATAAGAACCGGCTGTCCAAGCTGTTCAATCTTCACCACATCATCCCATGTAAAGCACGCGTTTTTCACATTCTCATAAGGTTGGCTAAGCCAATCCAATGTGTTGCTATTACCCAAGGCCCACTCAAAACCAACAGCATAAACACTGGAAGATAACAGGATAAACACTAAAATAACTAATATTACGCTTTTGATTCCCATATAAACCCTCTTTTAGAGTATTATCGAATATTTCATATATAAACCTTTTGGAGCGGGGAAAGCTTTAAATAGTCTAAAAAAGAAAGATTTCAAAAAAGAGGAGATACTATTGGAAAAAAGAAAATTGATCTTGCTTATTTCAGGCATATTAATAATTATTATTTTTGGTGCAGTTCTATTCTATGTGATAAGTCCTTCTGAATATACTGCAGTATACAACAAGCAATACAACAAATGCACAGAGCAAAACCAAAAGAAGTATGCTTTATTAATGGCTAGAAAAACAGGCGATATCAGTTATTGCGATAAGATCAAAGAAATAAAAGATTTGTGTATTGCTTATGCTACAAGAGACGCAGTTGCATACTGCGCAGATATAGAACCAGAATATGAAAAAGAAAGACAGCGTTGTAATGCAGAGGCATTAGGGGATGCATCAAAATGCCCTGAAACAGACTTTTGGTGCATGGCAAAAGCATCAGGCGATACAACCCATTGCCAAAAGCTGGATCCTGAAGATGTTCTAGAATGCCAAAGATCATTACCACAAAATGCAGAATATTGGGCCTCTGCAGAAGCTAAAGAAAGATGCAAACAATTAGGAACAAGCGCTTCAGAAGCAAGATTAGAATTGAACGAATGAATCCTTTGCCTCTTTTTGATGCATCCCTATTTCTATAAAGAAAGCCATCAAGTCCTTAGGTGAACGCATTTCATAAGGGTCTTTTGCAAAAGAGGCAATAACCATCCTGCATTTGTATTTTCTGCATAACATTATGTTTTGTTGCATCCTCCCGATTATCTGGGCTCTTGACATAGCGCTTGAGTTAAGGATTGAGTTAAAGGAAAAGCCGATCTTGACATTGTTCTCTTTGGCAAACCTGCACATGATGTGATTCAAGCCAGAGCCTCTTTGATGCATAAAGTCTCTTGGCTGGACCTCTTCAATAGCAAAAACAAGATCTGGTTTTGATTTCTCAAAAGCAAGACGATTATCCTCAACAGCTTTTGTGAAAACAAGCCTTGATTTAGTCCTGGCTGACTGAACCTTTTTCTGAGGAGAGAGCAGAGCTGTCTTAAGCTTTAGCTTTGTCTTGAACTTAGAAAAATCAGGAATATCCTTTTTATTATTATAAACAAGAATCAATTCAAAGTAGCCCAGCTTTTCAGCTATCTCGATAAACTCTTTCTCATTCTTGCTCGGAAACACAATATCAATCATAACCTATTCTTATTCAGTTAATTATTTAAATCTTCTGTTAGTACTGTGTATTATGGAAGAGAGAGTACAAAAAATACTTGCAGCTGCAGGAGTTGCATCAAGACGGAAATGCGAAGAATTGATAGCCCAGGGAAGGGTAAAAGTAAATGACAAAAGAATCAAGCTAGGTGATAAAGCAGATGAAGAGCTTGATGTGATTACACTAGACGGAGAGATATTGCAGCCACAGAGAAAAGTGTATCTTGCGTTTAACAAGCCAAAAGGCTATGTCACTTCTCTAAAACAAAAAGGCAAGAAAGTGATAATGGACCTGATAAAAACAGAAGAAAAAATATTTCCAGTGGGAAGACTGGATGAAAACTCAGAAGGATTATTGATACTGACAAATGACGGTGAATTAGCAAACAGAATAATGCACCCAAGATACCAGACCTACAAAACATATCAGGTTGTCCTAGACAAAAAGTTCAGGGATGAAAACAAATTAAACAGGATAAACCTAGACGGCAAAAGAATCAAGATACAGAGATACAGAAGACTTCCACAAGGAATGGAGGTAGTAATACATGAAGGCAAAAAACACGTAGTAAAAAGAATCTTTGCAAAACTAGGATACAAGGTCCAGGAACTGAAGAGAACACAGATAGCAAACATACGCTTAGGAAAATTAAACAGAGGGAAAGTCAGGCCTTTAACAAAAAATGAACTAAGAGAACTAAGAGCTCTTCTTAAGATGAGATAGGATCTGACAGGTCCTGCATACCTGAGCCTTGGCAGGCTCACCGCATTTCTTGCAGACATTGGGGATCTTATTTGTTGCAAACTTCTTTTTTAATTTAGGAAGTTCTTTCAAGAAATTAGTTACAATATTCAAATGAACATCTGGATTAACTTCTTTGTACTCATTCAAGAAATTCCTTACATAATTCCGGTAAGCATCATGAGCACAAGGACATCTTCCATACTTGACTGGAAAATTCATTATCTTGGAATATCTCTCTACTTCATCTTCTGTAACAAGATACAATGGCTTTATCCTTGGAACAAATAATTTAGATCTGATCAAGCCAGGCATTGGCCCAAGACGAGCATTCATCTCCTGCTTGTTCTTCAACAGATTCATCAGATAAACCTGTGCCTCATCAGAGGCATTATGACCTGTCACAACTTTTGTTGCATTTGTCTTTCTCACAAACTTATTGATTAAATATCTCCTAAGAACGCCGCAAACTGCACAAGACCTTAAGTTAAGGCCTTTTTGCTTTAGCAAATCTTGAATATGGCATAAAGAACTCCCAAAAACATCACGAAAACAAATCACATGCAATTTGATATTGTTTTCTTTACAGTATTTCTCAATATTATTCCTGTTTTCTTCAGTGTACTTTCCGATAACAGCATCAACAGTGACTGCCTCAACATCATAACCAAACTTTTTTAGCAAGTACAATGCTGCTGTTGAATCTTTTCCGCCTGAGACTGCAACTAAAATCTTATCCTTAGGGCTAATTAAATTGAATTTTTTAATCGTGCTCTTTACTTTTTGCTCAAACTTCTTAACAAACTCTTTGTCTGAAACCATTTAGCTCTTCCTCAATCTCTTTAGGCTCATAAGCAATCAAAGGCCTGAAAATCTTTGTCTCAACAGGATACTCTTTCATTGTGTCTAACAAATCACTCACTACAAGAGCTTTTGTTTTATACTCTTTAGCTAAACCATCAATCTCTGAAATACCCTTGATAATTTTCAGTGAAATCTTCTGGCCAAAAGCATATTTCTCCAGTAAACTGATGTCAATCTGTTTTAAAGCTACTGGAATAATCCTGCAGCCACGCTTCATCATCAACAAACCTGCCAACAACGATTTTTCATCATCTAAAAGAACAAGAACATTGCCTTCAACACCAATTGGAAGACCGCCTTGGCCTTGTGTCTTTTCTGTGAACAGGTAAACAAAATTATTTATTATCTCTGCCCGAATGTTTAAATCAAAACCCTTCATCTTTACTTTTGCTTTAGTCTTTTCCTGAACAAAAGCACCAAGCTCTATATCAAACTGCTGAGAGGTAAGGGGAAATCTCTTATCAAGTCTTTGGCAGGTTATTCTGAAAGATTTTCTAGGATTTAAATCCTTAGCAAATTTCAGAGCCTCTTTTTTCACAGATTCCATATTAAATCCTGCATTAACTGCATCAGAGAAAGAAGCAATACCAAAAACACGCTGCAGACAGGCACAAGAATCATCTGTAGAGATAAGAATCCTGCCCATAGGCCTCTCTATGTTTTTGTACTCAATCTTGTGCTTGTCAAGACAGGCCTTAATGTTTTGTATCAAAGCTTTTTCAAAGAAAGCACGGTTCTTGCCTTTAAGACCTATTTCTGCAAAACGGATGATTATCATAGTGATTTATAATTTCTTCCACATTTTATGTGTAGATATTTTATAACCCCATTTCTCATATAATTTAACAGCAGGATTAGTAGCAAATACCTCTAAACTAACAGTAGCGCATTTATTCTTCCTAAACCATTTAAGCAATTCCGTATATAACTTGTTTGATACGCCTTTACCTCTATATTTTTTCTTAGTCACCATAGCATGCAGGTAACCTATTTTTTGCGGCTTAAAAAAAGGATCTTTAACATTGATGATACATCCACGTATATATCCTTTTAATTCACCATCTTCTTCAGCAACAAGATATAATGAGTTTTTTTCTTTGATTTCTCTAAGTAATTCTTTTTTAACACTTAAGTAAAAATCCTTGCGTCTGGACCTCAAATCTTTGAGAAATTTTGCGGTTTTTCTGGCAGAGCGGTCCTCACTTTCAAACAATTCAAGAAACAATAAGTACACATTTTCAATATCCCTCTTTTTAGCTTTTCGAATAATCATTTTTTCTTTTCTTGATAATCCTGGATAGCAGCATGCAGAGCATCAATCGCAAGCAGAGAACAATGAACTTTCATCCGGGGAAGACCCTCTAGTTCTTCAATAACATTATCTTTTGTGATCTTCAGGGCTTCTTCAATAGTCTTGCCTTTAGCTAAATCAGTGATAATAGAACTTGTTGCAATTGCAGCTGCACAACCCATTGTCTCAAACTTGATGTCAATAATCTTGTTATCCTCTACCTTGATGTATAACTTCATAACATCACCACAGGCCCTGTTGCCAACTGTGCCAATACCATCTGCATCCTCTATCTTTCCCACATTGTGCGGGTTCTTGAAATGCTTAAGCACTTTTTCTGAATACATTTTCATTTACCTAATGGTGAAATGCTTCTTAGATTCTCAACAACATCTTTAACTGCCTGCAGTGCATAATCAATCTCTTCTCTTGTTGTGTACCTGCTCAATGAAAATCTTATGCTTCCATGCGCATCTTCTGGCTTGATACCCAGAGCAAGCAAGACATGACTGGGCTTAAGCTTTTGTGAAGTGCAGGCAGAACCTGTTGAGACTGCAACACCCTTATCATCAAGACCTAATAATATAGACTCTCCCTCAATATGTGAAAAAGAGACATTAACATTATTGCAGAGCCTGTTTTCTCTTGAGCCATTAAGACAGGCCTCTGGAATCTTTAATAATTCCTCAATCAAATAATCCCTTAACTCGGTCATATTCTTTACATCTGTCTCAGAAAGCATATCAACTGCCTTTTCAAAACCAACTGCACCAGAGACATTCTCAGTGCCAGGCCTTAAACTAAACTCTTGAGCACCTCCCTGAAACAAGGGCTTTATGCTCTTCTTATCTCTGACATATAAAGCACCAATTCCTTTAGGACCATGAATCTTGTGAGCAGAGAGAGAGGCAAGACTGATATGCATCTCTTCAACATCAATAGTAACTTTTCCTAGAGACTGCACAGCATCTGTGTGAAAAACAATTCCTTTTTCAGCGCATATCTTTCCTATTTTTTCAATATCCTGAATAGTGCCAATCTCATTATTGGCATTCATGATTGTAACTAAGATAGTATCATCTCTAATGGCTTTTTTTAATTCCTCTGAATTAACAAAACCGTCTTTGCTTATGCCAAGATATGTAACTTCAAAACCCTCTTTTTCAAGAGCCTGACAGGTCTCGATAACAGCATGATGCTCAAACTTGCTTGTGATGATGTGCTTGCCCTTATTTTTCAAGGCATAAGCAGTTCCCTTGATAGCAAGATTATCACTCTCAGTACCGCCACCAGTGAAAATAATATTTTCTGGTTCTGCATGGATATGCTCTGCAAGCTTTTGCCTTGCATTTTCAAGAGCATCCTTGGCCTCTTCACCAAAAGAGTGGATACTGGAAGCATTGCCATATTTTTCAGTGAAAAAAGGAAGCATGGCTTCAGCTACCTCAGGAGCTGTCTTAGTTGTAGCTGCATTGTCTAGATATACCTTCATTTTCATAAATAAATCAATACATATGATTTATAAACCTTGTGCTGTTTAGAGGGGACCACGCAAGGTGTTGACCAATAGCGCGCTACGTCCCGCTTCTTTAATCGCGTTTATAGAAAAAATACAATTTTTTCTATCCTGCCAAATTGCTGAGCCAATTTGGCGTTATTCCAGATTTATGTTATTTCGCATTTATGCCCAAAGACTTCGCAAGGCGCTATTGGCAATATTGCTAAATACAGCAAGATACAAAAGCTTTTTAAATGAACCAGTAATTCTCAGAGGTATGGTCGAAGGCAAGAAAAAATCAAGGACATTCAGGAGAGTTAAGGTAAAGACTCCTGGAGGCAAGACTGTCACACATTACAAGAGGCGCCAGCCCTCAAAAGCAAAGTGCGCTGGATGCGGCGCAGTCTTGGCAGGGGTGGCAAGAGCACTCCCTAGAAAGATACAGAACATGCCAAAGACCAAGAAAAGGCCCACCCGGGCATATGGCGGAGTACTCTGCACAAAATGCACCCGCAAAAAAATAATTCAAAAAGCAAGAAAGTAATCTCCAAGTAGACAAGGTGACTGCTACCACGGGATTGGAGGAAGAAAAATGATTGAAGTTGGAAGATTATGCATAAAAACCGCTGGCAGGGATGCTGGCAAAAAATGCGTCATTGTTGAAATTCTTGATGAAAGATTTGTTCTAATAGACGGCGAGACAAGAAGAAAGAGATGCAACCATCTACATCTAGAGCCTCTGAAAGACAAAATAGAAATCAAAAAAGGGGCCAGCCACGCAGATGTAACAGCTGAATTCAAAAAGCTAGGCTTGACAGCAAGAGAGACAAAACCAAAAGCAAAGAAAGTCAGGCCAAGAAGACTAAGGAGAAGTAAGCTGGCAACAAAACCCGTTGCAGAATCTAAGAAAGCTGTCAAGAAAAAAACTGCAAAAGAAGAAAAGAAAAAAGAAGCTACTTCAGAGCCGAAAAAAGCGCAGAAAGATTAAGCTCAAACGCAGCTGCAGGCATATCAACGCCAAAGGAATTCAAGACAACAGGACTAATCTCGCCTACAAAGGCGACCTTTTTCCCCTTGACAGATATTCTAGCAACACGGCCAGCAATAAAAGAGCCATGATCAGTGTCTTCAATGTCACAGTCAACCCCCAACATACTGAATAAATAATCAAGAGCCTGCCTTACTTCTGTATAATCTGCTTTAGCATGGCAAGCCAAGGCGGCAATTCTTTCATAATCATTAATCTTGCCATCCTTATTCACGCAAACAGTGCCCTGCTCAAACATCTTCTGAGGATAGTCAACATGCTTGTTTCTCCTGAGAACATCCATCAGTTCTGGGAGAATCCAGGAACGAACAACTGAATAAGTCAAAGACTCATAATTCTTTATCTCAACACAACCAAAATCCTTGATATTCATCTTATTGAACAATAATTCCTTGTTAGACAATACAGGACTGGCAACCTCTTGATAACCCTGGCCAATAAAAATCTCGCGAACCTTGTCAACAAAACGCTGAAGCTCAAAGGTGTCGCCTTTTGTGTAGGTCTCTAATGGAAGAGAAGCAATATTATCATAGCCATACATTATGGCTATATCCTCCACAACATCAACAGGATCCATGATATCTCTCCTGATTGCAGGAATAGTAACCTTGAAATTAGAGAAATCATATCTAGCCATCTCAACTAATTTTTTAATCTCTGCATCTTTTAATTCTAAGCCAAGAATCTTTGTGACATCATCTTTAGTTATCTTGATTGAACCTGTCTTAAAGTCAGGCGTTGTAATCGGCTTTCTAGAATAACCAATATTCACAGAGTAAATATCGAAACCCCGCTCATAGAACAACTGCGCAAAAATATTGGCAGCAAGATTAACTGAATCAATATCTGTTCCAGTGGCTTCAAAGAAAATCTCGTCATCATCCATCTCAAGCTTGCCCATCTTATCTGAATTAATAATAGGAGGGAAGCTAAGAACCTCTTTCTGGTAATCCATCAACAAAGGAAATTTTTTAAAACCCTTCAATACCCATGCATACTCTTTGCCAATAGGGTGCTGGTCAAGAATCTGGAGAAGATCCAGCTCTTTCATGAATTCAAGAGGAACGAACTTGACACTTCTCGGAGGAACTGCCTTGTAAGAGACAGGGAAAGATATCTTCTTGGCAGGATAGACGCCAATAGCAATCTTCTCTCTTCTTCTTCCATAAGCTTCACAGAATTTTTCCTGCATCTGAATCAACTGCTTCAAGAAATGATCTGAAATTTTTTTCCCTTTTGCAACAAAAGCAGATATATACGGCCTTATTGCCTTGACAGATGAATCAACATTAATCTTGTAATCAGACTTATGAATCTTTATCTTAGGGACACCTTTTTCCTTGCCAAGAACCCCTCTCAAGAAGATGGCAAGGCCCTCAACAGACCAAAGATAAGGAAGATTAGTGTCATTAAACTGGACAATTATCTCATCACCATCAATTTTATCCAACTCTGCCTTTGCATAAGCCAGCAGATTCTTTAGCTCAGACTCCTTGATATTCTTCTTAACCAATGAATTCAAATCTTTTAATGAAAACATGCATGTTGGCATTAAATCACCTTTGCATTCCTCAAATAATCAAGATCCTGTGAAAATAACTGCCTGATATCTGTGATGCCCAGCTTGAACATGGCAATCCTGTCAATACCAATACCCCAGGCAAGAACAGGAATATTTTTTCCAAGCAGAGGAACAACAACCTCTGGCCTAAAAATGCCTGCGCCTCCTAATTCTATCCAGCCCATCTCAGGATGCTTTGCAAACAACTCAACACTAGGCTCTGTAAACGGGAAATAACCAGGAACAAGCTTTACCTCTTCTGTGCCTGCAAACTCTTTTGCAAACATCTTAAGCAAAGCAAACAAGTGCCTGATGTTCAGGCCTTCCTCAATAACAATACCCTCTGTCTGGTAAAAATCAACTGCATGCGTTGCATCAACAACATCTGGCCTAAAACAGCGGGCAATGCCAAAATACTTTCCAGGAATCTTCAAGTCATTGGAGGCAAGCATTCGCGCAGAGCAGGCAGTTCCTTGTGTCCTCAAGACAAGATTGTGAGTTCTCCTGACATCAAACTCATATTGCCAGCCTGTGCTGCCGGTATTTCCCCCATTCTCGTGAGCTGCCTTGACTCTTTTCACAAGCTTTTCATCTAATTTAGCTGGCTTTGCCTCAACATAATAAGCATCATGAATAGCTCTTGCAGAGTGAAACTGCGGCATGTACAGGGCATCCATGTTCCAGAACTCTGACTCAACAAGGGGCCCTTTCATCTCTGTAAACCCCATCTCAATGAATTTTTCACGCACATTGTCAAGAAAGCGCCTGTAATTCTGCTTCTTGCCAAAATAAACCTTGGGGACCTTGCTCTTGACATCATAGTGCCTGAACTTTTTCTCTCGCCAAGAACCGGTACGAAGCATCTGCGGTGTCAAGGCATCAATAACAGTCTCATCCTGCACCCCAAGATCAATCAACTGCTTGCCTGCAGGCAGCAATTCTGCTTTCATGATTTTCTGCAGTTCAACCTTAACAATATTCTTTCTTTTCTTAAGATTCTCTAGAGCATGCTTTTCCTCAAGAGCAAGATTCTTTATCTCGACAGGAAATGTTTTCTTAATAAATATTTCCTCAGGAAATTCTTTTTTCAGGAATTTTTTACCCTGATCAGTTAATTTAACTCTTAGCTCCTTGTTCTTTATTATGACAATCATTGCTTTTTTTCTAAGGGTGCCTAAGCAGGTGTTAAGCTCTTCTTTGCTCAAGCCGTTTTTCTCTAACCGAGAAATAGATATCTCCCTATCTTTTACCTGCTCAATAAACCTTCTCTCAGGAAGCTGTTCTTTAAGGTACTTATCCCCATTCTTGTCAAGAGTAACCACTTCCTTAAGCACGGTATCAATCTTGATTGCCTTCTTGTTCTGCAGCCATTGCATGGCGCGCATTACCTCTATATCTTTCAGCCCAGTAGCAGAAACAATCTGGGGCAGGGTCTTGAATTTACCAAGAACAGGCAAAACCCTCCTTTCCAGAGGATGCAATTTTTCAGCTAGTTTCTTCACGTCCATGGTATCACAAAAAGAGAAAAAAGAAAAACTTTATTTTGTTTTCATGTTCTTCCATGCAGTATCAAACAATGTCTCCATGGCTTTTGCGTAAAAGGGCGAGTTCACCCAGATACCCAAATCATATGTCGGGTGAACCTCTTTGTCATCCAACACCATAAACACAATCTCTTTTCCATCGACAATACAGAACCTTGCCTTAGAATCTGCATTTCGCACATCTGCCACAGAAGATACTTCACTGTAAGCTTTCTTGGTTTCCCTGGTAAGAGGCGCAGCAATTCTTATCTTTACGCCTTTCTTCTTCAATTTTTCAAAAACCGGCCTTAGGCCTTCCACTTTTCTCAGGAAACCTTGAGATGTAGTCATAAGGGTAACTGATTTTTGTGCATTCTTGATGGTAAGCTCAAGATGATTATAGAGATTGTGCCTTCCTTTTATGCTTCCGCTCAAATCAGTCGGCTCAATAACCTCAATGCCCTGCTTGTGAAGAGTCTGAAGCTCTTTAAGGACCTCTGTATTTTTCAGATCTTCAAGCCTCTTTACTTTTACAACTGCCTCTTCATGCATATTTTTCTTAACCCTTTCAATAACTTCTGAAGGAGGAACAGCGATATACTTAATAGGTTTTCCAAGCTTCATAA
>CAZXEZ010000008.1:19524-22159 GCA_964640255.1 uncultured Methanosarcinales archaeon | reverse complement strand
AAAGACCAATTTGTAGAAGAGAGATTCCTGAAAAAATACCACAACAAAATGCCAAGGACGATGTTAAGATATTCTACTGAAAAGTTTGATGAAAAGAAAAGAAAGTTCTACATGAAAAAATGAAATTAATCAAGAAAATGCCTGTTCTAAGCAAAATTTAAACTAACTATAGATAACAGGCTTAAAGAATTTCTTTAACAAAAAAGAACTTGCAGGATTTAATCTTTACCTTCTTTGAGCTCTTTCACAGTCTTCTTAAAAGCCTCTATTTGCTTGTCAGTTAAGCTTCCATACCGCAAATAATTCACCTTTATATTGCGTAAAAAACTGTTTTTCTTGTAGAACTCTTCAGGAATATCAAACATTTTCTTCATTTTAGGGTTTTTTATCTTTCCCTGCATCTCTGGTTTTTGGCATTCATAGCATATTGCGTATCTCTGTCTGTGAGAAATTGTTACATAGTTCTGTTTGCATTTATTGCATTTCTGCTTAAATCTTATCGCCATTATCTAACATTCAACTATTTTGATCTTAAATATCAATTTCTTTCCAGCTAAAGGATGATTCATGTCTAGTTTTACTTCTTTTTCATTCACTTCCAGTATTTTTGCTGGAAATTGCGCTCCGTTTGGCAAGGCAACTCCTAGTATCTGCCCTGGTTTTAGCTCTTGCTCTATTCCAATCTTATCTTTTGGAACTGTCTTGATTAATTGCTGGTTAGGATCACCATAAGCATCTTTTGGTTCAAGAGTGACTTCTTTCTCTTCCCCTTTCTTCATGCCGATTACTGCTTCATCAAACCCTTTAATCAACTGGCCGCTCCCAACCTCAAATTCCATCGGCTGGCCATGCTTCTCAGAACTGTCAAAGACCTCCCCATTCTCTAATTTTCCTTCATATTCAACCTTAATCTTGTCTCCTTTCTTGATTGCCATGTGTATCAGCTCCATTAGGGACTACCAGACATTTATATTTAAGTGTTTGGGTTTTTCAAGAAATCTTCTAGTTTTTTCTTTAAATCAGGTCCTGTTTTATTTTTGATTTTTGCTGGCAGTGCATTAAAGAGCGAAATCTTGTTTTTAGGATTCTTGCGGAGCTGTGCTGCAATTTTTTTGGCTAGAACTGCCCTGAAATACCGCAGGCCACCTGATAAATAATCTTGGTCTTGGCTTAGCACTTTTGGCTCTAACAGCAGGTTTGTTGCAGGTACTCCTAGGTAAATTCCGCTTTTGTCTTCATAGCAAATGTACAGCGGAATAATTTTGCCGCCAGACAGTTCTGCAATTGGTGTTCTTTCAAGGGTTTTCTTTTCTCCCCTGAGATTAAATATTACTTCGTGTGGTCGCGCGCTATTTAACTGCTTGTGATACTGGTTTCTTGCAAATCTTCTCTGGTATGTCTCAAGGTTTACTGCTCCCACAAATGATTCAATACCCCACACATGCAGTTGCACCTCAATTTGTCCTTCATCCCACACTATCGTGAAATTATCAAATGATTCTTGTCTTGCATATTCTGCAAGCTCTGGCTCATATGGGTGTCCTATTGCTTTGTACAGGTCTTCAAAGTTTGTTCTTTTGAATTCTGTAACTGCTATTAAATCTAGATCTGATTCTCGTGTAACTGCGTTTGTAGCATATGCTGTTGAGCCCACTAATATCACTCCTATAGTCACAGCATCTTTTATTTGCTTCGTGAGTCTGCCTGCAAGTTTTCTCCTCTTCTCTGCTTCTGGATTCATATGCTAAGTTATTAGCCCCTGATTTATATGATTTCTGCAAAAAATTTATATACTCATAAGGCAAATTATGCCTTAAATGAGGTGATATTATGAAAAGAATACTAATCGCATTAGCGGTCTTGGTTCTGGCAGCTGCTTGTACAACTATGCAATCTGGAGGTCAGGCAGTGTATCAGGAAACACCAGGAGCCCAGCCAATAGTGTTTATGTCTACAAATGCATGCCACAAGGTGTGTATGCAGAAGGGATTTGAGCAAGGCGCTTGTAAACCAAAGGATGCACTTTTCCAGGCTGATAAAGAGATAGGAAACTGTATCTTAGACTACTCAACAACCTGCAGGACACCAGCAGTCTGCTAATGCTACTGTTGGAGAACACCTGGACGCACAGATCCTAAACTGCCTTATTAATTTTATTTCTTTATTACTAATTTGTATAAAGCAAATATCACTACCAAGTATCCTATCAACCTGATTATTATCATCACACTCTCTAGTTTTGCAGCATATCCTAGCATACCTGTCAAGTGAGATATTCCAAAAAGGCCAAATGATATGCCAATAAAAAGAGACATCTTGTTCTTCTTGGCTGTATAGCCCCAGTATCCTAGAGCTAATATTGCTACACACAATACTAGATTTAGCGATTGTACTGTATCTATTGCAAATGCCATTTCAATATCACCTCAATTTTATCCTTATTTAAGCAAGGTCATATTTATAATTTTCTCTACTCAGGCGTTATAACCCACAAATTCCTGGAAATTCTTTATTTTGAGCCAAAATCTGCGAAAAGTTTATATAAGATAAGTGTAAAAATTAGCTTAATGAGGTGATATCATGGCAAAAATGGGAACAATAGACTGGATAGCCTTTATCCTGGTAATTATCGGTG
>CAZXEZ010000008.1:0-19514 GCA_964640255.1 uncultured Methanosarcinales archaeon | reverse complement strand
TATACATGATATATGTACAATTTAAGAAATAAATTATTTATTTTTTTTATTTTTTTCTTATTCTATTAATAACTTAACATGTTGACTCATTGAGCTTACGAAAAGCTCTGGATTTGTCTTTAATTGCCCTTTCAGATCTTTTTTTGCCCACCACTTAATCTCAGAAACCTCATCTTCCTGTATCTTAAACTCACTGATATCCTTGTCTGTTTTCAATATGTACCATTGGCAGAAATAGTTATACTTTCCTTTTATCCGTATTCTTGGCCCTTTCTCAAATTTCTCTTTCAGGCCCAGCTCTTCCTCTGCCTCTTTCACAATATTCTGCTCATATTTCTCCCCTTCATCCACTGTCCCTGCCACTGCGGGCCCCCATTTGTTAGGATCTTGTTTCTTAGTAACAACCCGTTTAGCAAGCAAAACCTCTCCTTCTAAGTTTTCAATCCACAATGCAGAAATTCTATAGATGTCTTTTTGGTAGTCTAAGGTATCTCTCTCTTTGTAATCTATAATATCATCATTCTCATCCACAATAAGTAGTTTTACCATTTTTTATTTTTTCAAGTATTTCTTTGACTTCTCAAACCAGGTTTTCCATTCAGAATCCATATCTGTGTTAAATCTGTTTGCTATTTTAAGAATCAATACTTGTACATCCATTATCTGATGGTCTGCAACACTCTTGTCAGCAGAGTTCTTCTTAAGAATATCCAGCTCTTTTTGCAGCATTTCGATCAGTTCTTTTGCTTTTGTCTTATCAAAACCCGCTTTTTTCTCAAAATCTTTTACTTTTTTCCTTAGTTCATTTAGTTTTACCATATTCTACCAGATATTCAGATAAACTATGTAAAAATTTAGTATTGCTGCAAAAGTGATCCACAATAAGTAAGGTACCATCAAAAAAGCAGCTCTCTCAGAGACTCTATAGAATGGCACAATTGTCGCGATTATAGCAATCCATAATAAGATTATATCAATAAAAGCATAAAGCGGTAGCTGCAAGCCAAAGAAAAGTATAGACCAAAGAGCATTCAACACTAATTGTATGAAAAACAAGGTCATTCCTACTTTGACGCACTTTATTTCCCATCCTTCTTTCCAGACTAAATACAAAGCAAGGCCCATCAGTAAATATAAAGTGATCCAGACAGGTGAGAACACCCAGCCAGGAGGCGTGAACCATACTTTCTGCAATTCAAGATACCAAGTAGAAGATGCATCTCCAGTAAAAAACGAGCCAATTATGGCTGCGCCAAAAGGAATTATAAAAGATAGTAAAAACTTGGTCATCTGTTTCATTTTTGCCTCTTTTTATGACTTCTTAATCAATCCTATTAAAAAAGATTTTGGTTTTTTCTTGCGATAATACTTGTGAAGCTCTGGTTTTAGCTTAACTCGTTCAATCAATCTCTTCTTGATTATCTCTTTGTCTTTTTGAGAAGGCCTCCAATCCTTCTGCATCTCTTTGCTAAATCTACCAATACTTACTGTTTTCTCAGCCTTGAATCCCCTCTTCTTCATCTCTTTTTTTATCTGCTCGTGTCTTTTCTTCAAATACTTCAGTTTGTTCTTGAAAAATATGATGTGCCCTTTTCCTAATGCATATTTCTTAGGAATCTCGCCCAACTTAGGATGTTTCTTCACATATCCCAACAACATAAGAATCTCATTATACTCTGCAATCAAGTGCTGGTCTGACAAGTTTTTCGGAGGAATCAGGTTCACTCTCACCATATACGGATATTATAAGTTCTGGTATTTAAAAGTTACACTATCTTTGAGAGATCATGATTTATAATTACAGGTCGCATTCCAACTATTTCATCTTTTAGAATATTGTCAGGAATTGGATTCATAAGAAATACCTTCTTATTCAGTTCAAATGCCTTGAATATCTCTAGAAATGTTGCTCCACCAATATAGTTTGGCTGCCCATGCTTCTCAAAATTGACAATCAAAAGAGCATCATTTGCCTGTATTTTCTTTTCCTGAAGCCGCAGCATTGCTGCCTTGAATTCTGTGTGTTTTTCTGCACTCTCTTTTTTCAGCCGTTCCTCATGCATTGGATCATCATAACTGTTTGGCAGAGTGATAGAATGTCCTTGTTTCTCAAGTTCTTCTTTTATTGGTGCAATTAGATGATAACAATGCTTGCTTGCGCAGATGAATATTTTCATAATACCAACAAAAACTGTTCAGAATAAAAAGATTCCTATTCTACTGTGACTTCTTCAGCAATTCTCACTGCATCTTCTAATGTGCAGAGTTCTGTTCCATCTTTTTCAGCGCTTGCTGTTCCGCATGCTACTGCGAATCTTGCCAGTTCTTCATCACTAAATCCATTTAGTTTGCCGTATAAGAATCCTGCTGTGACTGCATCCCCGCAGCCTACTGTGCATTTAACATCAACGCTTGGAGGGACTGCATGCACTATACTGCTGTTTGTTGCCATTGTCAGTCCTTTCTCTCCCTGCATTGCCATTGCGGATATCATATTGTATTTTTTAATTGCTTTTTGCAGCATTTCTGGTATGCAGTTTATTGTGCAGGTTATCATTTGCCATTCTGCAGCATTTGGTTTTGCCAGGTATGGTCCTGCTTGTATTCCGTATTTCAGGGGTTGTTCTTGAGAAGCGTCAAGTATTACGTTTACGCCCATAACTTTGTATCTTACAGTAAGATGTGCATAAATTCCTGGAACTATCCCTTGGGGCAGGCTTCCTGCAAGAACCAGATAATCACCCGTGCTTATGTTAGAATCAATTCTTTGGACTAGTTCAGTAAGTTCTTTTTCATCTACATAACTTTCTGTGCTGTCTTTTATTTCTGGATTGGCTTGCTTGATTATGGTGCGCCTTGTAGAATCCCTTATTATTACTGCCTCAAATCTTAGCCCAGCTTTTTCCATTAAATCGCAAAGTTCTATTCCGCGCAGGCCTCCTGCAAATGTGTAGGTTATGACATCACCTACTCCTAGATTTTTTAGTGCTCTTGAGACATTGATTCCTTTCCCACCAGCATATTCTTGTTCTTTTGTGAAATCAATGTCAACTGCAGGATTTAATGTCAATGTATGTATTTTAGTCATGATTTTCAGTAGAAATAGTTTATTTTTAAAGCTTGTGAAACCTAAGTTCCGCCAAACCTTAGTTTAAGAACATCTCCTTCAATGCCTCCTAGAATGATTGTGTCTCCCCGTTGTAATGGAAATTCTCCAGAAAGCAAATGAACAGTGAATTGTTCTTCTCGAATTATGAATGTGCCTGATGTGGATTTATGGTCTATAATAAACCACTCTTTGTTTCTTCGCACTAAGGTACAGTGCTTTCGCGAGACTCTGTCACAGGCAGTCCTTATATCTGCTGCAGACCCTCTCCCGATTGTTATCAAATCTCTTTTTTCTATATTTATTGCGTTTGGATTTATTGAGATGTTTTCTGAACCTTCTTGTACAACATTTCCTTTTATTATGAATAGTGTAAGTCCCATAATTTAGTTGTAATTGAAAATAACTATTTATATTTTTCTATCAGAAGTGCGTGCATAGCACCTAGTGAAGTTCTCTGGTCTATACTGCGATTCAACATAAATCTGAGTTATAATCAATATCAGAAGCCAAACGAAGCGTGCTATGCACATGCTATTAGAACAAGCTCAAGAAACTAGGCCACCATTTTTTCTTCTTTTTTGTGTCTTTGTCAAATGCTTTTAAGGCCTCTTGTTGTCTTTTGTTTAATTTATTTGGAACATCGATGTAAACCTGGACATTTAGGCTTCCTGTTCCATAGCCCTGCAGGTCAGGCAGTCCTTTATCTTTTATCCTGAATATCACTCCGCTCTGCGTTCCTGCAGGTATTTTAATTTTAGTTTTCCCATCTAGTGTTGGAACCTCTAGATTTCCCCCTAGACAAGCAGTTGCAAATGGTAATGGAGCATTGATATACAGCTCATTTCCTCTTCTCTCAAACACTTTATGCGGCTTTACGTGTATTAATAAGTATAAATCTCCTGTTGCAGAGCCCTGGAATCCTGCTTCACCCTCTCCTTTTACTCTTAGTTGTGTTCCATCACCCACTCCTGCTGGAATTTTTACCTCTATTTCAACTTCTTTTTCATATCTTCCCTGTCCATTGCACTCAAGGCAGGGCTCTTCTACATATTCTCCTCTTCCAGAACAAGTTCTGCAGGTTGTCTGTGTCTGGAATATCCCAAAAGGTGTTCTTCTTGTCTGTCTTGATACTCCTGTTCCATTGCAGTTCTCACACGTTTTCATTGAACTTCCTTTTTCAGCTCCGCTTCCTTTGCATTTTTCACAGGAAACTAATTTGTCAATCTCAATCTTTTTCTTTACACCTTTTGCAGCTTCCTCTAATGTAATAGTTAAATCAAAAGCAAGGTCTCTTCCTTTCCTGCTTCTCTGCTGTCTTCTGCCTCCAAAGCCTCCAAAGCCCATTCCTGAGAATATGTTCTCAAATATGTTCTCAAAATCAAATCCTTGGCTTGCAAAGTCTCGAAAGTCAAATCCGCCAGCTCCTTGAGCCCCAAAGTCTGCTGTCCCGAATTGATCATATTGCTCTCTTTTCTGAGGATCTGCCAAGACAGCAGCTGCTTCATTCACTTCCTTGAATTTCTCAGCTGCAGAAGGATCTTTATTTAGGTCAGGATGATATTTTTTTGCTAGTTTTTTGTAGGCTTTCTTGATCTCCTCTTTAGTTGCTTCTTTCTTGACTCCTAATGTTTTGTAATAGTCTTTACTCAAGGTGTTCACCTAGCTTGTCTGGTTCTAGACCTATTATGTCAAAGATTTGTTTTTCTAATTCAAAATATTTTTGTTTCTTTTCTTCAGGAAATATGAATTCATATCTTCTTTCTACACTGCTGATTCTTTTTTGCAAAGACACGATTTCGTGTTCCCAAGCTCTTTTATCTGCATAATTGACTATTTTTTGTTCCCATGTTTGCGCTTTATCAAGGAGTAATAATCCGTGCACTCTTATTGTTTCTGCAACTTCAGGATATTTGTCTTTTAATCTGTTATATCCTTCTTCTAGATGTCTGGGATTTGGATATTGTTCTTTTTCTCCTGTTCTCCCAACATCATGCAGTAAAGAAGCCGCATCTACAAGTTCAACATTAATATCAATTCCTTTTTCTTTTAGCTCTTTTGCTAAGAATACTGCAACTCTGTTAACAGTTTTGTTATGATTTTGAATATGCTCTGGAACTTTATAATTACACAATAGTTCTAAACACTCTTCTCTTGCTGGTATGCTCATCCTACAATTGCCTCGAGTATTTTTTTAGTATTCCTAAAATTTCTAAAGATGTAATCTGGCTTGTGCTTAAGTAATCTTTCTTTTTTTGTTGGTCCTGTCAGCATTCCTACTGTTTTTGCCTTGACTGCTTTTCCAGAAACTATGTCGTGCACAGAATCTCCTATTACTACAACATCGCCTTTATGTTTTGCTTTTTTAATCGCTAACTTTACTCTTCCTGGCCTTGTTTTTGCGTCTTCGCCATATACTTTCACTCTAAAATACCTGCCAAGGTCTGTTGCTTTCAGGATTTTTTTTGCAACTATCCTGTCATCGCTTGTTACAAGCGCCAGTTTATGGCTTTTTTTCAGTGCATTCAGAAGTTTGACTGCTCCTGGCATTATCTGTTTTTTTGCATTCTTTGGTATTGCATTTAGAAATGCTTTTTCATACTGTGCCATTGCTTTTTTCATGTTTTTCTTTACATATTCGCTTGGCACTTTGCATATCCTGCACATGTCTGTTATGCTGTCTGGTATGATTCTGCCTGCAAAATCCACTTTTTTATAGCATCCTGGACACCCAAACATCTTCCTGAGTGTCTTGTGGAATGCAATATCATGAATTTTAAAAAAATCGACCAAGGTATTGTCAAGGTCGAGTATTACAAGCTTATTTTTTCTTTTTGTCATCAACCACCTCTGCATCAACAACATCTTCTTTCTTCTCCTCTTTTGGAGCTTCTTTAGGTTGTTCGCCAGGCTTTGCGCCAGCTTTTTGATACAGTTCTGTGGCTGCTTTTTGTGCAATCTGGTTCAGTTCATCCAGTTTTGCCTTTATTTTAGCCACATCTTTCTCTTTCTCAGCCATCAGCTTCTTTAATTCTTCTGTTTTTGCCTTGATGTCTTTGATGACTGCGTTGTCTACCTTGCCCTCGAAATCTTTCAGAGACTTTTCAGTCTGATAGATGACTGTATCTGCTTGGTTGATGATGTCTATCTCTTCTTTTTTCTTATTATCTGCTTCTGAGAACTGTTCTGCCTCTTTTCTCAGCCGCTCTACTTCTGCATCATCCATTTTATTCGGAGCTGTAATAGCAATATTCTGCTTTTTGCCGGTTCCTTTGTCTAATGCAGATACATTAAGGATTCCATTTGCATCAATGTCAAATGTGACTTCAACTTGCGGAACTCCTCTTGGTGCTGCTGGTATTCCCACAAGGTCAAACTGGCCTAAATGCTTGTTGTCATTTGCCATTGGCCTCTCTCCCTGGAATACCCTGATTGTCACAGCTGTCTGGTTGTCTGCTGCAGTGCTGAACACCTGAGATTTCTTTACAGGAATTGTGGTATTTTTCTCAATCAAGCGGGTAAATACTCCGCCTAGTGTCTCAATTCCTAAGTTTAGTGGTGTTACATCTAATAGAAGCACGTCTTTTACCTCTCCTGCAAGCACTCCGCCCTGGATTGCTGCGCCGTCTGCAACACACTCCATTGGGTCTATTCCGCGCTCAACTTTCTTGCCAACCCAAGATTCAACTTTCTCCTGCACTATCGGCATTCTTGTTGGCCCGCCGACTAGAATAACTTTAGAGATATCCTTGTCACTTAGTTTTGCATCTTTAAGCGCCTGGTCAACTGATTTCTTGCACTTGTCAACAAGTGGATCAACTAGCTCATTCAATTTTGCTCTGGTTAATTTCATTGTCAGGTGCTGCGGCCCTTTGTCAGTTGCGGTTAAATAAGGCAGATTAATGTCTGTCTCAGCAACATTACTCAGTTCAATCTTTGCTTTTTCAGCAGCCTCACGAATCCTCTGCATTGCTGTCTCGTCATTGTCAAGGTCCATTCCTGTGTTTTCCTTGAATTGCTTGATCATATAGTTGATTACAACATGGTCCATGTCTGTTCCGCCTAGTTGTGTGTCTCCAGATGTGCTCTTCACTTCAAAGACGCCGTCGCCGAATTCCATTATTGTGACGTCCAGTGTTCCGCCTCCAAAGTCAAATACAAGGATAGTCTGTTCTTTGTCAGCCTTGTCAAGCCCATATGCTAATGATGCTGCTGTTGGCTCATTGACTATCCTAATAACTTCCAGTCCTGCGATTGTTCCTGCGTCTTTTGTTGCCTGTCTTTGGTTGTCATCAAAATAAGCAGGTACTGTGATTACTGCTTTCTTGACTGGCTGTCCTAAGAATGCTTCTGCATCTTTCTTGATTTTCTGTAAGATGAATGCAGAAATCTGCTGTGGTGTGTACTCTTTGCCGTGTATATTATACTTAAAATTAGTTCCCATCTTTCTTTTTGCAGCCATGATTGTTCCTGCTGGATTGCTTACAGCCTGTCTTCTTGCAGGTTCTCCTACAAGCATCTGGCCGTCTTTTGTAAAAGCAACCACAGATGGAAATGCTTTTCCATACAAGCTGGCCCCTTCTGCTGAAGCCACTATCTTTGGCCTTCCTGCCTCTAACACTGCTGCTGCTGAATTTGATGTTCCTAGATCAATTCCTAATATTTTTTCTTTGCTCATTCTATTTTCCCTCCACCCACAGATTTATTCTGGGGGCTTTCTGAACTCTGTTCAGATTTGCCCACAGATTTTGATTTTTTTGCCTTTGTTATCTTGACTTTTGCATAACGTATTACTTTTCCATTCATTTCATATCCTTTCTGGATCTCTTCAACAATAACATCTTCTTCTCCATCACTCTCTTCTGTACATAATACTTCATGTTGAAACGTATCAAATTTCTCTCCTTCTGCCTTTACTGGCTTTACACCTTGTGATTCAAGTAATTTTGATAGTTTATTATATATCATCTTGATTCCTTCATCTTTGACATTTGGCAAAGCTTTCTCAAAATCATCCATTATTGTCAGAAGTTCTGCAATCAATTTTTCGTTTGCAAAGCAGGTAAACTCTTTTTGTTCTTTAGCCACCCTTTTTTGGTAGTTCTCAAACTCTGCCTGCAGTCTTTTCAGCTGGTCAGTATATTCATCTAGCTGCGTTTTTAGTTGTTCTGCTTCTGTCTTTTGCTTTTCGCCGAACCCCCGGTTCGGTGAATTTTTAAATCCGTTTGATTTAAAATTTTTTTCACTCATTTAAACCACCTTATTGGTTGAGTTTAAATCAACACAGAAGCTATAAAACTATACTTATATTTAAAGCTTTCGGTATAAAGCGAAAACTTTATTAACCACCTTCACTTTCTACCCAAATATGAGGTGAAACCAATGGAAAAAGACAAACAACAAATAAACCTTAACATTGTTGAAGGAGACCCATTTTTTGCTCATGAGGTAAGCATGAACTTTACCCCAACACAGATCACTCTAGATTTTAAATGCATCACGCCAAGGACAGATCCAAGGAGCAAGGCACCAAGTTTTTTACTAAAACATAACGTTGTGATGGTTGAGCCCTGGCACGCAAAAATGATGCTAGAAGTGCTTGCAAGTGTAGTTAAGAAATATGAAGAAGAGTTTGGCAAGATAACACAGCCAAAGGCAATTCAGAAAATTGCTAAAAAGCATAAAAAAGCTAATAAAAAGAAAACAACCACAAAGACAGTTGGTGCACCAAGTTATTTGGGCTGAACTCCAAATTGCTTGCCCAATTTGGTGGTTTTAAAATTCCGAGGAATTTTAAAAAAATGATTATAAGAAAGAAAATAACTATCCTACAGATTAGGAAGCCTTTAAGGACAACCCTAAACGAAGAGTTGCAGTGGTTTGGCAACTCTTTAGGGTTGTTCAACCTCCGTGACAGGGACAAGTCTTGTTTTCGTGTTTTTATTGAATTGTTAAAGGCCGCGAAAGCAGGAATCCCTATTTCTAGTGACCATCTAGCACAAAAATTAGGCCTCACAAGAGCAACAGTAATCCACCACATCAATACTCTGATGGAGAAAGGCATTGTTGTCTCAAAAGGAAGAGGCTACATGCTCAGAGAACCTAATCTAAAACTTCTTGTTGAAGACCTAAAGCAGGACATAACTCGAACTTATGATGAGATAGGCAAAGTTGCAGAGGAGTTAGACGGTTTCTTAGGACTTTAGTGCGAATTCGCATTTTAAAGTAATTTCGCACGTGCAGTTTTATGCTGCACTGTTTTGATCAAACTTACACCAACAAAGTTGGTGAAGTTCTCCAAGTTTCACTTGGAATAACTTTTTTTAAAAGTTTGGTGGGATGGCTTCTCAGGGCTTTGATAACGAAGCTTTAAATAGTTTCATCGCTATATAATAAGCAGATGATTGAAAATGCATATTGATTTAATAAAAGCGTATGAAGAAATAAAAGAAGAAGTTGGTTCAAGCTTTGCGGTAGATGGCATTGGCAAAGGATTTTATCGTTTAAAGAGCAAAGGGTCACAACTTCATCTTCCTAAAAAGTTAGGTATTGAAGCAAAAGTAAGAGCAATTGTTAACGTCAAGCCAGAAGAGCCTGTAACACCAGAAAACATAGCTGTTGCACTTAACAGATTAATTTCACACAGGAACGCGCTTAAAAAAGCAGGTTACGAAGGAGAATTTAAATTCTTAAGCAAAGAAGTACTGCTTAAACAGCTCTCCACAGGAGAGTTTGACATTCCTGATTGGGGTGTTTTTTACGATTATAACATTCCTGCAAAGGATGTATCTGCTGTTAAGAATATAGTGCAGGCTTTTAATGAAACCCAAAGATGGTAATTTTTATTTTCTTAGATTAATGGATTTTTAGGGCTTTAATCACCGAATTCTTTCCGACTTTTTCTCCTAAACACATTAAAAGAGCAAATTCTATTAAGAAGCAATAAAACAAAAGTTTTAAATATATCTTATGATATTAAAAGATATATGAAGGATATATCATGGAAATCAAACAATATGAGATCGAAATCAAGAGACATGCCTTCATTAGGGCTCTACAGAGAGGTGTATCTCCTGACATGATTGAGGCCACGTTAAAAGGTGGCAAGATTATCAGGTTCGGAAAAAACAACATTAAGTTTTTCAAAAAATATAGAAAATTCATCGTGATTTGTGTTGGCCAGATAACCAGCACAAAAATAAAAATTGTGACAATTGAAACTAAAAGGTATTAAAAATGAAAAAATGCACAGAATGCAAGGGGAAAATGAAAGAATTCAGGGCAAGAACTCCTGAAGGTGTGGAATATTCTTACTTTAGATGCAAAAATTGTGGAGATGAAATAGTTGACATGAAGCAATTGCATGATGTTGCGCAAAAATATCGAGAAATGAAACGCTTCAATGCAAAGATTTCCAAATGGGGAATGAGTCTTGGCTTAAGAATTCCTAAAGAACTGGTCAAAAAATACAATCTAAAAGACAGGGAAGATGTTACAATAATTCCTGAGCAAGATGGAATGAAAATAATTCCTGCCTAAATTACTCAATCCTATTCGAGGAAATCTATATTAACAAAGTAATATTTCTTTTGTTTATGAATTACTTGACAACAGAAGAAGAACAAGCTCTGAAACAATACAAACCATTACTAGATTCTGGAAAGCATGCAAATGTTACTGTAGATGATATAATAGAAAGCCTTGATTTAGCGTTTCACATTGCAAAAAGCGATCCTAAGGACTTGTTATTCACTTATGAAGCAATATTCAGGGAATACATTAGTCCTAAGCTAAAAGCAGCTTACCTGAAAAGTAGGTATGAACTACAGATAATTCTCCCAAAACTACTGAAATTAGCTATTGAACTAGGTCCTCAGATAAAAGAATGGGCAGAAGGAAGACAGCCTAGAGAGACAATTCCTTTAGAAATGATTCCAGAAAACCATATTTATTTGTTGATTCTAAAGAAGTTTGCAGAGACTGCAGAGCTTGGTGAATGGAATAGTTTAGAAGAATTATAACACCAAGGCGCTGATCACGAAATAAACAATCAATCCTGCAATCACAACACCAACAGTGATTCCTATACCTATTGTCTGGCTGTCTTTTGGTATTCTATCCAGCCAGCCCTCTGTTGATCCTGCTGTTGCATTGGTTGGTGTTTTATTCTGTTCATCTGTTATCGTTCTTGTTATGATACTGTCTGGTGTACCATCTTGAACATCTGTTGTATTGTCTTCCATACCAAAGCTTAAGTTGCTGAACATGAATGGTGGTGCTGTTGTCCCCATAGCTTCAGCAAACTTGTCAAATCTTAATTGCGCTCTTGTGTAGTAATTGTTCAGGATTATTATTCTCAAGTCTGATATGCCGTCGCTATCAAAATCCATTTTCTTTATTTCATAGTTGATAAATGAATAAGGAATATCCTTAAGCGTGAAATTTATGTGTCCCCTGTCAATGCCGTCCATTCTTAATGTGTATGTTTTGTTATTCAGCGTGATTACTGCCTTATCTAATCTGCTTAGTGTTCTTATGTCAGGGCTTCTTTCATCCAGGTCTATCTTCCAGGTTCTTGCATAAGCAGAGCTTCCGCCACCCCCTCCGCCTCCGCCAGTTCTTCTGGGAGGCGTTGTTCCGCCGCCAGCAGTGACTGTTATCTGCTGGATATCTGGTGTTGGGTCTGAAGCTCCTTGGTTATCTATTGCAGTTAATGTAACATTATATGTTCCTGCAGAAACAAATGTGTGTGATGTTGTTGCAGAAGCAATTGTAGTATTTGTTCCATCTCCAAAGTCCCAGAAATATGTCAAAGTATCTCCTGGATTTGGATCACTTGAGCTTCCTGCGTTTAAATTGATTCTTAGGTTTGATCTTGTGTATGTGAACGCCCCATTAGGAGGCAGATTTGTTATATTTGCTATATTCTGGTTTGGAGGTGCTGTGTAATTTGTTCCATTGTATATCAAAGTTCCAGATGTAAGCACACCATTGTTCACTATTGCATTTATTAATGTAACATTGTACAGTATTGAGCCAGTTACTGTTGAATTTGTGCATACAACTCCACCGCTCAATTGTGAGCCAGTGCTAGTACAAGAGTCAACATTGGAGCTTATTATTTCTGAGTTTGTTATCTGTGAATTATTTACATTTGAGTTTGTTATGTTTGAGCTGGTTACAGTAGAATATGTTACATTTGAGTTCATTACCCTGCTGTTTCCTGTGATTATGCTTCCTGTCAAGTCACTTCCAGGATTTGGTGGGTCTACAAATGAATTAATGATTATACAATTGCTTCCTTGGTAATTCTTTACAGTTGAATTTATCACAACACAATTTGTCAATATTGAGCCTCTTATTGTTGAGCCTGTTGCATTAACACTCTGTAATGTGCTGTTGTCTACACTTGTTGAATACAATATTGAATTATTTGCAGATGCCCCATTAATCAGTGTGCTTCCTTGTGCTATTATGTTTTGCACATTGTATGTCAAATCTGTGTTTGTTGTTGCTGTTTCATTTATGCATGAAATGAACACGTTTTGCGTTCCTAGTATGTTTATTCCAGTGATTGTTCCTGAGTGATTTGTCTGTCCTGTTGTTGCAAAGTCATTGGTCATTGCAGTGTATGCCTGGTCTGTCAATGACCATCTGCAGGAAGTGTTCAGATTTGTGTTAAAGCTTAGTGTGAAGGATGTTCCGTTTATGTTTGAGCCGGATACAGGATTGATGTTTATTTTTGCTAGTGCGCTTCCTACAACTACATAATGTGTCTCAGATGATCCTGTATAGTTTTGTGTTGCATTAAAGACAAATTGCACAGGGTATGTTCCTCCTGCACTGAAGTTATACATGACTGACTGCGCCCCATTTCCAGATGCTGCTAATGTTCCGTTAATATAAAGTTCAACATATCCGCCTGCAGGTGTTATTGGTGTTCCTGTTACATTTATGACAGAGCCATTAACTGGCAATGATATATCTCCATCTGTTCCATTTAGTGTTAGGTTCACTATTGCTTGTGCTTTGTTTACTACGAGTTGTTGTGTCTTGCTGTCTCCTGTATAATTCTGCGTTGCATTGTAATAGCAGGCATAGTTGTATGTTCCTGCCCCTAATACAGATGTATCAGTCAAACCAGCCAGAGCAGCGCCATTTCTTGTTAAAGTTGGTGTCACAGCTGCTGGGCTTGCATTGCAAGTTACATTTGCAGCAGTTCCATATGTTATTGGTGATTGTAAGTTTAGATTGACTGTTACTTGTGCAGGGCTTATTGTTAGTGTTCCTGTTGAGTTTCCTGCTGTATAATTTTGTGTCTGCGGCACTGAACAGACATAAGCATATGTTCCTGCTCCTAGCAATGTACTGTCTGGATTTGAGACTACTGTTCCATTTCTTGTAAGCACAGGCGTCACTTGTGTTGTGTTGATTGTGCAGCTGACATTCGCTATTGTGCCGTATGTCAGACCCATTGGTATGTTTAACATTAATCCAGGACTTGCGCGGTCTATTGTATAATTATACCAGTTACTGTTATACTGTAATCCATTTGTGTAATTTGCATGCCATCTAAAAGTGTAATTTCCAGCAGGTAGACTTGTAAAGTTTACAAAATCTTGGTGAGTTGTAGTATTCCTGCCAGCAGTGTAGTTTGTTCCATTGAATTCCAGCCAAGTTTTATCTTTTACACTGCATTGCGGTATTGGATTATTCATATTAATGTGTATTACTGGTGTTACTGAAAAGGTGTATGTTGCATTTGGAGGAGAATATGTTGCTGGTGATACCGGATTAGCGTATATATTGCTGAATGTTATTGGCGGATGCAGGTAAATATTGAAATTCCATGTGATGTTAGTACAGTTATCTACTGCTCCTGAATCATCACATACTGTTATCAATATTGTATTATTGCTTAGATTTGTTGGCGTGAAATTTACCCATCCTGAAGTGAAATCAATATTAAACAAGGTTGTATTGTCATAGAATGTCAATGTATCTATAGTATCTACATCAGATGCATTGAATTGATAGTTGAATGGAAGTGTATTCCAAGCTCCTGCAGGCGGTGTTCCTGATGTAAAGAATGGTCTGTCATTGACAGGTGTTATTGTGATTACTACGTTATTGCTTGGTGCTGAATAATTCTGGCCGTCAAATGCAGTGAAATTAATAGTCAATACTCCTGTAAAGTTTCCTGCAGGTATTAATACTGCTTCTGTTTTATTAGTGCCTAAGTTAAATTGATACCCTATAGTCATATTAAGCACATTTGAGTGCTGATATATTATGTTCGCTGGCTGATCATCTAAATCATAGAAGTAATCAGATATGTTGAATACATAAGTAGTATCTTCCACAAAAGTGATTGCAGGTATGGTTGCATTGAATACAGGAGCGTCATTCACAGGCGCTACAATCAAGGTAAAATTTCCTGTTCCAGTAAGCTGTCCATCAGATGCAGTTACTGTTATTACGCTTGTCCCAAACGCATCTTGTGTTACAGTTGTGCAATCAATGTATTGATTGCCTGTTATTGTACAGTTTGCCACTGTTGTGTTTGACTGCCCTGCTAATGTATATACTAAGTTTGATGAGTTTGTCCAGTCATCTGTCACAACCGCATGCAAGTCAGTTAGATTAACATTATTTCCAGAATCTTCATTTATTGAGATATTTGGCAAAGCACTTAGATTTGGCGGCCTGTTTGGTCCCCTGAATGTGACTGTCAAGTTCTGCGTCTGCACACTGTTGCTTAGGTCATGAACAATTGCGTAATATGTCTCGTTTTTCTGTACACCTGAAAGTCTGGAAGTTGTGTATATACAACTGGATGCAAATCCGCAGTTATGTGTTGATGTAAATGTTCCATTTACATAGAAATCAATATGGGATATTGCTGCATTTGGCCAACTGTCTGATGCACTCACTCTTATTGTTACAGAGTTCCAGACAAGTGTTCCTGGCTGTGCTGTTATTCCGACTGTTGGAGCTGGATCACTTGATTGCGCAGCTGCAAAAGCAGCGCTGACTAATAATATTACTACAAAGGGCAATACTTTTAGTATTTTATTCATCATCTTAATCATCTTCATCTGCCCCAAACGGAATCTCAAGAGCGACTGCTATTTCCCGCTCAAGTTCGTCTGTTGGCAGATATCTGCTTTGGTTGAATTCTATCGCCCCTGCTAATCCCCTGAGCAGCCCTCTTTTGACGTCTGCCCTAAATCTCATTCCCCACTGTCTCTCCAAAGCTAAATCAGCATAATATCCTGATACAATCAATGCAATGGCTGGCGTGTCTAATACTGCAGAGAGTTCTGCAAATTTCTCTGTCACTGTCTTCCCCCCAATACCAATCGCTTTTCCTGCCGCTCCATATGATATTAATGCAAACCCATATTTATTTTTTCCGCCTATTATTCCTACTGGAATATTATTAAAGCCTTTTCTTTCTAGGAATGAACGTATTCTGGTGTCCTCATTCCAGTTTTCATCTCCTAGCTCTACTCTTGATCCTGTCTTGCGTGAGTCTTTGTCAAACAATAATTGCACTAGGCCGGATATGTCTTTCACTACATCACTTCCTATTACTGCTCCTCCACCTACGCCGTGAAACACGTCGCCCTCATATCCAGTTATCCATCCATGTCCGAACAGTAATGCCTTGAACAGAGGACTATCATTTTCATCTGTTATTGTTCCTAAGTTTAGTGCTGCTGCAATCTGTCCCCTGTATGTTTTTGCTTTTTTAGTGTCTTCTCCTTCCTCCTTGTTTAGGTCTTGCAAGAATGCTACTGCAAGTCCGAAATCATTATTAACATAAAGTTCAGTCATTAATCCTAGTTTTAATATCTCTTCTGTTTTTCTTGGACCGCCTATGAATTCCTCTTTCTCTAATATGTGGTCCATGCGGAATCCAAAGTATCCTTTTAAAGCATCATCAGTTAAAAACTCAAATGGAAGTCCTAGTAGTGCAGATACTGCTTGTTTAGAGAATCTATCACTTGTCCTGTCAGCGCCAGACACGCCATAGCTTGCAGAAGGATCTGTGTGATTTTCATGCCATGTTAGGGAGTCTTCGTCTGTTACTAAATCTGTCCTGTCCAGCATTGCTGCCAGTCTTGCCTTGACTACATTAGGAATGTGAGTGTCTATCCAGAGTGATCCAAATTCTCTGTTTATGAAATTTCTTATGTTTGCAGTCTTTGTCTCTGTCTCTGTTGGGGTGTCGCTCAATAATGTTTCATTGTATACCCATTCCTTGTTTCCTAGATTCTCTAGCATTCCTCCTACTTTCAGGATTTCAGAATCCAATCCAAGAAAGGCTACTGGACTTAACTCAAGATATCCAGACAAATTTTGATTAGAAGTCAAGTTATCTGCAACATTTCTTCCGCTTAAGTATTCTCTTAAAAGTGCAAACTCAAGAGCATCTCCAAATTTAAAGTAAAGACTTTCATTATCTCCATCTTTATCCTCAAATGCAATTCCTTGCCTGTATTCTGCGCGAGTATCGTACCTGTGTCCTAATTGTTTCCTGAGATCTATGCCTGTAAACAAACTTGTGAAGTTTTTCCATATGTCTTCAAGGATTCCGCTTTCATCTTTCTTGTCTGATTTTTTATTTTCAGAAGCAGCTCCGCCGCCACTAAATTTGCTTCCTTTTCCACCTTTTGGCCCAAGTGATTTTTCAGGAGGTTTTTCTCCAGTTGGTGTAGGAGGTTTTTTTGGCTTAGATTTTGGTTTTTCAACAGGAGAAGGTACTTTCTCTAATCCTTTGATTTTTGCTTCAAGTTGCGCTATTTGTGAACCGAATTCAGTAGAATTTGGAAATACTTTTTCTGCTTCTTCTAACTGCCTTTTAACTTCGCTATACCAATAAGCTTTTTTTGCAGGAGACTTTGCTTTCTCTACATTTGTAAGCGCATTTTCTATAAGTGCATCATATTCAACTATTTGTGACAATAAATGTTCTTCTCCTTCTGCCTGCTCAACTGCTTTTTTTGCTTCAGCAACATAATCCTTAAAACTTTTGGTCTCTAAAATTTCAGGAACTTGTTTTGCAAGTGCAAGGCCTCCTTGTGCCACTTTCAGCATTTCTTGAGCATACTGTGTCTTCTCAATTGCAGGCTCTAATTTTTTCAGTGCGTTATAGTATGTTTTTGCTGCAGAAATAAGTGCTTTGGTTCGATCCTTGTCCTTCTTTTTGTTGGCATTGTTTAGTGCTAGAGCATAAGCCGCTTTTGCTGCAGCTTCTTTTTTCCCTGTTTCTAGGTTGTAATCTGTTAGTATTTTGAGTTCTTTTCTCTTTTGCAGATCACTTACTAGCGGAGATAGATTAAGAATCATATACGTAAAATCAGCCTTAGAAACTCCTGGATCTTGGCAAGCTCCAAGCATCAAACGCACAATATTCTCATCACGCTTTTTTCCTTCTGGTAAATTGCTATAACTGTCAGCAACAATCCTCACCAAATCAGGATCTTCGAATTTTTTAGGGGCCTCTGCTGCATTTGCAGGTGTTGCGGTATAAGAAAGAATGCCTAATGTAACTGCTGAAGCAATACTTGCTACTTTACCCACTGCCTTCTTTATATAACTTGGCACTATTAATCCCCCTGATTTTTCTATAAGAATTGGTTAATATATAAAGGTTTCGTTAAGTTAGTATTCTTAAGTGGTGAAAGAATCAACATTTCGTTTTTTCGTCTATAAATAGTGATTAAAAAAAGAAAAAGTGTTTTATTCGTCCTCTCCCCAGGTGTCAGACCGGTCTCCTTCCCCTATGTCTTCTTCCTCTATCTCGTCCTCATCAATATACTGCCTGAACTCTTCCATGTATCTCTCTTCTGCAGAATCCTTTGGTTCTTTTTTCTCTTCCTCGTCATCCACAGGAAGCTCCAGCAAGACCATCTCTGGCTTTTGCACGACTTTGTACCCTTTTTTTGTCTCGCGGGTTTTTCCAGAACCAGATTTCTTTGTTCTTTTCTTCTTTTTTGTTTTCTTAGCCTTGGGCTTAACTTTTTTCTTCTTAGCCATAGAGAAACCACCTCTACTGCAATCTTTTCTTGGCTCGTCTGCTTGGCCTGGCTTTTTCAGCACCTTTGCCTTTGTGCCTCAGGCCTCGAACTTTGCTGCCTGCGCTTGTCAAGCCTCTATAAACCCTGCGTGTATGCTGTTTTTTAGAAATCCATCCAAGGTCTTTATCCTTTACTATTGCAGGATGTTTCTTGTCTACTAATATGATCTCATACCAATAATATTCTCCATCTTTTGCAACTTGGTATGAATTAAGGACTTCACAATTGGGATATTTCTTGTTTGCTCTCTCTTCTGCAATCAGTTTGTAATTTTTTCTAAGGGTCAGTTTATGGCCAGCGTGCCTTGATCTTCTTCCGCCCCATATCTTTGGCCTTGTATGGCCCCCTCTCAGGACTCTCTGTCTTACAATAATCACTCCTTGTTTTGCCTTGTATCCAAGGGCTCTTGCCTTGTCAAGCCTTGTAGGTTTAGCTACCTTGATTGTCACAGGCTCTCTCCTGAACTGTATGAGCCTCTTCTGCCATACCTCCCCAAGGCCCTGTTTTGGTTTTTTCCAGAGCTCTCTTATCTTTTTATATACACCCATATTAAGCTCTGGAAACCGCGAGGGGTTTATAAATCTTATGCTTATCATCGTTATTCTTGAGTGTCGATAACTTTATATACTTGTTGTTACATCAAGCTTTTTATGAAAGCTGTACTAATAACTGCAATAATTGTGGTATTTATTTTGGCTGTTGGAGTGCCTGTGATTTATTATGCAGTCGGTTCTGAAAGCCCTGTGGTCACGGCAAAAACAATACCTACTGGCCAGGTTGTTGGCTCAGTAAATCACGTCGAAAAAGCAGATACGACAACTACAGAGCCAGAACCAGATATTTCTGCTAAGGAATTGCTTGCTCAGATGCAGAGCAACAAGACTTCTGCAACAACTGATGTTCCTAGCGATAAAGTTGGCTATAGCATAAAGTATCTGGAAGAACAACATAAAATACTGGCTCAACAGACATGCCAACCACTTGTCGATGCAGCACAGAAAAAGCTTGATGATGCTGAGGCAGAGGCAGAGGCCAAGAAGAGGTCTTATGAATCTGCAAGAGACGACTTGGATGATGCAATCGAAGCTGAAGATGAAGACGAGATTGATGAAGCAAGAGATGCTGTAACAAAGGCAAAGAAAGCTTATGAAGATGCGCTTAAAGTTAAGTTTGCTGCTAATGACGAGCTAGTTACCGCAAGAATAAACTGCGTATATTAAGAAAAATTTTTATTTCGCATAATTTCCTAGGAAATTCTGTGAATTTGGAAATCAGAAGGATTTCTAATTTTTCTTTTTTATCGTAACTTTTTTATACTAAAT
>CAZXEZ010000007.1:20751-22516 GCA_964640255.1 uncultured Methanosarcinales archaeon | reverse complement strand
AGATACTTAAAGAGAAGCAAAGAAGGAAAAAATGGCTGGAATCAAAGGCAAAGAAAGGTTTTATCACAGTATATCACGCATACCCCAAAAAATACGCACCAAACCCTCTGGCTAAAGGCGGATTATTAGATAAAAAAATTTATCCAGGCGATTTTTACATGGCAGAGCGGGATGATGAAGCAATTGAGGCAGTTTCTTATCAAAAAATAGGAAAATATAATGAAACAGATTTGAATGTTTTAGTTGTCCAGATACAAGTGGATGTATTTGACAATATCTGCATTCCAACAGGTTCAGAAGTTGCGTGGAGAATTTATTTCATCATTCCAGTTAAAAAATATGATGCTGCAAATAAAGCGATAAAAAGGGGTCTTATTAAATTCTCAGAGTTTTAAGGTCTGAAGCCGTTGATGCTTCTTAATTTTCTTTGAAGGACTTTTGGCAGACCAGATATTGCAAGACAGAACGTATTATTTCCTAAAGCAATGCCTTCCTCTTCAGGAGGCCGCATTCTATACTCAATACACCCTGATTCTGGATGAAAGTGAAGTTCTAGTTCAGTTCCCCAATTGCCTGTTTCTACTGCTGGCTCGCCTTTTTTAAACTCTGCAAGAACTTCTTCCTCAGGAAAGTCATCAGTTCCTGTGTAGAATAAGCAGGTTGTCTCTTTTTTTGGTTTTATTTCTGGCCGGATGCCATATTTATCAAGAATTTGTTGCAGGTCTGCTCTCTGCGCTGGAACCCTGCAGTTAATATCAGAAAATCCTGCTTGTCTTGCATAATCATAAACAGCATGATTTTCAGGAACTTGTAAACAGCCATTATGCGGCTCTGCAAGCAGTCTAGAATATGCATTGTCACCTTTTTGTTTAAGTGTAAAAACAAAGTCTTCGGGAACTATTCTGCCGTTTGAATCAGCTCTGTCTTGTTCAGATTTAACAAGTCTATCAACAGAAACTATGCCTCTTACAACAACAATATCTCCCTTTGTTTCTTCACAATCATATCCATACAATTTGATTACCCCCATGTAAATATGCTAGGTGTAGACTGTATAAAAATCTTTTGACATTTATAAAGCTTCGTATATTTTAACCACCAGAAAGTGACAAGATTGAAAAGGAAAGGGATGTATTGTATCTGCCTAAAAAGTGTTTTTTTTAGGAAAGATAGCCAGCAGGCAGATACAATCCCTTGTTTCTGTTCCTTATCCTCTTTTTCCCTCACAAAAGCAGAGTCACATCTTTGACAAGACAACAGAGGTTTGCGCCTTGTCAACTCCTTCTATTTTCCTCAACTTTTTGATTATGAAATCATTAAGTTCGTCAACATCTTTGACACGTATCTTGACCAGTATATCTGTCCCTCCTGTGATCAGCTCAACAGACTCAACTCCAGGAAGTCCTTTGATATGCTTGGCAACATCTTCCTGCATCACCTTTATTCCACTAGGCAGCATGTAGATTACCTGCACCATGACATAAGCCGCCACAGGCTTCTCAAGCTTTTTGTAGTCCAGTTCTACTGTATATCTCTTGATTATGCCTAGCTTCTCTAATTTCTTGATTCTGTTGTGAACTGTTGTGATAGGAAGATTTACCCTCTTAGAAATCTGGCTTGTGGTGCGTTTTGCGTTCTGTTTTAGCTCTTCTAGCACCTGGAGGTCTTTTTCATCTAAATCCATTATTATGGAATAATATTCCACTTCTATTTAAATATTTCTATTATTTCCTTATTTATTATGTTTTTCGGAAAGATATTTATC
>CAZXEZ010000007.1:0-20741 GCA_964640255.1 uncultured Methanosarcinales archaeon | reverse complement strand
CATTATTTTTGGGATATTTTATTATAGAACTGACACTTTCTAGTAGTTCAGTAGTGACAATAACTACAGAGGTAACAAAAATGACAGAATACGAAATTTATGTAATACCTAAACTAAAATTTTGGAAAGTCGGTGAAAAAGGAAAGCCTGCAACACTGCCAAGCAGAACAGAGGGCGCTGGTGTAGGAGCTTCAGTTAGCTTAGATGAATTCCTAGAGCAGATGAAAAGCACGGTCGAGAAAGCTATCAAACCAGGAGATTCGGTGGTGTATAAGCAATGCACCCCTCCTTGGTGGGACCCTTTATGGGAAAGCAAAACTCAGGGATTTCCTATTCCTTCCAAAATAAAAGTAGAAGACAAGTACATTCGTGAAGTGCTCACCAGTGCATGGACAGATTTGTCAAGACACACTTGGAAGAAAAAAAAGGATCAGTAGAAATGATTTTATTTTTTCTTTTTTATTTTACAACCACATAGTAGTAATAAATAGAAAGATTTAAATATTAGTTATGCTTTACTATCAAGTATAATGAAACAAAAAACTAGTAAACGGATGTTGAAATCTGATTTTGCTAGTTCTAAGTTTTATTATTATTTCTAAGTCTGAACATAGTTTAGACGTTTACTATATCTTCTTGATATAGCCATATTCTATTCTCAGACTTTCATTGTCCATTCTAGATTTAACTCTATAATTCTTCCCTGCTTAGCTTAACGGCAGAGCAAGCGGCTGTAAACCGCTTTGTCCCAGTTCGACTCTGGGAGCAGGGACTTGGCTTGCATCCACAACTGCAGGAGGAAAAGAAAATGGAAGAAAAACAAAGCATAGAAGAAGCCCTGGCAGCAGGCAAACCGATTTTAGTAGACATGACCGCAGAAGACCCAGAGCCTTTTGCAGGTATTGCAAAAAGGTTCAATCTGCACATGGGAGAACCATATCGTATGATCATAGCTGGCTCAAATCCAATGGACCAAGCCACTTTTGATGGTGTCATGACAGAGTTATCTGTACTTGTTGATCCAACAGGGTTTAGTCTTAAGAAGTTAGTTCTAGAGCAAGGACTGACTTGGGACAATCACTCTGCAAAGAGACCCTTTGAAAGAAAAGACTTCAAAGGACCAAATGACCCTGATGAAAGATACCGCCTGATCGGCTTTGGAAGCATAATTGATTCAGATGGCTTCTACAGAGCCAGGGAAAGAATCGTGAAAGAACGAGGAGGTAAATAAAATGGCGGAGTTTTACGGCAACGGACTCAATAGCTCTGGTGGTGGATGGCGCTCATCTGAGCCTGCGCCCAAGGAAAAGTCTCTTTTAGAGAAGTCTTTGGATGAGATGCAGAGAAAGGCAAATGATGTGCTTAGAGAGGCACTAGAGTTTGCAAAGTCTGGCAGTGAACGCGACAGAGATAAGATTGAAGAGCGGATTACAGTGTACCAGCATCTTGCCTCAATCCTGCCTGACGGCCCTGATGAACAGATAGTAGAAAATGTCCGAAAGCACTTCAAGTACAGTGTTTTAGTGGATAAATTTCAGAAACGGCTGAAGAAAAGAATCTTCAGCTGATTTTTTTTACTTCTTTGTACTGACCTCTTAATTCTGCAAAATTCTTTGGTATGAACCAGCATACAAGAAACTTATAAGTAAAATCAAAAACTATAAATATCATGAAAGTTTTCAAGCAGTTTAGTGATGAAAAATGGATGCACAAGTTATTAATTAACAACGGCCCATTTGATTAGATTCTATTTTTTTGCGTTATTTCGCCCATGTGATAGCAGGACTACAGCTATCAAAATATTATATTCCAATAAGGTGAATACTATGACAAAAGCAATCCATGTAAAAGACTTGAAAAAAACATTCAAGACCCACAAAAGAGAACACGGTCTGCTTAATGCAGTCAAATCTCTCGTCAAAAGAAAGTACAAGATAAAGCATGCCTTGAACGGTGTCAGTTTTGACATTGAGGAAGGAGAGATTGTCGGATTTATTGGTCCTAATGGAGCTGGCAAGTCTACCACAATCAAGGTTCTTTCAGGGGTATTGTACCCTACTTCAGGAACTGTTAACACATTAGGCTACACTCCTTGGAAGGATCGTGTAAAATATGTTGCAAATATTGGTGTTGTCTTTGGGCAAAAGCCGCAATTGCATTGGGATCTCCCTCCTCTAGACACGTACTGGCTTAACAAGGAGGTTTATGACATCCCAAAGAAAGAGTTTGAGAAGAGATTGAAGTACATGATCAATCTGTTGGATGTGAAAGAGATAGTCCAGACTCCTACAAGGGATCTTTCATTAGGAGAGAGGATGAAGTGCAAGATCATCGCAGCTTTACTGCATGATCCTAAGCTGGTTTTCCTTGACGAGCCTTCGATTGGTTTGGATGTAATCGCAAAAGACACGCTGAGAGATTTCATCCTGGACATGAATAAAAGATTCAAGACAACTTTCATAATTACAACTCACGACATGGGAGATATTGAGAGATTATGCAAGAGGATAATCATAATCAATCGTGGAGTGATTGTCTATGACGGCCCCATTAAAAAGATAAAGAAAGATTACCTGACACACAAGCAATTAGACGTTAGATTCAACAAGCTTGACAAGAAGTTCAGGCTTAAGGGCTGTAAGGTCATAGAAGCAAGTGAATATGAGCTTAAGCTGGAGCTGGATACAAAGAAGCAGACAATAAAGAATGTTATTAATCATTTAATAACTGATTTTGATGTTGCTGACATCATTGTCCAGGACCCTCCTATTGAAGAAATAATCCAGAAGATATACAAGTGTCAGAAATTGAAAAATTTCTGAACAGAGAAAAGGAAATGATAAAGGAACTAAAAGCATATTTAGCACAAGCCAAAATAGGCCTGAAAGTCGGAATTAAATATAGGTTTCACTTTATCATTACCTTGATAACTGTACCTCTTTCCTTGATAATCTATTATTTCCTCTGGCAGGCAATCTATACATACACAGGACAGGAGATAATCAGGGGATTTGATTTTTCAGCATTGATTCAATATTATGTCTTGAGCATGATTGTTGGATTCTTTGTCTGGTGTGATGTAGACAAGTGGATTTCGCAGGATGTTCGTAGAGGCCACATAATTACCATATTTACCTACCCTATGCGATTCATGTGGCAGCATTTGGCCTTTGAGATAGGTATTAACTCACTGGGAATTGTCCTGCAGATGATTCCTGTATTTTTAATCGGCTTTGTATTCTTTGGATTATCAGTAGCTCCAGCATTTAACTTCATCACATTCCTTGTTTCAGTAATATTAGCGTTCTTGCTGGCATTTTTCATCAGCTTTAATGTTGGCTTGAGTGCATTTTGGCTAAAAAAGATTGAAGGATTAAGAAGAGTTAGGAGAACTTTGCTGCTTTTCCTTAGCGGGGGGATGATTCCTCTGACTTTTTTCCCAGTCTGGATGCAGTATGCATCCCACTTTTTACCTTTTGAATATGTTAGATATGTTCCTATTCAGATTTATTTAGGAGAATTTAGTACTTTAGGTGTTTTAGCAATGCTTGGCTTGCAGTTAGTCTGGATTATTTTGCTTTATTTCCTTAGCCAGGCGATTTACAAGAGAGCGTTTAAGCAGTTTGCAGGTGCAGGCGTATGAACTTTTTCCACAAACAATTATGTAGCGGCTGGAAAAAGTTCGGCCAGGAAATGAAACTTACCAGAATAGAAGGAGGATTGAAACTTCAATGTAACAATTGGAGTTTCATTTACTGAGCATGATGAAATTTTTGAGAATCGAGAAAAAGACAGTTGGAATGTCTTTGGCAGGAGAAATGGCCTATAAGACAAACTTCTACATCAAGGCTTTTGCTATGGTGCTTGCTGATTTTGTAGGTCCTTTGCTTACTTTATTGATTTACTCGACTACGTTAGGTATTCCTGGATGGTCTTTGCATGAGTTTTTGTTATTCCAAGGCACATTGATTCTTGTCTTTGGCTTAGGCCACACTTTTGTGATGCACTTCCCTTATGAAATAATTCACTCAATCAGGGAAGGGGAGTTTGACAAGTACTTAGTAAAGCCTTACAACACTATGCTGTATATCCTTTCAGAGTCTTTTATCATAGACGGCCTGCCAGAAGTGGCTGTAGGAATCTGTCTTGTGACTTACACAATGATCAAGCTAGGATTATCAGTATTCTCTTTTGATTTCTTTTGGTACCTGATTTTAGTAGCTGCGGGATTATTGATGCAGATTGCTGTCATGGTTTTCATCAGTGCCTTTGCATTCCTTGTTGTAAAATCAGAAGCCTTGATTAATCTGTACTACAAGCTGTCTGATTTTGTAAGGTATCCCTTGAATATCTATGCTATTGGAATCCAGTTTGCCTTGACATTCTTTTTTCCATTGGCAGTAAGCTCATTTTACCCAGCAGAAGTCCTGCTAAGAGGGGCTACACCAAAGATATTGTTGTCTATCCTGGTTCCAGTAATCATATTCACAGCAATATCTGTGTATTTGTGGAACCTTGCAATGAAGAAGTATACGAGTGCTGGAGGTTAGATAATTTTATAAATAATCAACCTACACTAAGTAACATGACGTTACTATTAGAATCATACAACAAAGACGCAGAAACAACTCCATTACACAAAGCAAGGAATGCTATTCCAGCAAATAGCTCTTTAGTGGAAATAGTTGAAGATGAAAAACAAGTGTTTCTAAAAATAAGAGTAGGATTAAATGATCGAGAAGCAATACAAAAAATAGTAAAAACTTGGAGTTATGCAGAACATAGATATGTAGAACCAGGAAAACGCTGGCCAAGATTCGGCATAGAACTAGTTGATTCATATCAAGAGATCTGCGATGCTCTTCTGGAACTGAATTCCCCTGTTTTATACAGAAAAGCAGAGACCCTCAGCAAAGAAGGTTATCCTGTTGATGATACTGTACTGCAGACAGTTCTTGATGCTGCAAAAAAAGAATCTTTTGCTAATTTACGGTTGGCAGGCTGCGCTAGTTCTTATGCAACAGTTTCTTATGATGAAGCAGGTAAGCCTATTCAAGACATGGCATACACAAACGTTAATGTAGAATTTAACAGAGAGCCTTGGGTGCCGCCTGTTGTAGAACCACCTTCTGTACCTCGAAATTTTTTCCAGAAATTACGCAGCCTTTTAACAAGATCATAATCATTTCTTGATCTCAAACTCTCCAGCAGGCAAACAAGAAATAATATCATCCAGATCTCCATTGATTTCTTTTTTAATCTTTTTAGCAATATCACTTTTTTTATTTTTACCCTGCACTAAGACAACCATTTTTCCGCAGTTTTTCTTTACAGATTCAACAGGTCCGCCCATCACCCTTCCATCTGGCAGCAATCCTACTGCAATCTGCAGGACTGGTTCTGAATAATTTCTTTTGCCGTGTATCATAAAGCTTCCTTTTGGAAGTCCTAATTCCTTGCGAACCTGCTCTGGTTTTATCCAATACACCAAGGCAGTTGCCAAGCCCATCTTCCACGCCTTGGAATAAGCAGCAGTTGCTTGTGCAGCTTCTTTCAGAGTAGCCTCACCTACTTTTTTAGCCTCTATCTTGATAACAAAAAAAGGGCTTCCTGGCGCTTCTGTGTGAAACACAATATCGTCTTTATCAGCGTGTTTTTTTACAATGATTTCATTAGTGGTTGCATCCCTGCCCCCGACACAAAGAAACCCTTCAGAAGAGATAAACCACCTGAACTTCTCATACCATTTCTTTAATCTCTGTTTTTTCTTCTTCTCTTCTTTCTCCTCTATTTTCTCTTCTTCTTTAGAAACAGCTTTTTCCTTTTCCTGAAGTATCTTCTCGCGCTCTTTCTCAAACTGGATAAGCGCTTTCTTCACTCCCTCTATTTTTTTCTTGGCTTTTTTTGATTTGTCAAAATAGTCAGAAGCATTTTGCTCAATTGTTTTGCGTAAATCAAGCGTTATTTCCATATCTCCCCTAATTTTTCTGTATGTTTATATATTTTATGAATAATAGTGAATTTCACTATCAAAAAGCGAAACCTTGCTCGAACTGAGTTCTCGCAGCTTTCCCTTTTTTTCCAAGGTAAAAAGCGAAACCTTTATAAACAAACCTGGAGTTTCAAGCTGTATTGTGCCAGAGGGGACTATTAAAATTGATAGAGATATACTGCTCATGTTTTAATTTTTAATCAGATCATAGAGTGAAGGCTATACTACACGGGCCGGTAGCTCAGCCTGGTAGAGCACCTGACTTTTAATCATTAAAGAAGGCATCAGGTGGTCGCGAGTTCGAATCTCGTCCGGCCCGTCAATGCTGAAGAGGTCAAAAATGCCGCAAAAAATAGACGTCACAAAACACGTGCTGGTTCCAACGCATACTATAGTGAGTGAAGCTGAAAAAAAGAAGATTAATGAGAAATATAATCTTACAGGCATAGAGCTTCCTAGAATACACAAAGAGGATCCAGCAATCGCGCATCTTAAGGTTAAACCAGGAGATATTGTGAAGATCTTCAGAAAAAGTTCAACTGCAGGACAAGCTATATTTTATAGGAGGGTGACAAGTGCCTAATTACTCAAAAATATTGATTGAAAAGTATTTTGATGAGAACTCTTTTGTAATATCAGATATTGAGAGCTTTAATTACTTTGTAGACAAAGAGCTCCAGAAAATCATTGAAGAAAATAAAACCATAGAGCCGACAATCATACCTCCGAATGTGGAGAGTTTCAAGATTCGCCTGGATAAAATCTGGATAGAGAAACCAGAGATAACAGAGGCAGACGGTTCTAAGAGGCCTATCTTTCCTGTCGAGGCAAGGCTTAGAAAGATAAGTTATGCTGCTCCTGTTTTTATCGAGGTAAGTTCTCATATTAACAATGTCCAGAGAGAGACTTTTCTCACGCAGATAGGTAATCTTCCTATCATGCTTAAGAGCAGCTTTTGTCATTTAAACAAATTAAACAAAGAAGAATTGATTGATAAAGGGGAAGACCCTGATGATCCTGGCGGTTATTTCATAATCAATGGAACAGAGAGAGTTTTAGTCAACATTGAAGACTTGGCAGCAAACCGCTTCCTGGTAGAGCCTCAAAAAACAGGAATCAGCCCTTATCTTGGAAAGATTTTTTCAGAGAGCGGCCCCTACAAGATTCCTCACACTGTTGAGAGATTGAGAGACGGCCTTTATTATCTGACCTTCACAAGGGTCAAGCGTATTCCTTTGATTGCTGTCATTAAGGCTCTGGGTCTCATCAAGGATGAGGAGATAATGCAGACTATTTCTAAAGAAAAACAATATGACGAGATTCTTATCAACCTGTTTGAATTTGCAAACATCAAGTCTCCTGAAGAAGCCATGGATTTCATGGCAAAAAAGATTGGGATAACACAGTCAAAAGAGGTCAGGCTTGAGAGAATGCAGGAAATCATTGACAAGTATCTTCTTCCTCATATTGGCACAAAACCAGAGGACAGGCTGCAAAAAGCGTATAACTTATGCAAGATGCTGAAGAAATTTATTTCTGTAAGCACTGGCGAGACGCCAAGAGATGACAAAGACCACTACATGAACAAGAGGATAAAGATGTCTGGCGATCTATTGTCAGACCTTTTCAGGACAAATCTGAAAGTTCTGATCGGAGACCTGTTATATAATTTCCAGAGAATCGTCAAGAGAGGAAAATTCCCAAGCATTAAAATCATAATCAGAGACAAATTATTGACCTCAAGAATCTATTCTGCCATGGCTACAGGTAACTGGGTCGGCGGAAGAAAAGGTATCTCGCAGAGAATCCAGAGAGTTAATTATCTTAATACAATCAGCCACCTTCAGAGGGTTGGCTCTCCTTTGTCTAATACTCAGGAAAATTTCGCGGCAAGAGAGCTTCACGCAACTCATCTTGGAAGATTATGCCCCAGTGAGACTCCAGAAGGTACTAATATCGGTCTGAAGAAGAATTTTGCCTTGATGGCTCAGGTCTCTAGGGATCTTAAAGAGTCAGACATCCTAAAATTTCTGAAAAATGCAGGATTAAAGAGCATATAAAATGGCAGAAGTGTATTTGAATGGAAAATTTGTGGGCGATGTTGATAATAGGGATGAGTTCATAGAGCGCATCAAGTCTGACAGGCGTTCTGGTGTCGTGAACAATACTGTCAATTTATATTACGATGACAAGTTAGATCAGATTCATGTTGAAAGCTTAAGAGGAAGGACCAGGAGACCTTTGATTATAGTCAAAGATGGTATTCCGCTGTTAACTGAAAAACACATCAAGCAGCTGCAAAAGAAAGAGATCACCTGGAAAGATCTTGTAGATCAAGGAGTGATAGAATACATAGATGCAGCAGAGGAAGAGAATGCCTTGGTTGCTTTTGAGGAAAAAGATCTCACTCCAGAACATACTCATTTAGAAATTTCTCCGCTATGCATGCTTGGTCTTGTGACTACTTTGGTTCCTTTTGGCCAGTACATCCAGTCTGCAAGGTTGAGTATTGGTTCTAAAAACCAGAAGCACGCGATTGGTTTCTATGCCTCTAATTTCCCTGTAAGGATTGACATGGATGTCAACATGATGCATTATCCTCAGGCACCTATTGTTAATTCTATAATGCATGACTTGTGTGATTTTGATAAGCATCCTTCTGGACAAAACCTTGTGATTGCAGTGATGTGCTACAAAGGTTATAATATGGAGGACGCGATCATCCTTAACAAAGGAAGTATCGAGCGTGGTCTTGGAAGAAACAGTTATTTCAGGCCTGCCATTTCTGACGAATTAAGATACTCTGGCGGATTGACAGATGATATCTGCATCCCAGATAAAGAAGTTAAGGGTTACAAATCAGAAAGAGATTATAGGTTGCTGGAAGAAGATGGAATTGTCTTCCCAGAGGCTGTTGTCAGTGAAGAGGATGTTGTTATCGGAAAGACATCTCCTCCGAGATTCTTGAGTTCACTGGAGGATTACTCACTTGCATCAAACATCAGGAGAGAGAGCTCTGTTGCTTTGAGGCACGGAGAAAAAGGTGTTGTTGATTTTATCTTGATCACAGAGAATGAGGAAGGCAATAAATTAGTGCAGGTTAGAATAAGGGACCAGAGAATTCCAGAGATTGGCGATAAGTTTGTCTCTAGGCACGGCCAGAAAGGTGTTGTTGGCTTGATTGTGCCTCAGAGTGACATGCCGTTTACTGCTTCTGGAATCGTTCCTGACTTGATATTCACCCCGCACGGCATCCCTTCTAGAATGACTGTCTCTCATCTTCTTGAGATCATAGGCGCAAAGACTGGCGCGCTTGCTGGACGTTATATTGATGCAACAACTTTTGGTTCAGAGCCAGAAGAGAGAATAAGAAAAGAATTGCTTTCCTTAGGATTCCGGGAGGATGGAACAGAGACTATGTATAACGGTATTACCGGAGAGCAGTTCCAGGTCAAGATTTTCATTGGCAGCATGTATTATCAAAAGATCAAGCACATGGTTGCAAACAAGCTGCAGGCAAGAGCTAGAGGTCCTATCCAATTATTGACAAGACAGCCTACAGAGGGTCGTGCAAAAGAAGGCGGCTTGAGGCTTGGAGAGATGGAGAAAGATACTCTTGTTGCTCATGGAGCATCGTTATTGCTGAAAGAAAGATTTGATTCTGACAAGACAGTTGTTCCTGTCTGTGAGAGCTGCGGCCTTATCGCGATTTATGATGCTCAGAAAGATAAGCGTTACTGCCCAATGTGCGGTGATTCAGAAGTTAATGATATTGAGCTTAGTTATGCTTTCAAGCTGATACTTGATGAGTTCAAGTCATTGGGTATCTATCCAAAACTTCAATTAAAGAGTAAATACTAAAACACAGAAAATCGCAAGATTTTATGTGTACAAAAAAATTCCGGAGGAATTTTTTAAGTATGGCTAAGAAGAAAAAAGACGCAAAGCTGGAAGTTAAAGAGGCTCCAGAAGAGCCAGTAGAAGAAACTACAGAAGAAGTGGAAAAAGTAGAGGAAACTACTGAAGAAGTTGAGGCTCCTAAAGAAGAAGCTCCTGCTGAAGAAAAGGAAGAAGTCAAGGAAAGACAGCCTATGACTCGTGAAAGGGTAGAAGCTATGCAGCACCCTGTCTTCAAGCAGGTAGATAGTATTGTTTTTGGTATTCTTAGCTCTAAGATGATAAAGAAGATGGCTTCTGCAAAGATTGTCACCCCAGAACTTTATGATAAAGAAGGTTACCCTGTTGATGGCGGCCTGATGGACGTAAGACTGGGCGTCATTGATCCAGGTTTGAGGTGTAAGACTTGCGGCTGTAAACTAAAAGAGTGTATTGGCCATTTTGGTTATATTGAATTGGCAAGATCTGTTTTCCATATCAAGTTTATTCCAATAATCCATAACTTATTGAGATGTACCTGCAGGGACTGTGGAAGATTGCTTATCCCAAAGAACAAGATGGTTTCTCTTGAAAAGCATCTTGATGAAGTTGAGAAGACAGAGGGTTATGAAGCAAGGCAAGATGAGATTAAGAAATCTATTGCAAAGCTGAAGACAGTCAAGAAATGTCCTCACTGTAAGGCAAATCAGCAAAAAATTACTCTTGAAAAGCCTTCTACTTTCTTTGAAGGCGATAAAAAATTAAGCCCGATTGAGGTAAGGTCCAGGCTTGAGAAAGTTTCTGATGAAGATGCGGTTCTATACGGTCTTAATCCTAAGTTTGCAAGGCCTGAGTGGATGGTCATCACAGTCATGGCGATTCCGCCTGTTACAATAAGGCCTTCTATCACTCTGGAATCAGGAGAGCGTTCTGAAGATGACTTGACACATAAACTAGGAGACATTGTAAGGATCAACCAGAGATTGTTTGAGAACATCAATGCAGGTGCTCCTGAGATTATTATTGAGGACTTGTGGGACTTGCTGCAGTATCATGTGACTACTTTCTTGGATAATACTGTTGCTCAATTGCCTCCTGCCCGTCATCGTTCTGGTCAGCCTTTAAAGACAATCACTCAGAGAATAAAAAGCAAGGAAGGAAGAATAAGGCACAATTTGGCTGGTAAGAGAACTAATTTCTGTTCAAGGACAGTTATCAGCCCAGATCCAATGCTTGGATTGAACGAGGTTGGTGTTCCTTCAGTAGTTGCCAGAAAACTCACTGTTCCTGAGACAATCAATGATTGGAACATTGATTACCTGAAAAAGTTTGTTGAGCGAGGTCCTACTGTCTATCCAGGTGCTAATTATATCATCAGGCCAGATGGCAAGAGAAAGAAGATTACAGAAGAGACAAAAGAGGCTGCTCTGGAAGAACTGCAGCCAGGTTATGTTGTTGAGAGGCACTTGATGGATGGAGATATCTCTATCTTTAACAGGCAGCCTTCTCTGCACAGGATGAGCATGATGTGTCACAAGGTGAGGGTTTTGCCATACAAGACTTTGAGAATCAATCCAGCAGTCTGTGCTCCGTATAACGCAGACTTTGACGGAGACGAGATGAACCTTCACATTCCTCAGACAGAAGAATCAAGAGCAGAGGCAGAGATTCTTATGCAGGTCCAGACACAGTTGATCAGTCCAAGATACGGTCTTAGCGTAATGGGCTGCCTGCACGACGGCATCTCTGGAAACTACCTGCTCACAAGAGATGTTGAACTGCCAAGAGAGGATGCAGTTGCTCTTCTTTGCCAGGCAGGTATTACTGATTTCTCAAGATTACCGAACAAGAAAGCTGTGAATGGCAAGGAAATTTTCAGTGTTTTGCTTCCTGATGATTTTGATTTCAAGGGCAAGTCAAGGAACGGAAAAGATGTAATAATCGAGAAGGGTAAATTAGTCGAGGGTATTATGGACAAGACAAGTTTGGGAGGAGAAGGTGCAGGATTCTTGCTGAGAAGCTTGCACAAGAAGTATGGCCCTGCTAAGACAATTGATGTCCTGCACAATATGCTGAAACTTGGTATTGAAACCTTGCTTATAACTGGCTTTACTGCAAAACTTTCTGATCTTGACATGCCTCAAGAGGCAAATGATTTGATTAATGAGACTCTTAACAAGGCAGAGGAAGAGGCTAATCAGATGATCAAGGCGTATGAAGCTGGAACACTGGAAGTATTCCCAGGAAGATCTATTGAAGAGACTCTTGAGCTGCGTATTTTAGAGCTGCTGAACAAGGCAAGAACAAAATGCATGAATATTGTCAAGGAGTTTGCAGACAAGACAACCAACACGATTGCGATGGCAGAGTCAGGTGCAAGAGGTTCTTACCTGAACATCTCTCAGATGTCTGCTTGTGCAGGTCAGCAGGCTCTGCATGGAAGCAGGATCAACAAAGGTTACTCTAAAAGGACGCTTTCTTGTTTCAAGAAAGGTGACTTGAGCCCAGAAGCAAGAGGTTTTGTGAGACATGGCTTTAAGCATGGCTTGAATCCAAAAGAGTTTTTCTTCCACGCTATTGTAGGAAGGGACAGCCTGATGGATACTGCCCTGAGAACACCTAAGTCTGGTTACCTGTATAGAAGGCTTGCAAACGCGATGCAGGACTTGAGAGTAGAGTATGACAGGTCTGTTCGTGATGCTAATTACAGGATAATCCAGTTTGAATACGGCGAGGATAATATTGATGTCTCACGATCAGAAAATGGCAAGATTAATGTTCAAAAAATAATTGATACGGTATAAGAAAATGCATGAAGCACTAAAACCATATGTTGGAAAATTGCCTAAGTCCATCTTAGCAGAGATTGAGGAAAAATGCCCCGCCTCTAAGATAAAAAAGGTAGCTGAAAGAGCACTGGAAGAATATCATCTTGCTATGATCGCTCCTGGTGAGGCAGTTGGATTGATTAGTGCAGAGAGTATTGGTGAACCAGGCACGCAGATGACCCTGGATACATTCCACTTCGCAGGTGTCGCAGAGATGAACGTCACAATGGGTCTGCCAAGGATTATTGAGATTCTTGACGGCAGAAAGACTCTGGCAACTCCGATGATGGAGATTTTCCTTAAGTCACCGTACAATAAGGGAAAAGACATCAGGAAATGCGCTTTACTGATTAAAGAGACTGTTCTTGGAGAATTAGTCACTGAATTTGTCATTGATATTGTTGATTTAAAGATTGAGATCAAGCTTAATCATGAAAAGATGAAATTGCTTGGCTTGACTCCTGTTAAATTAGTTAAAGTGGTCTCAAAAGCAAAGACTCTTGCTAAAGAGGCTTCTGTCAAGGAGAACAAGGATGGAAATATTATCATAAAGCTTAAGGGTAAGGAAGAAAAAGGTCTTAATGATTTATACAAGCTAAAAGAAACCGCAAGATATGTTTATGTCTGCGGAATTAAAGGCGTTACACAGGTCCTTCCTGTCAAGAGAAAAGAGGAATTTATAATAATCACAGCCGGAAGCAACCTGAAAAAGGTTCTTGATATGGACTTTGTTGATCCTACAAGGACTGTCAGCAATGATATTTATGAGATTGCAGGAACATTTGGTATTGAGGCTGCAAGACAGGCAATTATTGAAGAGGTTTTCAAGGTTATCGAGGCACAGGGCCTTAATGTTGATGTAAGGCACATAATGCTTGTTGCAGATACAATGTGTGTTTCAGGAGCAATCAAAGGAATCACAAGGTATGGTGTTGTGAGCGAGAAAGCATCTGTCCTTGCAAGGGCTAGCTTTGAAACTCCGATAAAACACATCATTAATGCTGCGCTTGCAGGAGAGATTGACAAGTTAAACTCTGTTGTTGAAAACGTCATGCTTAACCAGCCTGTTCCAGTTGGTACTGGGCTTCCAGGATTGGTTACAAAAGTTAGGAAAGAAAAGCTAAAGCGATAAAATATGGCAAAGAGAAAAGTAGATAAAACAGCAGTGGAAATAAGGGGGTTGTTGGCTGACAACAAGCTGATAATCGGTACTGAAAGGGCCCTGAAGCTTTTGAGGCTTGGCAAGCTAAAGCAGGTATACTTATCTGTTAATTGTGCAGATTCAACAAAAGAGGACATAACGCACTACAGCAAACTCAGCGGCACAAAGGTGAAAGAGCTTGCATATCCTGGTTCTGAGCTGGGCGTTATCTGTAAAAAACCGTATTCAATTTCTGTTCTTGGAGTCTTAAAGTGAGTGCTAAAATTGTTTATGATATGAGCGCTATGAAATTCATGTCTCTTTTTGAGAGCATAACAAGATCCAAGCTCAAGGACTGCATAATCAAAGATACTGTAGTTTTATTCATTGTCCACCCGAATGAGATCGGCAAAGCAGTGGGCGCCAAAGGGGTTAATGTCAGGAAGCTTGAGAGAATACTCAAGAAAAAAATTAAAATAGTGGAGTTTAGCCCAGAACCAGTAAACTTTATAAAGAACTTGGTACATCCTCTACAAGTAAAGGAGATAACAGAAGACGAGGGTGTCTATACCCTGGCTCCTGTTGACCTTAAGACAAGAGGGATGCTTATTGGCCGTAATGCCTCTAACTTAAGGGCATATGAAGAAATAGTCAGGCGTTATTTTCCTGTCAAGGAATTAAAGGTTACTTAAAATGGGAAACAAAAGCAATGGATTGAACACAGGAAGTTCATTAAGAAAACGTAGATATAAGTCTAGAATGCTTAGCAAAGAGTATGTTCGTAAATTATTCAATCTTAAAGAAAAAGCAGACCCGCTTGAAGGCTCTAGCCAGGCAAGGGGAATTGTTCTTGAGAAAAGGCAGGTTGAGGCAAAACAGCCAAACTCTGCCATGCGTAAGTGCGCAAGAGTTCAGTTGATCAAGAACGGCAGGCAGATAACTGCATTCCTTCCAGGTGACGGTGCCTTGAAATTAGTTGATGAACACGATGAAGTTATTGTAGAGTGTATCGGCGGCAACAAAGGCCGTTCTAAAGGTGACTTGCCCGGTGTAAGATGGCAGGTTATCAAGGTTAATGATCAAAGTCTTAAGGACTTGCTGAGCGGTAAGCTGGAGAAAGCGAGAAAATGACTACTGAAGTACTTGCTTTTGATAAGTGGAGCACAGCCGGCATCGGCGTTGCTGATGAAGGTTTGGTTAGGTACATCTGCCTTGAGCCTAGGATTGTTCCTAAGACAGGCGCCAGATATGCTGGAAGACGCTTTCACAAGAGCAAGGTTTTCATTGTCGAGAGATTAATCAATAAATTGTTCATTCCAGGGCACAAGAGCAAGAAGCATTTGAGAAGCTCTGGCCACTGCACTGGAAAGACATCTAATTCTTATGGTATTGTTGAGAAAGCGCTGAATATTGTTGAGCAAAAGACCAAAGAAAACCCGGTTAAAGTTTTTGTTCAGGCTCTGGTTAATGCAGCTCCTCGTGAAGAGATTGTCACAATTGAATACGGCGGTGCTCGATACCCAAAAGCAGTTGAGTGCGCTCCCCAGAGAAGGATTGACATTGCCTTGAGATTCTTTGTCCAGGGTTCTTATGATAAATCCTTCAAGAAAAAAACATCTATTGAAACCTGTTTAGCAAATGAGATAATTGCTGCTTATAAATTAGACCCAAAATCCTTGGCTATTTCTAAGAAAAATGAGACAGAAAGGCAGGCAGACGCTGCCAGATAAGTATATTACAAATTAAGGTTTCGTGAATATAATCATAAAATAGCGGTTTCCTCTGTAAACGCTGTATTTGGTTAGTTCCCATTTAAGCCCGTAAGGCTTTAGAAGATTTTTTATTTCAACAGGGTTGGAATATCTATAATAAACTTTTTCACCAAACTGTCCTGCTTTTTCTCCTTCGAACGTGCCAAACCGCATAACAATCGCAAGAATTCCGTTTTTTTCCAGAACATCAAATAAAGCTTTTAAAGCTTTTTTCAAGGAAGACAGAGGCATATTATGGAGCGAAGAACTGGCCCAGACAACTCCGAATTTTTTTGAAGATTTGAAATCTTCCATCTTTCCAGCTTTAAACTTGACATTTTTATATGGTTTAGCGTTTTTTTTAGCTTCCTGTATCATTTTCTCTGATATATCTAAGAATGTAACTTTAAATCCTTCACTGGCAAAAAACGCGCCATACACGCCTGAACCGCAGCCTGCATCAAGGATAGTGGTTTTTTTATGTTTTTTTATCAATTTTAAAAGAGGGGCGATTCTTTTTAGAAATTTTTTCTTGCCACCCATGACTATATCCCAAAAGGGAGCTTCAACATCATAATGTTTTTTAACACGCGCAGCCATACACGCCCAAATTCCATTAATAATATTTAAATATTTGTATTTGCAACAGGCAGACGCTGCCAGATAGTTAGTCTAAAGGATTTTTGATGCTTAATAATCTTGTTTTTGCTATTTTTGTATATACCTGTGTTGTTCTTATGCTGGAATGTCCTAATAATGCCTGTATGTATCTTATATCAACTCCAGATTCTAGTAAATGTGTTGCAAAGCTATGTCTGAGCATGTGAGGAGTTACTTGTTGTTTTATGCCTGCTTTTTTTGCTGCATTATCTATTGCTGATTGTATGCTTTTTGCAGAGTATTTTCCTTTTCTTCCTTTGAGGATGTATCCTGTGTCACAAAATTGTTTGATTTTATTTGCTGTTTTAGAGCTTAATATTGTTATTCTGTCTTTTGCGCCTTTTCCTTGGTTTATTCGGATAATGTTTTTTTCAAAATCAATATCTTCATATTTCAGGTTTCTTAATTCATTTAATCTTATCCCTGATGAGTATAATATTTCTATTATTAGTTGATGTTTGATATTATTTAGAGAGGTTATCATCATTTTAATTTGATCTTTGGATAGTGTATTTGGTAATTTTTTCTTTTTCTTGGGTAATGGGATTTTTATTGGCTCTTGTTTTAAGATTACTCTTGTGTAAAAGTCAATTGCTGAGCTTGCTAATCGTATTGATTCTCTGCTTAGCCCTTTATTAATCAGGTAGAGTATGTATTCTCTTTTCTTTTCAGGCAAGTATGTTTTAGAATAATTAAGGAAATCAGTAATGTGGTAAGTGTATGATTTTATTGTTCTTTTGCTGAACCCTCTTAAAATCATCTCTTGTTTTAGGTTTTGCATTCTGAAATTTTTTATGTTTTAATGTTTAATACGCTTTTCTAAGAAAAATAGAGTTTTTTCCGATAAAATCATCAGATTTTCCAAAACACCATTTATTTTCAATATAAAAAATAACATAACACCATAAAATCTCCAATTATCCCGGAAAAAAGTTCGTTTAAAAGGTGTTAAATCCAATCGCCAGCATTATTTATAGAAAGGGGGGTCAGCTCAGCAGTGCCTTTGGCACAGATAGTCTCGTAAATCAAAGATTTTCTCGAGCTTTATTTATATCTGGATTCCAAACTCCATTAGGGTTACTTAAATAGTTTTCATGAGCTACTCTTGCCATTCTTTTGTATGCTTCAATCTTTCTTAATCCTTTTTTTCCTCTGTATCTCCAAACATCTCCCCTAAATGGAACCATCTCACATTCATCCCCTTCAAAAGATTTAGCTCCTTTTTGAAAAGCCCCATCATTAACCTTAGAAGACACTACCGGATTTCCACTACCTATTACCCATCTAACAATTCCTTCTTCTCTAAAAAAGATATTTTTCTCCCCAGTCATTATATCTCCTTTACCTTCATCACCATGTTCAGTATGATACATAGCTAACTGATTATCTTTGTTTATTCCCGGATATGAAGATTCAGTACCATATCTTCCTACAATAGATTCCTCTGGTAAGATAGTTGTAAGTTTATTTTGAATGTTGCTTACTGTATTTCTCTTATTAAATCTTCCACCAAATGAACTTGCACATTCATCAAATACTCCGATTCTAACCTCTGCTTGTTTTTTAAAATAATCTTCTAATCTTTTTATATCGCTAGTTTCTGAAGCAGGATTATCACTAAGAAAGCCTCTAAAATTCTTTCTTCCATTATCATTATGAGTATCATACATTAAAAATTTTATTCTCTCTTGGCCAGGAAACATTAATTTATCTAATTCTTTAAGTGCGAAAACATAAGGGACGGAACTTGTCGCACTAAATACAACATGTGTTAAACCATCTTCCCTCATTTTTCTTAGATGATGTGGCAATGAGAGAATATGAGAGAGTTCACGAACTCCCCATTCAACATTTTCTGAACCAAAAATATTTTCAAGGGTATTTACAGGAACTTTATCTAAGGAATTGCTATCTTCTAAAAATCCTATTAATCTTCTTTCCTCTTCTAACTTATCCCCATAAGTTCTTTTGGCCAATTCAAGATATTTATCTCTATCTAAATCAGCGGTTAATCCCATCCAAACAACATTACTATGGTGATTTCTTGCTAAACTTCTATCATAACCACTATCCGATGCCTCTAAACGTTCTGCTGTTGATAACTCCACCCCTATAGCTTTTTCTACAGCGGTTTTATATTGAGCAAGGTCTAAACCAGCTTCTAACCCAAAAAAGATATCTCTAACACCAACAAATTCTCCATCTTCACTTTTTTTCTCAAGATTTTTTTTAGCTGCATCTTTTAATTTTGTTTCGTTTAAATTAAAATCTCTAGCTAACAAACATGCATCATAAAAATTTCCAGCACTGATTAAAGAATCATATGCTCTTTCAAGTTCATCGTCTAATCTCTCAGGAAAAAACCTTTTTGTGATGTAGGCCATTACAACGTCTGATGCTGATTCATAAGCTTTTTGTGCAAATTCCTTCACTTCGTTTTGTGGAGTTCCAAGCAAATTTCCAAGACAAGCAGCATAAATTGGATGAGTCCCACCATCCTTAGCGATTTCATAGTCCTCTTCCATTTTTGTCCTATATTCTTTAAGTTTCTCTTGTGCATCTTCTCTACCTTCACAACTATAGGGTAACTCTCTAGTAAAGCTCTGATAAATTCTTCCAAAATAATCATGAAACCCTCCAATGTTTTCACGAGCAATTTCATCTAAGGCAAGCCTTTTTTTCTTTCTTGCAAAATCTTCAAGATTCTTTTCTGTAATTTTTCGTTTCATTCCTTTTTCTCCTTCATAAATCTATTTACAGCAACCTCGATAATATGGCTTCTATTTCTAAAAGAGCCTTCACTAATGTAATCTTTTAGTCTTTTGATTACCTCCTCTTCCATGCAGATACTGATCTTTGATTTCATAGTAAAAGTAGGAAACATTGCTACCTTATAAACCTTTCTATTATGTTACTACTTAAATGTGACTAATTAGGAACTGAGCTGACCCCCTAAAAAACAAAAAATAGTGCTGGCGACTCCTCCGAGCCTTCGGCTCTCGGTTTTTCTCTTCGAGAAAAAGGATTTAACAGGGCTTAAAGGGTTCACTCACCTTGCAGGTTCGTTCTCCCAAATTGAATTTTTGGAGGTCGCTACGCTCCACTCTCAAAAATCCAACTTCCCTTAAGCCCGATGTTAGTTTCAATTTGAGAGCCCTCGCAAGAAAAGGGTGCCTGCTTACTTTTGTTCTGGTTGAACTCTTTCTACAGAATAAGTTGTTCCATTTATTGTATTTAATGATTTAACAACAAAATCAAAATGCGCTTCCTTTTTTTCTCCACCTAATTCAAATACTGGTGCTGCTCCTGCTTTTTTCTCAAGAGGGGAATATTTGACATCAACTCCAAATCTTTGTGTATATCCTCTTTTTTGTCCTGCAGTTAATCTATATTCATGAACCAATAATGCATCCTGTCCTGTAACTGCAGAAAGATGATCATAGAAGAATTTTTCAAAATTAAATCCTTTATCATTTGTTTCTATTGCCATTCCATCTTGATCAAACATATTTGCAGAAGTTCTATGTGTAACCCCATCTTGATGTCTTCTCGTCTCAGTACATGTATATCTTACTGCTACAGTATTCCCCGTTCTTTTTGCTTCTTCAATCAATCTTTGAATATGATCATCCATAAAGTACAGGAAAATAGGGGGATTTATAAATCTTTCGGTTTGTCACTACTTTTAAATTAGTAATACAGGGGGTGGGCACCCTAAAATATTGTCTGCTTTGCAGATTATTGATAATAAGCTCGGGCTCTCAAACTTTGGATTTTTCGGACTTCGTCCGAACGTTGCACTAAAATCCAACCCCTCCAAGTATTCGGGGGAAACTAACAGGAATTTAACGATTCCAGAGCCTTGCAGGCTCTTCCATCCAAATTGAATTTTGGAGGTCGCTCGGCTGGGTTGCCTGCCTCGCTCCAGCTCTCAAAATTCAACTTCGTTAAATTCCGATGTTATAATCAATTCAAAAGTTGGCTAAAAAGAAAATAGGGGCAAAAATAAAAACCGAAAGATTTATATACCACTACCAAGTTACAACTAGTATGGGACATGAATATGTTAAATATGTGATTGGAGATCCAGTGATTCCAGTAGAACTGACCGAATTAATCAAAGAAGGATGGTCAGAGAGAAAAGATAGAGTAGGTAAATTATTCTATGTTTCTGGGATTGGGAGGGGATTCACTTGGAGTAGAGAAGATGATCCTAAAGGTAGTAGATATCAAGCTTTTTTGCAGAATTCTGATAGTCAAGAAATGCTTTCCTTAGGGGGAGTAGTCCGACAAGAATACGCTACGGATTATGAATCAATCTTTAGAGCATCATCAGAAGCAAACTTACCAATCCAAGTTATATTAGGAGTACAATCCGGATTTAATGAAATAATGGCACTAAAAATGGGTAAACATAGGACAGGCGGTATTCAAATACCTGATTCATGGTAAGATATTTATTTTTGCCCCTTAATTCTGTAAACTAATAGGAC
>CAZXEZ010000006.1:14788-23995 GCA_964640255.1 uncultured Methanosarcinales archaeon | reverse complement strand
AATAGTGTACTTTCCTTCTTAAAGAGGTGTATTATGCCAAAGCAGGCCTTGATAAGATTTGCTGAAATTGCAAAAGGTTTTGATGATTCTGAAAGATTAAAGCTTATTCTTTTTGCCTCTGGCGTAAAATCTGCAACTTATGTAATCCTGAAGATTGACCAAAACAACCTCACTGAAAAGTATCGTTTTGAGAAAAGATTGCAGAATCTTGATGTTGTTTTTGTTGAGAGCAGAATGCATTCTTATGAGGTGATTGACAGGATTGTCAGGAACAAGATTTACTGGAAGATAAAAGGGATCTGGATTGGTTATGACTTGTTTCAGGGCAAGAAGGAATTAAAGATGTTCAAGAGTTATGTCACTGCCTTGAGAAAGCAGAAACACAACAAGGCTGACAAGATAGGGGGCAGGTTGTACGATTATCCAAGGTGCTGCATCAAGGAGTATGTAAAAGAGCAGAATATGGATTATTTGAAGAAAAATTTCACATATTACAAGTATTATAAAAGATTGCATGATTCTATCAGGAAATATCCTTTTATCATGCATACTGCCTGCAGTACTGCTTGCAGGAAAACAGCTAAGTTGAACAATAAATACAAGAATGCTGTCAAGAAGTTTGCCCCTAATTTTTATAAAAAATTTAGTTTAAAGAAAATTTATGATACTGAATTGATTGTTGATGTCCCTTCAGATATTTTTGTTTATGGCAAATCTATCTGGCCTGCAAAGAGTGCTTTTGAATACTCTGTCATTGCCAGGGAAAAATTTGAGGGCCATAACTATATCTATACCTATCTTAGCAGGAAATTTTATGATCTTGGCGCTGTGCTTGATGCAAAAGTGACGATGCAGTACAGATATGCAGACATTAAGGTTAAAAAAGTCAAGAAAGAGATAAAGAATCTTACACACATAAGGAAGTTTTTTGTTGTTGGAAGGAAATTTTAAAATGTTGTTTGTAAAACTGGCTGATGTTTTTGCAAAACTTGAGAAAGTTACTTCTGGAAACAAGATGCGCGAGATCTTGTCTGGTTTTTTCAAGACAGTCCCTAAGTCAGAGATTGACATTGTTGTGTATTTAGCTACTGGCCGTATCGCTTCTAAGTACGATGATGTTGTTATTGGCATGGCTGACAAGATGATTCTTAAGAGCATTGCGCTTGCTTCTGGTGAGTCAAATAATGAAGTCAAGAAAGTGTTTAAGCAGAAAGGTGATATTGGCCTTGCAGCAGAGGCGCTTTGCGGAAGGAAGAGGAAGTCGTTAAGTATCAAAGATGTTTTTACTGGCTTGCACAAGATTTCTAAAGCTTCTGGTGCAGGAAGCCAGGACACTAAAGCAAGGATTCTGGTAGAATTGTTCAAAAGCGCATCTGCTCTTGAGGCAAAATACATTGCCCGCCTTGTTCTTGGAACTTTAAGATTAGGTGCCAGTGACATGACTGTTCTTGATTCCCTGAGCATTGCTTTTACAGGAACAAAGAAGAACAAGCCAAAATTAGAGCATGCTTATCATATCTGTCCTGATGTTGGTGTCATTGCAAAGACAATTGCAACAAAAGGCTTGAAAGATCTTGAGAAGATTGGTGTTAAGGTTAATGTTCCGATTCAGATGATGCTTGCTCAGCGTGTTAAGAGCATTCAGGAGATTCTTGATAAGATGCCTGGTGAACTGGCTGTTGAGGAAAAGTATGATGGAGAGCGTATGCAGGTCCATATCAAGGGAAATAAAATAAAAATATACAGCAGAAAACTGGATGATATCACTAGCCAGTTTCCTGATGTTGTCGAAGCCATCAAGAAACAGGTTAAATGCAAATCTTGTGTTATTGAGGGCGAGTGTTGCGCTGTTGATAAAAGCGGAAAACTGCGTCCATTCCAAATCTTGATGAGGAGAAGAAGAAAATACGACATTGAGAGATATATTAAAAAAATTCCAGTTTGCTTGTTCTTGTTCGATTTATTATATCTTGACGGCAGGTCTTACATTCTCAAGGATTATCCAGAAAGGCACAAGGCACTGAAGAAAGTTGTCAAGAAGCAGACAAGCAGCTTGCAGTTGGCTAACAGGATTGTGACCACTGATTTAAAAGCTATACAAAAGTTCTTTGACAAGATGGTCAAGCACGGTGCAGAAGGAATAATGGTAAAGTCCTGCGGCAAAGGCTCTGTCTACAAAGCAGGAACTCGCGGCTGGTTATGGATTAAGTGGAAAAAAGAGTACATGAAAGGGATGGTTGACACTTTTGACTTGGTTATTGTAGGTGCTTTTGCAGGCAAAGGAAAAAGAGCTGGCTCTTATGGTTCTTTGTTATGCGCAGTTTATAACAAGAAAAAGAATCGTTATGATACTTTCACAAAACTCGGCACTGGCTTCACAGATGAGCAATTAAAAAACCTCCCGAAGAAATTAAAGAGATACGAGCTTAAGCACAAGCATCCATTGGTCAATGCAAAAAAAGAGATGAAGCCAGACATCTGGTTCACTCCTGCAATTGTCGTCGAAGTCCTAGGCGCAGAAATAACAAAGAGTCCTATTCATACAGCTGACGGTTTGGCATTAAGATTCCCTAGATTCTTAAGATACCGCCCTGAGAAAAATGCAGAGCAGGCAACTACTGTTAAGGAAGTTATGCAGATGTATAGTAAGAAATGATTCTGCGCGACATTGTGAGAACAAAAGAAGAGTAGAACACATGTTTGCGTGAGCAAACATCCTATAGATTGCTTCTTGAGTTCGAACAAAGAGCGCTTTAATCAAATTTTTCAAAAATTTGCCAGAGAAAAGCGCAGAACAAGCGACTACTTTAAAGGAAATCAAACAAATGTTCAAAAAGAAGTAATTTACGCGCGATATTGTGAGAGGCGAAAGAAGAGTAGAATACATGTTTGCGTGAGCAAACATCCTATAGATTGCTTCTTGAGGACGAGCAAAGAGCGCCTTTTGATCCTAACTTTTCTAAAGTTAGTTGTGCAGATGTATAGAAAGAGATAATATTCTTTTAGTCACACACAATAACATTCAAAAGAATAAATTCCAAGCCCTCTTAAAACAAGAGGGGATTATTATAGTATTAGTCTTATTCCTAAAATAATAAAAGCAATACCTACAATTACTGCCAATGGAGCGAAAAAGAAACGTATTATGAAAACACTTGTTGATTCATTAAATACTATAAATGGCCATGAAGTCCATGCTCTGCCACCTTTTAAAGTGTATTTTTTAGCAAAATTAGGATTAAAATGAATAATGCCATTAATAATTGCTAAACATCCTCCTAAAATAAAAATAAACCCTAAAACATTGTTTGGAAACATATTAAATAAGAAATTATGATAGTTTTTAAAGATTACTAAACAAAATATAGTATTATTGAAGAGGGTTTGTTGTACCCTATTCTGAGATATAGACTGAAATAACGAAATCTTTATATATGTGTATTCACTTATTACACTTATATTACTTATTTGGAGGTTTGAAAAATGGTAAATGTAACTTTAGCTGTACCAGAAGAATTGCATAATATTATGAAAGAGCATAATGAAATAAAATGGAGCGAAGTAGCTAGGAGAGCAATGTGGGAACAAGCACAGAAATTAGAATTAATGGATAAAATACTGGCGAAGAGTAAACTTACAGAAGCAGAAGCTGTTGAAATTGGGAAAAAAATCAAAAAGGAAATCGCTAAAAGACATGGATTAAGAAAATAAGAATGGTTGCAGATACTAACTGCATAATCTCTGCTTTGATTAGGAATTCTGTTTCAAGAAAAATAATCATAAATACTAACTTTAAGTTCTATACTCCGGATTTCACATTAGAGGAAGTTAGGAAACATAAGTCATTAATTTGCGAAAAAGCAGGAATAACTGAGGAGGATTTCGAAATTCTAATCATGCTTTTATTTGAGAAAATTGAAATTGTACCAAAACAAGAATATGAACGATTCATTAACACATCAAAGCATTTAACAGACGATATTGATGACGTTCCTTTTTTCGCATGTGCAATCGCAATAAAACCAGAAGGAATCTGGAGTGATGACAAACATTTTGAGAAGCAAAATCAAATTAAAAACTATAAGACTAAAGACTTAGTGAAATTCTTATGAAAATAGTTATAAAAGCTTATAAGAAGAAATAACTTTCGCGCTTGCCGCCAGCACAGATAACACAAAATTTAAAAAGTGTGAAGCATACAGGTTTATAATGTTGGGGAATAAATTGAAAGAAGCAGAAAGAGCAATTATTATTACACTGTTAGCCATTCTTTTGTTGGCTTTCTGCTTTTGGTCTATGAAGCTGCCTTTAATTTACAAAATTTTAATTCCTTTTGCCAGTTTAGTGATTTTTATATGGGTTATTTTGGTTTTATTTGATGTCTGCATTATTCCTAAACGCGCGTGGATTTGTTTTTTTGGATTTGTGATTATTGTTGCTTATTTTCTATGCCCTGTTTTTGTCCATGTGGAGTTCGTAAATACAAAAAACCTGCCAATTGATGGGATTGTGCTTATCGATGGGTCTGATGTTGCAGAGGGAGATGCAGTTAATTTTTTTTTTCCTCGCGGAGATTTTGAAGTTACATACACTGGCAAATTTAGGGCTCCTGTTAAAGTGTTTTTAAAAAGACACTGGCATCCGCTCCCTGTCTGGGAAAAAGTTATTCTTGAGCCTGCTCCGTTTAATTTTGAAAAAATACCGATTTACGATCCTAATGAATTTGTTGAGCTCTTTCCGCAGATTAAGGTGGCAGGCAAATCCTTGGATAATGATGCTGTTGACTTGAATATTGAAAAATCCACTTTATTTCCGATAGGGGAATATGATATTACTTTTAGCACGCAATTTTTTGAAAAAACTGCGCATTTCAGCCCTCAAGAGCTTCAAGAACTGGAAAAAATCACTCTGTATCCTAATAACCAGACAGTTCTTCTTGGCACCAGGGAGGTTGCATGGATAGAGAATTTCATGCGTGAATATCTTGAATTGTCTGCGCAATGCATTATTCAGGATAAAGGGTTTCCCAAGCAACTGTATTTGTATTCAAAAAATGCAACTCTTTCATTAGGTGATATGTTGTTTGTGCTTTGTCAGAAACACTCAAATGCTGCTGTGTTTTTCTCACCTAAAAATCAGGATTATTTTTTGGGTGCGCAGGCAGATGAATGTTATCCTGGATTGATTCAGGGAACAATTCCAGCATCTATAAATGGTGTTCGCACTGAGCAGTTTATTTATGATTCATTGTCTTCTGTCACCAGGACAATCCCTTTCTCATTTGGAAATCTTAATCAAAAGCAGCATTTGTTGGATTGGGCGATGAGCTTTGATATAGAGTATGGCCGTTATGTTCCTGAAGAAGGAAAAAGCGAGGCAACGTTCTCAACTTGTGAAATTATAAGTGATTACCTTACTAAAGAACAGTGTGAAAATGCAGACCTTGCAGGATGGGTTTCTGAAAGCTCGGGTATTTGGTGGTTTGGAGAGTATGATTATCCTGTCAGCTCTGGCGTGATTGGGTGGAGATATATCTTAGAGCTAAGCGATAATTTCGGAATCCCTACAACCCAATATTTAGTCTTAAAAGATATTGATTTATTTAAGAAAAAAGATGCGGCATTATTTGCGTTGTCAAAAGAGTTGGTTGATGAAGGGCTTGTGGAAGTGGGGTCGCACACTAAATCTCACCCTCTGCTTGGTAAAGTGCCATATGACTTGGCAATGGATGAACTTTCAGGATCTAAAAAAGAGCTTGAAATTCTGTACAACACAACCATATTCGGGTTCAGAAATCCTTATTTATCATTAGTCCAGGGCGATTCAGTTAAGAATGAGCAAGCACTGGCAGAATCAGGTTATTCTTACTATAGTCTCTATGGTGATTACAGCAAAACCATTATCAATAACAGGACGTTAGAGCACAAGCCTATTAATTTCTATGGTTATATGGGGTATGCTTCGCCTGAGCATCTTAATGCAGCAATATCTCAAAGGCGGTATATAATCAGTCTGGATCATCCCTGGAATATTTATTTTACTGAATTAGAAACAGACCGCGGCATATTGCTGGAAGAGCAGCCTAAACAGCCTGTGCAGATGAAAGCACTCATTCTGGAAGCATTATCTAAAGGGGTTCATTTTACAACAGTTGAAGAAATAACGGTCTTGGTTTAGTTGGGCCTGTATAAAGCTAGTTTCTGATTTGAGTTACAAAAGAATAAAACAAATATCTGTCAAAGCTTTTATTTTATGGTAGGTTTCGGCTGGAAACTCTATTTTTGCAGGCGCTTCTGCAGTCCAGGTTTTGTCTTTCAAGGTTATCTCTGCTGAACCGCTTACCAAATAAATCAATTCTTCTGCATTTTCAGAATTATCACCAGAAATCGTGCCTTTGTTTCTGTATAATATCTTAAAATTATCAGCTTGATACGTCTTGCCTTTTTCATTCTCTTTTATGAGGTTCATTTGTTGTAAAGAAGAAGCAGTTCATTAAATAAGTTTCGAAAAAAGAATTTATTGCCTTGATACGTACGCCCTTATTTCATCATCTTCTCTTTTCATTCTTTCTTCGCAGACATCACACACTCCTTGATTATGTGGATTGTATGTTTTTTCATGGATCATCTGCGCGTATTCTGCAGGCAAGGTCATCAACCGCCCGTTTGGCCTTATGCTATCTTTGCACCATGCGCAATAACAGCTTCTCAGTTTTTTTTCAACCACTGCCTGCAGGATCTGCTCATTGCTAAATCCTTCTAACGCTTTGTGCATTGCTTCCTCATCTGGAAACAATAAGTCTAGCGTGCAATTATCTCTAAAGCCGTTTGCGCGTCTTCCCTCGACTCCTCTGTCTATTACACTGTATAATTCTGTTATATCTTTCATGTCTTCACCCGGATACTATAGAAAAAAATAGGCCGTATATAAAACTATGTTATGTTATTTAACAACTAGTACTTTACGCCTCTGCGTTTCCTTGGGCAGTCTGCAACGTGTTTATACAGGAAAGTCAGCAATCCTGCCATGTCTTTCATGTCGTCGGCAAAAAGTGGTTTCCTGAATCTTGTGCTCACTTTTATCTTCTCCTGCAGCATCCTTCCTCTTAGTTTTTCGCACAGTTTATTGTTTGGCCTGTCTGCCCCGAATAACATTATAATTTCTTTTTTCTTCTTATGCATGTAATCAAATAATCTGTAGTCTGGCCGCATCTCAGTATAAGCAATAACATTTCTTACTCTCAAGTCTGTCAATATCTCTTTTGCTTTCTTTGTCTTCACTAGAACTATTCTTCCAACTGATGCGTTTTTGATATTCTCTAACCAATTAGTATAAAGATCTAGCTTGCCTTCTGCTCTTCTTGTCGGTCTTGAATTGTTTCTTCTTGGCATTTTTTATCACCTTGGCGCATGCCCTTTTGTTTGCGGTATGTCTGACCTGCATATGCATTCTGTGATTAGCTTTCCGCAGATAGGACATTCTCTAACATACCGTTTTTTGCATTTTGGACAGACTCCTGCCTTGTCGCTCTTTTTGCCGCATTCAGGGCATCTATATGTTGCCATATTTATTCACAGCTTATGCCCGTTAATTGCTTTACGACTTCGTCTATTTTTTCTTCAAGCTTGGTCTTTGCTTCTGGTGCTAGGTCATATTCTTCTGCAAATACAGCAAGCCACTCTTTCAGCTGTCGAATTGCTTCTGCAGCATCTTTTACATCTGGTTTATCAGCCATAATATATCACCTTTTATTATTATACTCTAAACTCTGAATAACTAATATAAAAGCTTTTCTTTACTCAAAACAATAGCGCCTGCGTAGTCCTAGAACTTACATTCGAAACAGCATAAATCTGAAATACTGGCAATTCAAGAAGCGGGACGAAGCGCGCTATTGTCTAGAAGGATACTTTTGTTCCCTGCAGTATTGTGAACTGGCAGGGGAATTTTCTGCTTGCTTTTGTCAGGGCAGTTCTTCCTAAATCCAGATCTTTCTTGTCAATCCTTAGTGAGAATACTGTCTGTCCTTTCTTTATTCTTGCTGCAATGCCGATGACTTTACCGAATGAGTGCGCCATACCTGTGCTCATCCTGTCTGCTCCTGCTCCTGCAGCTAGTGGATTCTCTCTTAGAACATGATGCGGGTACATTCTTACTTTCAGGTGATATCCTGTTTTTCCCAGGACTTTTTCCAGGACCCTGTTGCTTGTCTGTCTTGCAGCCTCAATTGCATTGTCCCTTATCTGTATGTCTGATTTACACACTAAATGCAGGGATGTCTCAAACTCATTCTGGGCATTTCCCATATCAAACCTTACAACTCTGCATACAGGCCTGGCCCTCACAAAACGCATCTTCTTGTATTTAGAATACCTTGTGTACGGCCTTTCAAGCCTCCTGTAAGCCACTGCTTTTCTTAGTCTTGCCATTTTTTACATTAGTCTCTCAGTTTTCACGGCTTCTATCCCTCGAATTCTGCTATTCCGCTTTGGATAGTCTACATCTCCACCGATTGAGTACAGAGGAGCGCCCCCCATTTATAAAGCTTGCTACAGATTCCATCTAGAAACGGTAATTGCGCCACGATTAGGTGTAAAACTGGAAGTTGCGCCACACCTTTTCGGAAATTGCGCCTCACTTTGATGTAACTTACTTTTTTCTTTCTTTTTTCGTAAAGTATATGCATAAGTGATACCAAAGCATGGAAGAAGTTGTAGAAGATTTAAGAAAGATTTAAATATTAGTATACTATTTAGTATACTAAAAAGATGGTGATTGACGAGGTCATAGCAAGAGGCATAAAAACTAAGAAAGAGCCATCTAAGAGTTCTAGAAGAGTAATAGATATTCCACTTGGCAGCGGAAGAGTAATAAGATATAAGGCTTCTGAGCAGGGAATGTACATACAGAATAGTGCCGAGAATCGTCCATCTGAAGTGATTTTACCCTCTACACAATTTCCTTCTGAAGAAGAGCAAGAACCTGTTTCTGATTTTTATACTGAAGGGCAGATGTAGGCTTTAGCAACTTCATCAAAATCCATACCCTACCTTAAATCATATAAAAGGAAGAACCGATCATAGTAAAGAAACAAGGAATCCACAAATGCAATTCAGCGAGAAAAAGGCACTAATAATGCAAAAGAGGGAAGGGCAAAGATATTAATTGAAGAATTAGATGCGAATGAGAAAAGGGCGGGAGGAAAAA
>CAZXEZ010000006.1:0-14778 GCA_964640255.1 uncultured Methanosarcinales archaeon | reverse complement strand
TAAAATTTAAATACTATTAAATTTAGTTTATGAGCATGGGCCGTTTCATTGAAGCCATCACTAATCTTGAATGGAAAAAAATATTGTTCTTTTCAATTCTGGCAATAGTTCTCCAAGATGTAATAATTGAGCGCTTAGGTCCCTTGCTATTTATGAACAACTCGATTGATTCAGAATATAGGCTCTTTCTTATATCAACACAGTTCCTGATTTATCTCTTTCTTTCTTTTTACTTATGCAGAACAATTGAGGAAAATAGGTTCCTTCATTTGGCAATGTTTGCTATCTTGGCAACCCTAGTTTCGTCTACTCTTGCATTCCTGATTTTTTTAATACTTTCCCAGCAGATACTGAACTCACTGCTTGTATCCTCATACAACCTGCTGCTTATATTCTTTCTGGTCATCCCTATCCTCATTGGATATTTTAGCGAAAAAGCCTATTCTTATTTATTTCCATATGAAACGCCTTTTTTTATAAAATTATGCCTTCCGTTTGGGATTGCCTTAAGCATCTTAACTATAATCCCCTCATTTTATGTCCCCCATGGACCAGATCCATTCATAGCAATTAACGGCGTGCCAATACTGCTATTAATGCTACTGCAACCTTTATTGATGGCTTTTGCAATTGTATCACAATTTATTCCTTTGATTATACGCTCTGGATTATTTTTTGGCATAACTGATTTGGGAAGTCCGCTAACATATCTGTGGTTTCTTATAATATACTATACACTTTTATTCCTTTTCATAGGTTATATATGCACGAAATTCAGAAAATTCAGCATTCGCTGGAGAACTGTTATAATTGCCTCAATAATTACACTAATTGTTTTACTCCACATATTCGGTATGGCTACAATGTTTATAGTAATCGGGCTTAGCGGAGGATAGTCTGTTTCTTAATTTCGCCACGAACTGTGAAGATACTATAGCCATCTGGAGCTCCTGCAACATTAAGGCAGAAATGACTTTGGGCTGCAGACAATTTTTTTATTACCCCTACATTTCTTTGAAAAACAAAATATTATTCTATTGGTAGGGGTAATAAGCAAGTTTATCCCCTTTCACACCTACAATAAAACACTCAAAAGAATCAGTTTGCCATGAACTAGAGAATTGATAGTTTGTTTTTAAAGGTTACTGTTTATAGGCATATCCTATATTTTCCCGAAAATTGGAAATTCTGCAAGACTTTCCAAATTCACAGAATTTTCTAAGGAAATTCTGCGAAAAGTTTATAAACAAGTAACTCTATTTCTGACTATATATTAGTATTAAAAAGAGGTGCATAAGTATGAACAAAAAAGCAGCTTTACAGCTTTCTATCAATGCTATTGTTATCTTGATCCTTGCCATTACTATATTAGGTCTTGGCCTAGGATTCATTAAATCGCAGTTCGGCGCCCTGACAGAGCAATTCGGTGCTGTCAGCGCTGAAATAAAATCCTCATTGATTGAAAAAATCAAGGAATCAGGAGAACTGCTGGTCTTTAACAGGGCTGAGATAAGCGCAAAGATAGGCAAGCCAGAGGAGTTTTATGTGGGTATCAAGAACACGGCCTCGGCAAAAGAAGAAGCGCCTGCCATCTGTTTTAGGGTTGGTGTAAGGTGTGTGAGGCCGCTAAAGCCGGAAAATTCCTGTCCTGGTGGAGAGGCTAATTTAGTTGGCGGAAAAGATAATGATGGAAGATCTCCTGAATATGGAACTTGGTTCAGCATGTTTGATGAGGTTGATATCAAGTCTGGTGATGTTGGTGTCTACCCTGTTAAACTGCAGATTGCTGCAGCTGTTCCAGACACTTACCTGATGGAGTTCAATGTTTATAAGGCAGAGAGTGATACTGACTGTGCTACAGCAACATGGCCTATGGATGCAAGCGATACATATCAATCAAAGCAGTTCTTCATCAAGGTGACATAAGGGTGATATTATGAAAGTCAAAAGAAGATTAACAGAACGCGAAGAATTTGAGATCATGCGGATGGTCTTGGATAAGTTCTTGTGGCTGGGCATGGTCATTCTTGGATATGGACTCTATGTCTCAATAACAGAAACTTTCAAGACAGGGATTTGGTACATTGTCGCAGGAGCAGTGGTGTTGATATTGTTCGCCTGGTTCATCATCAAAGAGTTTGAATTCATCCGATGAAAACTAAATTTTTTTTCTTATTATTACTTATCTTGACTGTATTAGTTCTTACTGGCTGTGAAAAAGCAGAGTGCGAGACAGACTCTGACTGTCTAAAGCCTCATTTTACAGGCACTTGCCTTGATGAAAAGTGTGTCTACACCCCTATTACTGATGAGTGCGGCAATGGAATATGTGAAGATCCTGAAACCAAGTGCACTTGTGAAGCAGACTGCGGTGTATGCATGGGCCCTTCTGGCCCTTTTGAATTGGTCTGCGTTGGTGATTTATGCCTTGAGGGCATCCCAGCATCAAAAGTCAAGCCCCAAATATCCACTAAAGAGCTTAGCGCAGGTGGTGACAAGATAAGAATAACAACAGAGTATAATCAGCCTTTCAATGTGTTAAGTGATTTGTTCAAAGTGACAGTTGCTCTCTCTAGTCCTAGTGACAAGAATACAGACAGAAAGATCAGCAAGCTAACATTAGTAGGAAATATTGACAGGCAGACAATCCCTCTGGCAGAGAAAATCCTCAACAGGCCTCTCTGGCCTGGTGGTGAGATAAATGCTGGCTTGATTGTTGACTTCCCTACTGCTGAAAAACAAGGCACAGTCACAAATCTGGAATTGCAGATAACTTATGATTATCTCACTGGCACAACAACTAAAGTTCCCAAGAGCGTTATTGTAAAGCACAGGTATACTGGCATCAAGTTTAATTGGGTAAAACCATCTACTCCTTACCCTTGCCCAGCTAGCTGTGATGACGGCAATCCAGGAACACAGGATGTCTGTGATGCCTCTACCAAATTCTTCTGTGAGCATCGCCCGATTCCAGGTGTCTGCGGTAATTATGTCTGTGATGCTAATGAAAACCCTTGCACCTGTCCAAGTGACTGCGGTCCTTGTGCAGACAGCGGAACTTACACAGCTTTTGCCTGCATTGAAAATGCCTGTATTGCACAGTTAAAACCAGGTATTGCTCAAGAGGCACAGTCCTTGTTTGATGACAGGAAACTAGGCCCTTTCCATCTTCAGAATAATTATGAATACCCAAATCCATTTAATGTTGCTCTAGACAAGTTTGGCCTTAATTTTAACCTGTATGATAAAAACGCAGATGTGAAAGATATCCAGATAACTGCTGTCAGGGTGTTTGAAGGCATTAATGAGCTTGCTTCTGCAACCCCTAATCTTATGCTGCCAGATGCAGGCAGTTCTGGTCTTGTTGATATATCTATCCCTCCTCAGGCCCAGCCAGAGGCTGCTAAAACACTGACAATAAAAGTCTGGTTTGAGTACAAGCAGGACGGTTCTGACAAGAAGAGCAGTTATTCCAAGCCTCTTGGCAAGATCACTTTATTGAGTCCTGGTGTTGCAAAATGAATAAGAAAATTTGGAGCAAATTTTCTAGTGTTCACAAAGCTGAAAATGATAAAAAAAAGTTTACCAGTTTTCTGAACAATAAGAAAGGTTTTGAGCTTTCTGCAACAGTGATTGTTTTATTGGTCATCACTATTGTCATTTTCATTGGTTCTCTATTTTTCTTGAGAACATTCTTTACAGGCGCCCAGGAGATTAAAGGAGAGATTGAGCGCTCTACACAAGAGCAGATTGAGAATTTATTGCGTTCTGGTGATTTAGTTTCTATTCCTTTGAATAAAAAAACAATAAAGCAGGGCAATGGCGCCATCTTTGGCTTGGGAATAAGAAATATCGGTGCTCAAAAAGATTTTACAGTGATTTCTAATTTTCACAAGGCCTTTGAGGTAGATGGCAAGACAGAGATCCAGGCAGACCCATGGTACATCAATGATAATTGGCTGCTATATTCAGAAGGGCCCTACAGGTTAGATTCAAATGAGCTGAAACTGGTTCCTATCTCTGTCACAGTTGATCATGCTATTGATGATTCTGGCACCTCAACTAAATCAGGAACTTATGTGTTTAATGTCTGTGTCTTCAAAGGCATAAATATGATGGATTGTGACCTGGAGGTTTTCAAGGCAACAGGCTTTCCAGAAGAATTATACAACAAGAAAGTGTATCAGATGCTTGTAGAGGTTCCTTAGAATAATTTTCTTCTTCTTGGCAGTGGTTGTTCTCCATCATATACTTTTGTGAACACGCCATACAGCCACTCTATTTTTTTAGTAAGTGCTTTTAGTATCCACCCTCTATGGTCTTTTCCCTCTGCCCAATTTGGTCTCTGGAATTTATCTCTCTTTTGCAGCGTCTCTTGAAATGATTCTATTATTGCTGTAAACACATTATCAAAGTTTGCGAGCGTGAGCTCTCCCACTACTGAACCTGCATAGAAATCACCTGGCTGCCCTCCATAGCACCTTCCCCCTAGGTCTACTGGAGGAATAATAAAGCCGTTGTTTGTCAGCCTCTCCTCAAATGCAGAGATGTTTGCTGGTATGAATGGTATCTGGTACATGTCTAGTATGATTTTAAAGTCTGCATTGATATCTGCCTGTGTTGGCTTTTTCCTACTTCTTGGATTCTCTATCTTTAGCCAGATGTAAGGTGGATGGCTCTCTCTTCTGCTTGCAAACGCATCACTATAGAGCGTATAGTTCCTGCTTATATATCCTCTAGGGTAATGATCTAGTTCATCATCAAGAATCTGCATTAAATCTTCTGCTTTTCGTTCCATAATGAAAAAAAAAGAAAAAAAGCTCTATTCAAGCTTTGATTCGATAACCTTTTCAAAGCTCTCAAAAGGCTGTGCACCAACTACTAATTCATCCTCAATCAGTATGCTTGGTGTTCCCTGAACTCCGACTTTCTGTCCCTCTGCCATGCTTTTCTTGACTTTTTCAGCATATTTGTGTGTGTCTAAACAGGTATTGAATTCATCCATGTTCAGCTCAAACTCTTCTGCCCAGGCTTTAAGGTTCTCTTCGCTCATGTCTTTCTGGTTCTCAAATATCTTGTCATGCATTTCCCAGAATTTTCCTTGGTCATGTGCACACTCGCTTGCTTCTGCTGCGATTTGCGCGTGTGAATGGAATCCTAGTGGGAAGTGCTTGTAGTAGAACTTTGCTTTTCCAGTGTCAATGTAGTTTTCTTTTATCTTTAGCCATGCCTTCTGTTCAAATCTTACGCAGAATGGGCACTCAAAGTCATCGTATATGACCATTGTCAGTTCAGCATCTTCCTCTCCTATGAAAGGAACTCCTTCCAGGTCAACATCATCAACAGTCAGCTGTGGTTCTGGTTCTGGCTTTGGATCTGCTTTTGGTACATCTGCTGGTGCAGCTGCAGTTGGAGTGTCTCCTCCAAATCCAAATCCGTGCGTAAAAATGCTTATTAACAATAGCACAAACAATATGCCGGATATTCCCTGCCATAATGTAATTTTACTTATCTTTATTTCCCCGTCAGTCATTATATACTCACCCCAAGTATTTGTAAAGCTTAAGAAACGTGGATTGTTTTTAAAGGTTTCGAAACAGTTAGTTTAATGACTTAAATTTTGGTGAGTGTTTTCAGCACTTTCCCTGGGTTTTTTGTAAGCATAGAAATAATAAGATTTATATATCTCTACACCCAATATTTACTTAATGGCTAAAAAAGAGGGTACCTGGATCTGTGTTACAGGCATTGATGGAGTTGGCAAGACTTCTTTATGCAAATATTTGACAAAATTATTGGACAAAAAAGCGCAGTTTATGAAAATCCCTTACTTCGATTGGGTGAGTGATATGATCAAAATTTCTGGAGATAATTTGCCTAAAAAAGACAAGCACACAGATATGCTAATATTTAGTGCAGGCAATCGTCTAGAAATGTATCTTATCGAGAGATTCATGAAGAAATATGATTTCTTGATTACGCAAAGATGTTGGTTGGACAATTTTCCTTATAGAAAAGTGCAAGGCATTCCCCTGAAAGAGAGTTTATATTTCCTGAAACCAGCCAAATTTAGAAAACCAGACATCATACTTTTTCTAAAATGTAATTATAAGGAAGCATATAAGCGAATTAAAAATCAAAATGGGGACAAATATGAAGAGCTAAAATTCATGAAGCAGCTGGAAAAAGAATTTGAAAACATGTTTTCTCAGATAAAATCAAAAAAATTCCCAATAAAGCTTTCCAGAACAAAAATAATAACAATCAATGCTTCTAAATCTCTGGCTGAAATCAAGAAAGAAGCAAAAAATCAGCTGACAAAGCTGGGCGTCTATTGTTCTGGACCGTAGAAATGCCTGTAGACTTTTATGATTTCATTATCAGTCAAGGTAGATATAAAATCGCAAAACTGCCTTGTTGAAGAGTAGCCTTTTGTAAACTCTGTGTTGATTTCTGGAACCAAATCCATTTCATCCAGCATGCCTTGAAGCTCATCTCTCTGTTTTTCCCAGACGTCAAACAGGCCGCGGATATATCTTCTTCCTTCTGAATGTTTTCGCTGAATCTCTTTGTCTTGGTGGATCAATCCTTTGATGATATTCTCTTTAATCCAGCCAAGAATCTCTTTGGCCTCATCAGGTTTCATAAGGTTTGGTGTGCCGCTTCTTACGCGCCCTTTGTTTGTCTCAAAAAACTGGGAGGTGTATCTGGCATACCTATTTGGCCCAGAAAGATATTCCTCGAAATTTAGACCAGGAAACGCGCGGTTAAAGCGTCCTTTTAAATCAGCAAGGTTTATTTTTTCAGCTCTTAGTGCATCGTCGAGATCGTGTATGGTAAACGCAAGGAAATCTGCAAATTTAACAACCTGCCCTTCATATGTTTGGTGCTCTTTGCCTATTCTATAATGCTCCTCAATAAACCCTGCAGGGTTTTGCTGCTTTAGCGGGTTTGGGTCTTCTGTTCTCTGCAGTTCTTCTGTCTGGTCTATTTCCCAATCCCCGCACTTATTCCAAGGATACTTGTGGCTTATGATTCCATGCACGGTTTGTGCTGTTAGTTTTTTGCCTTCAAGAACGCAAAGTAAACGAAAGCTCTGTTTTGCATGAGAAAATATGTTTAAGTCATTTGGTTGAACAAAGAACTCTCTTCTTAAATCATCTGCATATCCTTCGTTTAATAGCCTTTCAAGAACAGGGATTCGTCTTAATGTTTCATCACTCAGTGCACCATACTTTTTCTCAAGTTCTGCATATTTGGCTGCATCTTGTGTTCTAAGTGTATCCGCACCAGTATAACAGTATTCCTCTTGGCATATCTGCTCTAGCTCGTCCTCTCCTGCATGCCCAAAAGCAGTATGTCCTATGTCATGGCCTTTTGCAATCGCTCTTGTTAAGTCCTCATTCAAAGACAGGCCTCTTGCGATGCTATCTGCCAGGTTAGCCACTATCTCTGTGTGCGATGCCCTTGTCAGCAGTTGCGAGTCATTCGGAGAAATGAAAATCTGAGTTTTGCCGTTAAGTTTTAAGGCATATTTGGAATAAGTAATCATGTCAGAATCAATGTGAAATGGCCCCCTGAAAGAATGCGTCTTCAGACTAAAATCAGCCAAGTTAATTCTAGGATTTTCACCAGGTTTTGTTGCAGCATAACTTGCATCTTTGCTGTGTGCTGCGTAATCTGCCAAACTTTCTTCTCTTGAATTAACACTCACCGCATAATTCCCAGGATTATTTAAGTCCAGCAAAAGGTTTCTTCTCATACTGAAAAGTAGAGAATGACGGTATTTAAAGCTTCATCTTTTAGTCATCAAAAAGTAATGAAATTATCTTAAGTCTTTTGCTAGCTCTCTCAGCACTTTCCCAGGATTCCTTGCTTTTGCCACTGCAGATGCAACTAATACCCCTTTTGCCCCTAGTTTTAGGGCTGTTTTGACATCTTCTCTTGTGTTTATTCCTGCTCCTACCAACACTTTCGTCTTTACTGCTTTCACTGTTTTCTCTATTAATTCTGGCTTTGCCTTGGAAATTGATATTTTTCCCCCAATCAATTCTTTTGGCTCTACTGCAATGTAATCTGGCTTTATTTTATCGATTTCTTTTGCTCTTTTTGTGTTTGTGCAGCAAACAACTGTCTTTATTCCTGCTTTTTTCGCTAATCTTATCCTTCTTTTGATTATTTTATTAGATATTGGGTGTTCAGAGTGATTCAATAATGTTCCTTTTGCTCCTTTGGGTATCTTGTCTTTGATATATTGAAGATACACAGGCGTCTTTACTGCTTTAGAGATTAGGTTTAAATCTTTTTCCTGCACTGCAGCAATTGCTTTGTATTTTTCACAGATTTTAGCTAGTTTTACAGCCTCTTTTCCTGTTTTATACTTCTTGAAGTTGATTATTATCATTTATTTATTTTACAACATTCAGCTTTATATACTTTGCCATTATATATAACACCATGAAGAAAGAATTGGCAATCATTGCAGTATTGGTGATATTTGTTTTAATGTGGAATCCTCAGTTCACTTATGATTCTGATTTATCTATAGAACCAGAGTATGTATTAGATGCAGCTGGGTTGGATAAAGATAATTATTTCAACAGATTGATTGATGATTTTAGTGAGACAAAAAATCCTTGGGGTGTTGGGGATTCCCTGCTTGTCTTGGCAAGGTTGGATGATAATGAAAATTATTACAAATACGCGTGTGACAGCTTCAAGAGATACACTCCAAAAACTACTGAAGAAAAAGCCCTTTTGCATGAAACCCTGGCTAGCCTGAATTGCCGCGGCACAAGAATCAATGATTTAAGGCAGGCTGCACATTACTGGAAGATTTTAGGGGTAAACTGGCGTGCAGATATTCTAGAAAAAATAGCTAACAATGAAAAATTAAGCTTTGAGTTTGAGACCTCTGAAATAATGCCTGAACTTGATCTTTCTGATGCAGATGAAATAATAATTGGAAAGACTAAAGTTGAGATAGAAGAGGATGATATTATAGTAACACAGACAGACAGGGTTTTGAGAGATTGGCTTGGTGTTCAATTAAGGCAGTCTCCTTTTAGGGGAGATATTTTAAGGGTTTTTTCAGAGAGGTGGACTCTTTCTGAAGAGGAATTAAGAGAAGATATTGGCTGGCATGAAGGCGGAAGATTAGCAGGTATTCAAGAAAATTTAGACATCAATCATATCCCTGCTGTAGGAACTTTGGTTGCTAAAAAAGACAACAAGTGGTATGCTTCTGATGAAAATGGTATTTTTCGTTTTGAAGTTCCTCTGGATAAGGTCTCTTACCCTACCACAAGATTCTTATCAAAAGACTTGGCAGTCATTGTTGACTCTCATGGCATTAACATGCTTGTTGAGCAGGCAATAAGAAACAATGCAGATGTAGTGATTGGGTGCTGTGACCATCCTGGAAAGATAAAAGCTGTAAAATATTTATCTGACAAAGGAATCTCAGCAATCTGTTTTACAGATTTAGATTTATACAGGGCATTAGGTCATGAAGTCAATGCTGTCGGCAGTGCTCCTTTTGAATTAAAAGAAGACAAATTAGTATTTGGTGGCAAGCCAATTACAATCAGAAAAAACCAAGAAGTTATTGTCACTAAGGCAGATGTTGGCAATGTTTATGCTATCTGGTATTATGATGCTTCTTATTTGTATTTCAATGAAATAAGCAAGAGTTTTCCTCTGGAATTGATTGTTGTCACTGTTGATGATTTCAAGCAGACTCATAAAGTATATGCTGCTGCTCGAGAGGCTCATGCAGATATTGTCGCTTCAAGAGTCTTCAACAAATATGATTATGAGCAGGCAAAAAAGTGGCTAGAAGAATCCAAAGAAAACAAACTAATATTGTTTCACTCTATCTCTTACCCTTACGGAGTTTTGATCACCCAGGACTTTCCAGAACAGGTTGGTTTTGGGGATGTGAATATTTAAGAAAAGTGGTTGATTTCGTCTTGAGTTGGAATGTGGATTATATCTGACTCCGGGCGTATTAAATGTTTTCCTCTTTCATATAATTCCATGAATTGGCTATGTTTCGATGTCGCAAATTTATTTTTTGTCACATCTGAAATAAAAACATATTCATAAATCAAATCAATTTTTTCTTGAGGCAGACCTTTTTCTTTGCAGTGGTCTAGTTCTTGCACGATCTTCTCTGTATTTGCAGCTAAAACCAGCTCCTCAATTATTTGAAATGCTTTATAGTCATCCATTTTTTCAGAGTCTTGAATGCCTGCGCTTGTAAAACAGGTTGCAATAGATTTGTAGCCAATTGTTTCTTCTGGGATTAATCCTGCTGCGCAGGCAGCTGCTCTAAACTTGCTGCCTGGATCTGAGATAAGCACAGCATACGTCTCTGTTGCCTCTCCAAAAGGCTGCACCATGTATAATTTTCTGTCAACAACAAATAAGAAGTAATTAGTATCAAAAGGCTCACCTTCATACAGTACAACTTTGCTTCTTTCAATCAATGCCTCATCAGCAATGACCTCAAGGCCTCTTTTATCAGCCTCTAAACCAAGCCTCTTTAATTTCTCTTTTGCTCTTTTTCTGTTAAAATCTCTTATGTGCTGAAATCCTTTTTCAAGGCCTTCTCTTATTTGTTCATTGCTTTTCATGCTCAATAGAGAATTAAGCCCTTTGTGTTCTGGAGTCCTGTCTTTCTGAGCCACAAATGCAAATCCCTCTCCAGAATAATAATGGCCTTTTGGCTCTTTTGGAAGCATGCTTCCTTCTTTGAAATATATTCCTACCTGCTGCTCCTCAAAGAACTTGTATTCTGCTGCCCTGTCAGTCTCATACCCCAGAGCCGCTATTCCTATGAATACTCCTTTAGGGCACCCAATAGCCATAATCATCTGTGTCATGCAGGACTATAGCCTGAAGAAGTATAAAAAGCTTAGGCTCATTAATTATCGAAAGATATATATAGCTATTTTCTAAAGAATTCAATAAAAGAGGTAAATCATGAGTTATTTAATCCTAGTAAGGCACGGAGAATCCAGATGGAACCTGGCTAATAAATTCACTGGATGGATTGATGTTCCTTTGAGTCCTGATGGAATAAAAGAAGCCCTGTCTTGCGCTAAGAAATTAGAAGGACTGACTTTAGATGTTGCTTTTACATCAAAACTTGAGAGAGCTCAGGAAACATTATTATTGATTCTTGCAAAGCAGAGATACACCGGTATTTTCTTGCATAAGAAGAAAAGATATCATCTTGCAAAGAAATTCGAAAAACACGAGATTCCAATTTATTCAAGCGAAGCCTTGAATGAGAGATGCTATGGAAAACTTCAAGGCATGAATAAAAATGCAGCAAGAAGAAAGTGGGGCAAACCAACTGTTTTCAAGTGGAGAAGAAGCTGGGATATAAGACCTCCTGGCGGAGAATCGTTAAAAGATGTCTACAAGAGGGTCATTCCTTATTTCAAGAAGAACATAATGCCAGAATTAAAGAAAAATAACGATGTAATCATATCTGCTCATGGAAACAGCTTGAGAGCGATGATTAAATATTTAGATAACATCCAAAATGATAAGATTCCTTTTTTAGAGATACCTTTTGGCAGGCCAATAATATACAAATACGTTAGGAAAAAACTAGTTAAAGAAAAACATGAACACACATTTAAGAGGCCATTGCACTGGTGACTAATGAGACAAGATTATTCCTATTGCAACAAGTATTCCTGCAAATAAGGCCAAGAGCGTGTATCTTTTCCCTTCTTTTTTTACTTCTGGCAATAAATGAGTTGCTCCCACATATATCAAGGCGCCTGCAGATAGTGCTAATAAAGCTCCCAGGGGCGCTCCCTGCATTCTTGAAATAAATGGGTATGAAACAAGAGCACCTATTGGTGTTGAGATTGCTGCTGCGATAAAAGAATACCATGCAGCCTTGTTCTTGCGAAAGCCTCCTTTCAAAAGAAGAAGATATGTTATTATCCCTTCTGGAAATTCGTGCAATACCATTCCTATTGCTGCAAGGATACCGGTGTATATGCTGACGCTGAATGTTACAGAATATATTATTCCATCTATGAATGAGTGAAATCCTATGCCTATTGCAGGGATTATTCCAAATGCTTGTTTTTTGCCCTTGCCTGGTTCGCCGTGGCTGTACCCAATAATCAAGCCGAATATGTGGAGAAACAGGAATCCTGCCAATAAATACATCGGGCTGTGGATGTTCATATCAAATGATTCTGGAACAAGGTGCAGGAATGATACAGATATCAATACTCCTGATGCAAATGCCATTACGTATGCAATGTATTTTTTCCCTAATTTTGCATGCTTGTTTATTATGAATATGCCTATTGAAGTTATCAGGCATGCTGCTATGCTTGCTATTGCCACTGCCCAGAATTTTGTTATCATCTTTTTTCCTCTTTTATATTCTTATGATTACACTGCATATATAAAAGCTTTTCTCAGAGCAAAACATTTTTATACTTATTCAAAGATTAGCTTGCAAAAGATGGTGATATAATGTCTATATTTATGTTTCCAGGGCAGGTAGCCCGGATTCAGGCGCATGAACAAGAACTCGCAACTCCTGCTACTAGATATATATTCGTAACTTTAGATGAAGTGATGGAAGACAGGTATGATATCTCTGATTATTCTAAAAAAAAGATATTCTCTCAGAGTCCAGAAGTTCAGTTTGACCCTTCCGAGAGCCAGGCTGCTAATTTTGTAACAAGCCTATCAAGGGCGATTATAGAGGAAGAGGAAAAAGGCCGCAGGTGTGATGTTTGTATTGGTGACTCTTCTGGTGAGTATTCTATGATTGCTTTTGCAGGTGTGCATGGTGATAGAAGAGATCCGCAGACAGTAAGAAAGGGAATTGAAATAATGCTTAACCGTGGTGAGTTGCACAGCAGCTGCAGGCCAAACGGTGAAGTGCCTACTAAAGATAGACCCTACACAGTGATGTTTGTTGGTACTGAAAAGGCTTTGCTTGAGGATGCTGTTGCCAACATTCCTCCTGAATTAGGCCGTGCCTGGGTCTCAAAGGTTAATGACTATAAAAGCATAGGTATTGGTGGGGATATCCTGGCTGTCAAGTATGCAACAGATTATCTTATCAGAACATATAATGTTCCAAGAAGGTACTGCCTGCCTATTCTTACTGATGCTCCTGTTCACACTCCTTTAATGGCAGAGGCCAGAAAGGGCATGGAGCAGGAACTCGAATCTGTTCCATTTCATCACCCCACCAAAAAAGTTATCATGATGTATTCTGGCAAGGAAGAGACAGAACCTGGACGAATAAAGTCATGTCTCACAGATATCATGGATACTACTGCTGACCTTAACAGGAGCATTGTCTCTGCTGTCAGTCTTGGCTTCAAGGATGTTGTTCTTGCTACTGTCTGCAGGATGTATAAAAAAATGATTAAAAGAAGAAAAGATGTAAAACCTGTTGATTAAAGCTTTCCCAGGATATCATCTATTTTCTCTTTTAGCGCATCTTTTGGCATTGAGCCAACTATCCTGTCCACTTCTTCTCCTTTATTGAACACTATCAGGCAGGGTATTCCTCTTATGCCAAATTGTCCTGCAAGCTCTTGGTTGTTTTCTACGTTTAATTTTGCAAATTTTAGCTTGCCTTCATATTCCTTGCTTAGCTCCTCAAATGTTGGTGCCATGTTCATGCAGGGGCCGCACCAGCTTGCCCAATAGTCTACAATTACAGGGATATCTGAGTTTTTCACTTCTTTTTCAAAATTATCTTTTGTCAGTTCTAACATTTTTAGTCTCCCTCCGCTTTATCAGGTATTTCTTTTGATCTTTATCCAGGTCTGTGAATTCATCTGCCTCATCTTTAACTAGTTTTGAGGCGCTTCTGCCAAATGCAACCACTTCTGCCCTGCAGCCCTGCGCTCTTCGTAGATGCTGCAGTAATGGCTGAAAATCCCCATCTCCTGACACTATCACAATAGTATCAAGTCTTGGCGCTAATTCTATTGCATCCATTGCTATTCCTACGTCCCAGTCTCCTTTTTTTGCTCCTCCTGCAAATATCTGCAGTTCTTTTCCCTTGACTTCATATCCTATCTTTGTCAAGGCATCAAAGAATTTCTCCCTGTCTGATTCTTCTGATCTTATTACATATGCTATTGCTCTCACTAATGTTCTTCCTTTTACAGCTTCATCTAGTATTGCCTTGAAATTTGCTTTTGAATTATACATGAATTTCGCGCTGTAGAACATGTTTTGCACATCAACAAAAACACCAACTCTCTGGGCTTTTGGGCTTCTTAGTGTTACACTCATTTTTTCACCTCGAAAACTGAATTTTAGAGGTTTGCCGAGTCTTACTCGGCATAACCTTTTTTACGCAATATTCAAAATCACAGCTAGTGCACTTGAAACACCCTGTCTCAGGATTGAATTCAAGTGTTCTTTTCATGCATTTTGGGCACCGCTGTTTCTTTGGAGGTATGTCTAACTGTTTTTTCTCAATAAACTTTTTTAATTTTTCCTCCATCTCTTTCCTTCCTCTCCTTACGTAATTCAAAAGCTTTCTTTTTAGCCTCACGTACATTTTTACCAAAGGCTACAGTCTTACCCTTTTCATCTAATACCCTATAGGAACCTAATTCAATGTTAGTGATGTAATCCCTCAGCCCCCATTTATCAATAGAATAAATCTTCTCTGCAGCTCGTAACATTATACCAGTTTCACGTTTAACAACATTAAATCTTTTCTTTGTCCTTACTCTATCCCTTGCAGCTGCCCAAGAACCA
>CAZXEZ010000005.1:15114-25544 GCA_964640255.1 uncultured Methanosarcinales archaeon | reverse complement strand
CTTGCCACAATATTTTTTCTTTTATTAGAAGACTTTTAGGACAGAGCCTTTCTACAGGAAACATTTATATACATCAAAATCAAGTTTCATAGAATGGCAAAAGTTGATTTTTCCAAGCTCAAGAAACTGCCTCCTGAGCTGAGGATAAAAGCAATACAAAAATTAGAGGAAGAACTAAACAAATTAATCAAGATAAGGCAAAGAGAGATAGATGAGGCAGAGGCACTATTATCAGAGGCAAAACACGAACTGCAGATAATAACGAAGATAGAAACCCCTAAAGCAAGAGAAATAAATGTAGAGAAACTCTTTGAGAGAAAAGAGGAGATAGAGCCTATAGAGAAGAAAGCAGAGCTGGAGAAAATAGCAGCAGAGGCTCCCAGAGGATTGCCTGCAGAGCAGGAATCATATGCGGCATTCATGGCAAAAGATATGTCAGCAGACCAGATACAGCATAGATTATATGACATAAGGCAGGAGCAGACAAAGACAGGTGTAGAGACCTGGTATCAGAATAATTTTGTACAGTCAGCAGAGAGGGCATTTGAGCTGAAGCGAGAGCACGGCAATTATGTCTCTGGCTCTAAAAAAGAGGCCACACTTACAGCAGGAGAGAGGCTTGTGCAGTATTTAAAATGATAGATGCAAGCAATGCTGCGCTTCGTTCCGTTGCTGGAATTGCGCGTAAACCAGGTTTATCAAATCAAGCATGCAAGCCTGAGAACTTCGCAAGGCAGCATTGGCAATGCTGCGCTTTGTTGCGCTCCTGAAACTGCCTGTTAAACAGATTTATCAGGCAGGGCACATAAACCTGAGAACTCCGCAAGGCAGCATTGCAGGATTAGAAAGCTTTAAATAAACTGAGACATTTTTATCATACTATGGCAGAGTGGAAAACACAACCATACAATCCTATGGAAAGACAGGCTCATGAGACAATCGAGCTAGATCCAGCCAGGTCAAGCGCAAATATAGAAGAGCCGATCATTCCTATTTCTGAACTGGGGCAGACAATCCCAGAGCATGACCCTGCAGGAAAATTCAAGAACGTAATACAGGTTGCACAGGCAGCAATCAGGAGAGGCGCAGGAAAGATGCAGCTGATGCTGCAGACACCCTCAGAGCAGGCAGTAGGGGGAAGACCAAAAGCATACGGTCCTGAGGTGAGGGAGCAATTAAGAGAGGTCTTCAAGGCAAACGAGGCGATGCTTTCCGGGATAGAGATGCCGACATCAATCAATAATCTTTCTGGGTATGATCCTCAGAGAGGAACTTTTGATGATGAAAAGATGAAGAAAGACATGGATGAGGTAAAGGATGCAATCAAGTTTGCAGCAGATGTAGGCGAAGGGGGCGGGGTAGACATTCTTTCCTGGGAATATGCAAGACCTTTGTTCAATGCCCCCTGGAACAAGGATGATACAGGAAGGCCAATCTTTGAGGAGCCAGGAGAGCCAGTGGTGCAGATTGTTGATGAGAGAACAGGAAGAATACAGGGAATGAGAATAAATGAGATTGAAAAGGTTCCTATGGCAAAAGATTCTAATACAGGAAAATCTTTTGTTTTCATACCTGAAATAGGAAAATTTTCACCAATAGATGAAAAGAAAGGGTACAGGACGGAGGATATTAAATCCTTAGGCGAGGGACGATATGCCATACTTCAAGAGGGCAAACAAATAGAATGTGTTGACAAATTACAGCCTTGGAAATGGGATGATTATAGAAAATGGGCTGAAAAAGAAGAAATAACACCAGAACAGTATTATATGCGAGAGCAGCTAAATACTCAAATCAAACAAGCAAGAGGGTGGGCAATAACATATAAAGAACATGCGCAAAGAACACATTCTGCATTACAAACTAAGAGAAGAGAATTAGAAGAAGCAAAAACAGAAGCAGAGAGGCAAGCAATTAATGCAGAACTTTTTGATTTGCAGAGAAAATATGAACAAGAAGTTGATACTGTAGAATCTTACGAACAGCAAGCAGCTGAAAATGAACAAAAAGCAAAATTCTTAGTGCCTATTGGGAAATATGCGCTAGACAGAACAAAAGACACATATGCAAAATTAGGGATAGCAGCAAGACAAGAGACAGTGTTCAACAAACACGCAAAAAGAGATCTTTATGTCGGCCCTGAGATTGGGTGGCCGCACGCATTCGGGTCACACCCATCTGAATTCAGGGAATTGATAACAGCAGCAAGAGACAGAATGGCATACTTATTGACAGCACCAAAAATAAAAGACCCAAAAACAGGGGAAGAAAAAGAAAATCCGTATTATGAAAAAGGAATTAGCAAGAGTGAGGCAGAGGATGCTGCAAAAAGGCACGTCAAGGGATGCTTTGATACATCTCACTTTGGGATGTGGTTCCAGCACTTCAAGACAGAGCTTCCGTGGCACGAGAGAGTAGAGAAATTCAATAAATGGTACATGAAAGAGGTTGAGAAACTTGCAAAAGATGATGTAGTGGGCTCTGTGCAGCTGGTAAACAGCATGTCAGGGGCGCACGGCCACAATCCTCCTGGCCAGGGAATATTTCCAGTGGTAGAGACTGCAAAAGAATTCAAGAGAAACGACTTCAATGGATTCATGGTATCAGAGGGTCATGAAGAAGAGAGATTCAATGAAGGAAGAATACTTGTCGAGACCTGGAGAGCATTCAATGCACCATTCCAGTCATCCTACGGGCCCGGAGCACCTGCTGCAGGAGGATTCAGGGATATTCATAATCGTTATTTACAGAACAGCTACTCACCCAGAATGATGTTCGGAAGCTACGTACCCCCATTCGGAGAGTACAAGCCCTGGGCAGAACTTCCGTTTGAGTAGAAATTGATGATGTCTTCTATTATTCTATTGCTGTCTTTTCCTTTCTCTGGCTTAAGAAAAGGAGTAAAATCATTCTTAGTCAAGTTAAGGCAGTGGTTTAATCCTCTGACTAACTCGCTTCTGTTTTTTGCTTGCGGGTATCTTGCTTTAATCCGGTTTACTAAATGAAGGTATCTTGCAGTGTTGTCGCGAGTCCCAAGAACTTCATCAATGTCTGCCAGGGCAAATGCCATTGGCTTGTCAGACGTAGTTTCTTTGAGCTTTGCAAGTTGTGCAAAACTTTGCAGAGGGCAATTATTAGGGCATCCTGCTTTTTCTGCAATGCCTGCAGACTCAATTCCATAATCTATTGTTTGCAACAAACCAGGAATATATCCTGCTGTATTCAAAATATTTATGCTTAATCTATGTAAAAAAGGAAGCATCTGCAAATCAAAAAGAGGTGTTAAACAATATGTGCTTTGAATTTTATCAGATTCCAGTCTTGTAGCAAGATTTGCGCCATAAGAATGTCCAAGTAAATATGCAGGTTCTCTGCCCATGCTTTCTGTGATTTCTTTCCAGTCTTCTGCGCCTCTTTTTGCATTAAATTTTCCTTGGCTGCCAGAATGGCCTCTGTGGTTATAGGTAACAACGTGAAATTCCTCGCCAATAGGAAAAAGAAAATGTTCTAGATAATCATCATATCGACCAGAAAATCCCTGCAAAAAGAAAACAGTGCCTTTTGCTTTTTTTGGGTCTATGATGTATCCGTCAAGCTTTATCTTCTTAGAATCATCTGGGGCTCTCTCGCCGACATAGAACACATGTTTTGTTTGGTTTACCATTTTAGCAAAAAAATAAAGGAGTCACCGCAGGACAAGAAATCTTTGGGGTAAGGTGTTTCCATTGCTGGAAACAGGGGGATTTACTATATCCTGCAAATGACCTCTGTGGTTTGTGCCATACCCCTGTATAGAAAGTGATAGTATTTAAAGCTTTCGATATCTTAGTCATTTAGAAGTGGTAACATATTTAGATTGTGGTGACAAGCCAGGCAGCAGCATCATACATAAAATACCACTCTGCCGGGTTCAAGAGCTTGAAAACGTCAATCTGGGCCTGCGTATCCTCATTAATGTGCGTGAGGGTATCATGCACCCCAAACGCATTATAGAGGGCAGCAGAGGCAATTTGGGATTCTGCGCTCTGTATCATGTTGTGCGCAGTAACATTAAAATTATAGCTTGCTGTGTGAGAATTATCTGTCACAATCTCAGCTGCATCAGAGTGATACCAGTAATCAGTGCTCTCGCTCTCTGTAGAGGTCTCATATACCTTTAACTCAGGAGAGTACTCTGTATTTGCAGTGTGCCGGGCATAATCCAGCAATTGCTCGACAGTATCAGGAATATCTACTGGCAGTACTTTTGCCTCTAAATCAGAACCAACATGCCTCTGGATGACTTCTTCCAAGGCCTGCTCAATCTCTATCCTGTAATCGTCGGAAATCCCCTCTTTCTTTCTGCTCATAACATAAAGGATTTTGAACTTCTTTTTATACTTTTCCAAACTTAAAGATATAGATTGAATAGATGTAATTATTCAGTAATAGTTATAAAACCTTTTATACGCTCTTATAAAAAAAGGTAATATGGATTTTACTATTGAGGAAAGAAAACACCCAAACATCAGAAATTATACCACTACAGATTATAAGTTGGCAGACAAATTTTCAAAAGCAATGAAACAAGAGTTGGGAGAGTTTCTAAAATCAGCAATATTATTCGGGAGCTCAGCAAGAAGAGAGAAGCCGATATATGAAAGAGACATAGATGTTCTTATGCTGGTTGATGATTTGACACTTGTCTTAAGCCCAGAGGTTGTAGAAGCGTATAGGGTGATAACAGAGAGCATAGCCTCAAAAGTCTCAAAAAGACTGCATGTCACAACAATGAAGCTCACTAATTTCTGGGAATATATGCGGAATGGAGATCCTCTTGCGATTAATATGTTAAGAGATGGGATTCCGATGATAGATGCAGGCATATTTGAACCGCTGCAGATGCTATTATTCCAGGGAAGGATAAGGCCAACAAGAGAGAGCATGTATGTCTATTATGCAAGAGCACCAGCAACATTGGTGAATGCAGACTGGCACATAATGCAGGCAACACTAGATTTATACTGGGCTGTTATTGATGCAGCACACGCAGCATTGATAAGAGTTGGAGAGATACCGCCAAGCCCAAGCCACATAGCAGACATGCTGCATGAAAAATTATACAAGAAAAAATTAATCTCAAAAAGCGCAGTAAGGACGATGGAATTCTTTTACTCACTAAGCAGAAGGATAACGCACAGAAAAATACAGAGAATATCTGGAAAAGAATATGACAAGTACAAGGCAGATGCAGAGACTTTTGTGAAAGAGATGAAGAAAGTAGTTGAATCAAGATAATCTAAAAAAAATAGACAGGTTTATATATATATTTTCTTGATTTCTTAAAAAAAGAGGCAAGATGAATAATAAATTAATTACATCACTTATTTTAATCAAAGCAATTATTCTATTAGTGATAGTCCTGGACAGTACCTCAATAACAGGAGGCGCGGTGATAGGGAGCGCAGATACACATGCAAGCAGCCCTGCTGACAGAGTCAATACTTTCTTTGATATTAACAGTGTTATTTTTCCAGCAGGTGATTGCGGCGAGGTTGCAAGAGGGCTCTATGAGAGCACAGTAACCAAGCCGGCAAATGAAATGGTGGGCTTTGGGACAGAGGGACTAAACAGGGCAGCTACTGTCAATTTTGTGCTTGATAGAATCAGACATTTTGGGACAATTGACATGATAAAAGGCAGAGCACTCATCAATGACCCTGTTTCAGACAGCATGATCACTGTCAACAGCGAAGCAATTGTGCGAACACCAAAAGAGAATAGAAAGACATTCTATAATATGGATTTATATGGTGTGACAAACCAATTCTTTTATGTCCAGAAAGGCAGATTTGCCATGCCTTCTTTGGATTGCACATTCTTTAACCAAGAAGGAAGAGCAGTGTGTGACTGTAAAACACATTCTATAAGAGACATTGCGGTTGCAGGAATACCTAATCCTCTAAGAGTAGAGCTTGAAAATGTGCCTCTTGCGCTGCAGAGGTAATTTTAGTATCAAACCGGTGATTACGCTTAAATATGTGAATTATAAAAAGTTTTAAATAGAATGAGCGCATAGGAGTTATAATGGGAGTGATAGACGGAGTGAAGATGCTCAAATTAAAATCTGACCGCTGTTTTGGCGAAAAGTACGAAAAATGCGAGCAGTGCGAGAATTGCTGGATAAAACCATCTTGTCTAGTTAGATTCAGGAATAAAAAATAATAAAGTTTAAATACTAATTCATTTGGTGATATTTACATGTTAAAAAGAGGGTTGATGTTAGTATTATTCTTAGTGTTATTATCTAGTGTGGTGTGTGCTGGGTTCTCTTCTTTTACTTCAACCAGCTTTTATGAAGGTTCAGAACAATCATTGAATTTATCGATAAACAATTTTAAACAAGCACAAATAATTAAAGAGGTGCATTTGAGTGCGCCAGGAATAATAATTCTTAATGCATCTTCTTGGAATTGGCTGGCACAATTTAACGCAACGCATGTGCCATGGTATAATGGAACTATAGAAACTAATGTTAAGGATGCAGCATTTGAAATACAAATTACCGCACCAATTGTGTCTGCGGATACTAATCTTACTTTTACTGTTACGAAAGTTAATCAAGATAATAGTATTGCATTTGAAACACATAATGTGACGCTGCTAAATGATACTTCTGCTCCATTTATAACAAGCATAAACCCGAGCAATGCAGCACTGGCAAATTCAAATCAGACAATCACAGCAAATGTGGTAGAAGCAGAATCACAACTGCAGACTGTTAATTATACATATGGATATTGCAATGGCACAAATACAAAAATAGTATTGAACTGCACAGGAAGCACCTGCACAGGACAGGCAAACTTCACTAGCTTTGATGAAGGTGATATTGCTTGCTATAAATTGGTTGCGACAAATAATGTGAATGGTACAAACACAGTATCTGAAAACATAACATTCCACGGAATGCCTCCAAATGTAACAGCTGTAACGCCAGCAGCAGGAACAATGTATACAGAATCAGAAGCAATATACATCACAGCAAATGTGACAGATGACGGTAATGTAAGTAAAGTGAGAGCAAACATTACGACATATCAAAACGGCACAATATACCCATTAATGCTGAATCAAATAGGAGTGACAGACAAGTACAGCAAATTATTCAATGCATCAAATTTAATAGGACAGTATACTGTAACAATAGTTGCAAATGATACTTCTGGAAATGTAAACAGCTCAGGAACAACCAACTTCATAATAGTTCCTGATTACACATTCAGCCTTACCCTAAACCCATTAACAGTGAAGCAAGGAAGAACAGTAGTGATAAGCGGAACAGTAACACACTCAAACGGATCAGACATATGGGAAAAACAGGTAGCAGTATAGATACAGGGAACAGTGACAAATGTAAACCTGAACCATGGAACATTCAGCCACACATTCAATGCACCCCAAAACACAGGAACCTATAACATATATGTAAAAGTCTATGCAAACAACGGGTACAATTATTCCTCAATGAAAAGAGTGACAGTGAGCAATCCAGATACAAGCTCTAGCGGAAGCAGCGGGTGGGGATGGGACTTTGATGAATTTGAAGGATATGAAACAGAGGATGCAGGAGTGGCAATAGCGCCTGAAGAAGAAATAGTCACAGAAGATGCAGGAGTTGCAAAAGCACCTGAAGAAGATGCAGGAATGATTATTGAAGAAGAACCAACACCAGAAGAAGTTATTGATGAAATACTAAGCAAGCCAAACCAAATCACAGGCTCTACAGTAGGCATTGGAAAAGGAACAACTGCCCTGGCAATGATATTATTGATACTTGGCTTGGCAACATTAGCATATTCCAACTTAAGAGTAAGAAGCCACGTTCATAAGTTCGCAAAAGAAAAAATAGGCAGCAAATTCAAAAGAAAAGCGCCTGAAGATACTGGATTCTCAGATAAAGAGTGGGAAGAGTACTTCAAAAGATTGAAAAAAGATTAAATCTTCTCAGCTTTTAGTGAAATAATTCTTATTACTATATTTAAAGTTATTTTTGGGTACATTCTTTCCAGAAGGAATCGATTAAAGCGAGCGCATCTTCACCACTTTTAATGCTAATTTCTTTCACATTAATATAATGTTTATTTTCTTCGTATTTTTTTGCTTTATCTGGTGTGGTGAGTATTATTGTTTTAAATGGGTCTTCTGACGCTAAGTAAATTGCATATTTGATATTTCTTTCAATTTCATCCTCTATTTTCTCAAATTCAGGTTCATCAAGTGGAAAGAACGAAGCTCTTAATATGCCCCAAGTCAATTTTGAATTGCCTTTTAAAATCTTTTTAAAAATGCTTTCAGACATCGCGTTATGCCGTCTACTATATTTTCTAGAATTGCTATTTATATACATTAACTTCAACAAAAGAGAAGGTGTACTTCTAATTTTCGTTACGCTTTGATAATAAAAATCTTCATCAAATAATAAACGATAAGGAAAATCGCTTTTCGACATTTTCTCAATCTTCCATTAAAATACTGTCTACAAAATCATCATCTACTACATCTACAGCCATAATTGTTGTAGCAGAACCAATTTTCTTTTGGACCCTCAAAAAAACATCATCATTTGTATTGCGTATTTTATCTCTAAGTGCTTCTGAATCAAAACGCACAGAGCCAAGGCTAATAGACTCTTTTATATTCCTCGCTAAATCTACCACATCAAATATAGTTGCGTTTGCCATATGATTCACCTCAAAGAATAAAATATGCTTTGAAGTATATAAAGTTTGTGCTAAAATAATTAGTGTCCTGTGGAATATACCTTAAAAGCTCACTCTTTTTTGTTTTTTGTTGTGAATGGTTACTTCTTTCTGTGGTTCATGTGTAATAGTACTATTTTATCAATTAGGTCTCCATAGGTTTCCCTAGGAGGAATTTTAAGCTAAATCTTCTCAGCATTTAATGAAACAATCGAGTGATAGCTTCCAAGCTTTGTTTCTTTTGGGATAAACAAGCTAAAGTAAAGACTTAACTCTTCACCAGGATTCAACACAAAAGTCTCATCTAACTCACCAAAGTTTTCATTGTCAGAGCTGATTTTCAGATTATCTGCATCAATACTGTTTTCATTGAACACTAAATCATTTGCTTCTAGATAAAGGTTTAAATCAACATTGCCTGTGTTCTTGATTACAGCATTTGTCTCTGCAACAGCCTCTTTGCCAGGTAAAGTAGAAAATTGGATCTTGTTTGATGTAACTGTAAAGTCCAGTAATTCCAGATACTCAAAAGGAAGTTTATTTCCTGCAATATTGACTGAATAATTGCCTGGACTTAAGTCATAATCCAGCTCTATGTATCCTTCATATGTGTTGTTGTTTGTTTCATTTAGCGCGATTGTTTGGTTAAGGAAGGTTGCAGCCACCTCATCAGAAGCGATTGCAACAACCTTAACCTTTCGCCTTCCACCGCTCACAGGCCTAATCTGAACTCCTTTTTTAGTAGAATCATCATCTTCTGCAATCTGTGCACTAGAGACATTACCTGTTGAGTTTGTGACATTGACGGTGATCTTGATTGAGTTAAGATCACTGAAATCTGGAGTGGCTTCAATAAAATCAACAGAATTATTGTTTGTATCGTTCTTCCTTAGCAAAACCTTACCTTCTGTAACATCATTTGCAGGAATTCCTTCGTACAGGTTGTTTTTTATTTCAGAAGAAATACCCCAGCCAACTGCATCAATGACAGTGTTATTAGAATCTTTTAGTGCGATTCCGCTGTTATCATTATGCATTGTGATCTTTTCTTCATGATCAGCAGCTCTCCAAGAGCTAGAGTTCCAGCCAGTATCAGCAACAAGGTAGTATCCTTTTGCCTTGATGATAGAGTTGGCTGGAATCACTGCATCTTTTCCAGAAGTCTCTGTAGCAATGATCCAGCCAGAGATGTCGACATCATGGGGTTGAGGGTTGTAGAACTCGATAGCCTCAGAAGTGCTCTCACTGCCTGCAGGATCATACAATACCTGATTGATGTAGACAGCAGAGACAAAGCTTGGCAATATTATCAGCATAAGCAAAATTGTTAATATGGTTTTTTTTGGCAACAGAGTTGCAAAACCTTTTTCATTAGCATTCAAAAGTTTCATTTTGGACCACCTCATTTTTACTTTTACAAGAACTTTAATTTTAAAAACAGTTTCTGAGAAAAAGACGGAAATATCTCTAGAAAATTGAAAAGATTCTGCTTAATTCAGAAGAATTTTGAGTATTGCAGAGATAATTGAAAAATTTCTAGAAAATACAGAAGATCCTAAATCACAACCCTTGTTGAGAGATTTGAACCTGTACGATAGCGTACAATGCGTCGGTTTGGTTTAGCAGTAGGAGCTTCTTCTAGAGAAGCCTCAACTTCTTCAATAGTTTCACCTACTTGTTCTTCAGCAG
>CAZXEZ010000005.1:11767-15104 GCA_964640255.1 uncultured Methanosarcinales archaeon | reverse complement strand
CCTATTTCTTAGGCCTTCTTAGCAAGACAACAGCTAATGCAATGATTATCACAACAATCACTGCAATCAGTATTCCCAGCAAGCCCAGGTAAGTACTAGAGCTTGTGAAGCCATCATCATCTGATGTCCTTACACGAGAGCTTGGTGCTGCTGGCTGAGTGTTTGGTGTTGTAGGTGTTGTTGGTGTTATGACTGTTGCTGGTTCTGTTGGTTCTTCTGGCTCTACTACTTCACAAGCATCAATAGCCAAGGTGAATGTCTTGGTATTGCTTGGTGCAATGCCGTCAAAGTAGGTATTCAGGTATACAACATAAACACCATCTTCTGTGTCTTCTGGTATGTCCAGCGTGAATGATAACCTTGTGTAGTCGTTTTCGTCAAGCTCTATTCCGCTTTTCTTTGTTGACAAGTCAAGATCTTCGATTTCTAGCTCAATAATAACATCATCTTCGTCTCTTGTACCCAGGTTGATTATCTTTGCATCAACTTTCAGCTTTCCGCCTTTGCAGTCCATTTTTTCTGGATTCATCACAGCGTTCTTAATCTGAAGGTCGTGTTTTAGTCTCTCAACCTTAAGGTTGACTTCCCAGATATCGCCGTGCCAAGCGCCATTGTCATCCTGGCCGATTGTCCTTATGATTAAATCGTATGTTCCGTCATCTACTTCTTCATCAATGTCAAAGTCAAATGTTACATCGTCAAAATCCTCTGGGTCTGGATCAACAGAATCGTCTTCATCAACATCAAAGTCAGAATCATCAACTTCTATCTCTACATCTGCATCCTTAAAGTCAATATCTCCTGTCTTATCATTATTTGAGTCCTTATCATTGAAGTTATTCTCAGCTTCAATTGTTATAGTACAGCTTGAATCTGGCTTAAGCTCATCAAAGTCAGTTCCGTCCTTGACTCTTTTTGACTTATCGCCGCACTCAAGAGTTGCTCTCTTAAGCTCCAACTGATTTACAGCCTGCATGTTCAAGTTGATGTTCTTTGTTGTAGAACCTGCATTTATGGTGATTGCTCCTATGCTGAAAGCTTGCGGTTTAAGATAGTTAGCAGAGTTCTCATCTGTCTCAACTGCATTGAAGTCTAGAGGGATATATCCACGCACAGTAACCTCTGCATATGAACCATTTGCAGCAAGATTGATTGGTGAACTCGGACTATAGGAAATGCCGTATTTAGAATCTGCGTTATCATCAAAACTTATGCTGTTGATTGTTGTGTTGCCGTCATTTGTTATCCTGAACTTTGCGGTAACGTTGCTTGCCCTGTCCTGGTTTTCACCGCCAAGAGTCATGCTAGTCACAGAAACCTGAAGCGCGCTTGCACTCGCAGATATAGTAACTAACATTAAGAGCATCAATACAATCAGTGTGTGTTTTTTCATGCCTTATCCCCCCAATTATAAGTGTTATTAGTCCATAGTAGTCACAGAATATATAAAGGTTATGGTATTTTAACATATATTTTATAGTATCTATATTGTTTTGGGGAGAAATCCGGCTAGTGCTCTATTTTGCCGATTCCAGCAAAAATCACTATCAGTATAAGCGCTGCAGCAGCAACAATAGTTATCATGCTGCTAGATGCAGAGGTAACTGCCAAAGAGTTTATTGCCACGCCAGTTGCAACGCCTCCTGTGATTGCAGCTTTCCTGACAAGAAATATTGTTAGTAAGATAGCAAATAATAACCCTCCAAAAATCCAGGCAATTGGAATTGTTTGTTTCATTCTTCTTCCTCTTTTTGAACCTTTTCAGCCACTTCAATATTTTCCTTGATGAGCTCTACATCTTCTTCAGCATCCTTGATTTCCTGTTCTACATGCTGAATCTTCTCTGTCTGCTCTTCATTGATGTTTTCATCTGTCTCTTCCAGTGTCTTTACCTCTTTCAGATCTTTCTCAGCCTCATCAAGGACTTCTTTGTCTTTTTTCAGCTCTTTTTTTTCATCGTCTAATTCAGACATTAATTCTTTGATGCTCTTAGAATCACTTTCTTGATTCCCAAGAATAATCTCTTTAGCTCTTTCGATTGCCTCTTCCATGGTGGCTACCATGTGGAGCTCTTTCAGGTTCTGAGCAAGCTTGTTAACCTTATTTGCTGTTTTAGGGTCCATATTTGAGAATTAGTATATGGGGTTTATTAATTTTTCTAACAAACTTTAGAAAAGTTACACCAAACGGAGTTTGGTGAACCTCACTGAACTTTGTTCAGTGTAGGTTTGATCAAAAGGCGCTCTTTGTTCAGGCTCCAGAAGCAATATATAGGATGTTTGCTCTGCAAATGTCAGAAACACTCTATCTGTAGGGAAATTAATGGCTAGTGCCATAACTTTCTTGAATAGACGAATGTTTCTGAGCATGCTCAAGAACTGTCACAATTTTCAATACTTGCTGGCAGTTCTTGACACATGGGCTCAACTCTTCTCTCGCCTTCACAATGTCGCGCGATTTAGCATATCGGATTTATTGATAATCATTTAATAGAATGATTCAGCATATATTCTAGGAATAAATACTTCTGGATCTTGGAAAGGATTTCTTTTCAGAGTTTTTTCTAGAGCTTTAACATATGCAGTTAATTTAGGAACTGGATCATTTCCTGAAAGAGATTCGAAAATACAGCCTGTATATGCCAATAATACTGCCATATTCTTTCCATACTCTGGTTGAATATCTGAAAATATTTTTCTTAGATTAATGATGTGACTTTTTACTGCTGGATGATTACTTTCTAGAATAGATATGATTCTTGCTCCTAAATCTTCATTTAATTTTGGGTATGCTGTAACTTTAACATTAGTAACTACCATTTTAGTATCCTCCAATCACCCCTCATATGAATAAGTAAGTTACTGTTCTTTTAAATAGTTTGTGAATTCTAACATAGTATAGCAATCCTAATACTGCTTTGTTCTTTTAATTATTAATCAGATTAATCAACAGTAGTAGTATACAACTCTCCATCAATATGAAAAGGTCTCTTGGCTTCTTTAATTACATCTGCATGCATGATGTTTCCAATGAATAACACGTGGTCTCCTGTATCTACTTCATTAATTACTTCACACTCAAGCCAGGCAATTGCTTCTGCAATCCTTGGGCAGTCTATCAATTTTTCAGAAGGGGCTTCTGTCAAGCCGACTTGCTTAAATTCATCTTTCTTGAATTCCCTGCCGCACTTTATTATTTTGTCTGCCAGTTCGTAGGGCATGAAATTAACTACAAAAGACCTAGATGTTCTTATTCTTTCTAAGGCAGGGGCTTTCTTGCTCACCAGTATTATATATCTTCTTGGCTCATAAGAAGCAGGAGAGTGCCAATCCAGAGG
>CAZXEZ010000005.1:10372-11757 GCA_964640255.1 uncultured Methanosarcinales archaeon | reverse complement strand
ATTTATTCTTACCATCTTTAGCCTTGAAGTAATGCGTCAGGATAACTGCAAGTCCTGTAAGTACTAACAATAGAACAATTCCAATAACATATATAGGGATTCCCACTATCCTGAATAACGGGATTAACCAGTCTGTATTGAATGGAATAGCTATAACTTCGATAGCAAGAACAGGAGCTACTGCAAAACAAGCCAGCTTTATTGTCTTTATCCACTTTTTCCTGTATTGAGTCAGATCTACTAATAAGAATGCCACGGTTCCTACTATCAATACTAATAAGAAATATTTAATCCATAAAGCTATGAATGAGTAAAACACAATTGATGGAAGGATAAATATGATGAATAGAGCCAGTACCTGGCTTACAATCGGCTTATTATTAGTAGGCTCTAGAAGCTGCTTTGTACTGACTTTTTGAGTGCCTTTCAATAAGTTATATAACACATAATCTTTTGTAATAATCACTCTCTGGGTAGAGGGCTTGACATCCTCACCAGTCATGTCAATAGTCAAAACAGGCTTGGTTTCAGGAACATGAATCGCAGAATTCATGTCAACAGAGCCAGAGACATTAATTGCATCAAACTTGGAGATCTGCTCTGAGACAAAACCAGTCAGCATTCCAACCTGAGGGGCATAACAAATCATCGTTATAACAAATGCGAAAGCAAGAATCATGGTGAAATAGCCGATACAGTGACCAAAAGAACGATTAGTGTATTGATCTAGCTTTCTCGGGTTAAATGAATATATTATCTCTTTGAGGAAATTTGGGGTTTTCATCTTTTTCATATGGAATATAACTTATATTTAAGGATTTCTTTTGGCAACAACACTAATGCCCTGCAGGGTTACGTTCATAGCCAAAAGACGCTGGTCAATCTGCTGAAGTATTGGGTGGATATGCGTAAGCAATAGATTATGAAAGATGTTTGAGTCAATATTTTGTGTTCTTACCTTTGTGTCATGCAGCTGCTGTAAATCACCAATAGCAAGAACTAAAGATGCAAAATGTTCTTTTAGCAGAGAGTGCAGTTTTGCATCAAGATCATCAAATCTCTCTGATACTTCAGGAGTGTAGGCATCTAATAATTGCTTTTTTGCAGAACTCATGCTTTTTCTTAAATTTTCTGCATGACCTGAGTCCTGGCACTCCTTGTATTCAGAGGTTAAAGAACTAATACTATCAAGCACCTCTTTTATTTTCACTATATTCTGCATTGTAGTGTGTTTTATTATTTAAGTATAAAAATCTTATCCTTATGTTTGGTGCTTTACTTTTTTGGTGATCTTCTCAAAATGCAGGCCCAGGATTGCAAGCTCAACCGCGGTAGGAAATGCCTTTTTTTTAGTTATGCTGGTTTTCAAGATAAGCTTCCAGTAC
>CAZXEZ010000005.1:8808-10362 GCA_964640255.1 uncultured Methanosarcinales archaeon | reverse complement strand
CAGTACCGCAGCCTGGAGTTAGACAAAATACCAATTCTCCATACACTTTTGAGAAATGCTTTTATGTCTTTTTTAGAAATCCTTGATTTTACAGTCGGCTTGTAGTGCTTGATAAATGTATCAATCCTTTGATAGTATTGTTTTGGGGAGTAGATTGTTGAAAGGATTTTTTTGTATCCTTCCATAAGCTTTTCTTTGCCCATTTTTGGGACAAAGTTCAGGCTGCCGTCTGTATTTTCTCCAGAAGTATCTTGCAGTAATCTGCCTTCTGCTTTTAACCTGTGCCAGAGCCTTGTCTGCGGCAGGGCATTAAGCATGCCAACCATTGCAGTAACAACACCTGTTTGCTGTATGAATTTAATCTGCGCATCAAAAATATTGTCAGTATCATTGTCAAAACCAACAATAAAACCACCCATGACCTGCATGCCATTATTGTGGATTATTTTTACAGCCTCTGCAAGATCTCTTGTTACATTCTGCATCTTTCCGCACTCTTTCAGGCTGTCAACACAAGGAGTCTCGATGCCTAAAAAAACCTTGAAGAAATTAGCTGCACTCATCATCTGCATTAATTCATTATCATCTGCCAGATTTGTGCTTGCTTCTGTATACAACTGAAATGGATAATCCTGCTCTTTCTGCCATTTAATCAAAAGATCAAGCATTTTCTTGACTTCTTCTTTTTTCCCAATAAAATTATCATCAACAATGAATAGAGGGCCGCGCCACCCTGCATCATAGAGTGATTGGACTTCGTTTATCATCTGTTCTGGAGTCTTAGTCCTGGGAATCCTGCCGTTCATTATTATTATGTCACAGAACTCGCAATTAAATGGACAGCCTCTTGAGTATTGAATTGACATTGAAACATAATCCTTGAAATCAACCAAAGACCATAGTGGAATCGGTGTTTCTTTGATATCTGGCCGTTTATCTGACGTGTAGATTGGTTTTGGATTGCCTTGTTTTAAGTCTTCTAGGAATAAAGGCAGGGTAACTTCTGCTTCATTTAAGATGAAGTGATCAACACCCTTAAACTGTTCATGCTGGGTCGTGAAAGCAGGCCCTCCTGCAACAACTATTTTTCCTTTACATCTTTTGATAATTTCTTTAGCACTTTCCTTTTGCACAAGCATCGCGCCTATCAGTATTATATCTGCCCATTCAATGTGTTGATCTGTAAGTTCTGTTATGTTGACATCTATTAACTTTTTATTCCACTCTTTTGGGAGCATTGCAGCGACTGTCATCAACCCGAAAGGAGGGAAAGCTGCTTTTTTAGATACAAAATTTAGAACGTGCTTAAAACTCCAAAAAGTGTCAGGGTATTTTGGGTAAACTAAAAGTGCATTCATTTATTCACCTTGGCAGCATATTATTTAAGTTTTAATATAAAAATCTTATCCTTATCTTCGTTGATTTCTTTGATGATTGTGAATAATTCTTTTATTTTTTTTATTATTTGGTCTGCGCTTTGTGCTTTTTTTAGTACAGTCAATGCAAAATGATCTTTGCCGACACGCTTTGTCTCTTTCAGGCCTTTTTTTATGT
>CAZXEZ010000005.1:3401-8798 GCA_964640255.1 uncultured Methanosarcinales archaeon | reverse complement strand
TTTTTATGTCGTCGAAGTTATGGATGCTCGTTACTGCTATCACTGCATCAAAAGAATTGTCTTTGAATGGAAGAGATTCTGCTTTTGCTTTTATGATTTTGAAAGGGCATTGTTCTAGCAGGTTTTCTGCAGGATCGATTCCTGTTATATCGCAATTGAATATTTTTGCTGAGAGTCCTGTGCCGCAGCCGACATCCAGTAACCTGGTTTCTTTTGTTGTCTTTATTTCATTGGCAATAATCTTTAATTTATTTAACTGCTCTTCTCCATGAAGCTCATTATATCCTTCTGCTGTTTCGTCGTAATAATTCATAATCTTTATTAAGCGAATGCTCTTTTTAAGGGTTATGGAAGTTCAGAAGAAATTGCAGGAATTGACCGGTAAAAAGAAGATTAAATTAGTTGAGTCAGGAGACCATGCAATACTTTATATTCTAAAGCTAGCTAAAAAACTTGGAAAAGAAAAAGTCTTGATACAAGACCAGGGCGGATGGCTGACTTATCGCGATTATGCAAAGAAAGCAGGTTTGGAGAAAACAGAGTTAAAGACGGATTATGGAATACTTGATCTTGAGGATTTGAAGGAAAAGGCAAATGAGCAAAGCTTTGTTTTAGTGAACTCGCTTAATGGATATTTTTCAGAGCAGCCAATGGAGATAATATCAGAGATCTGTGCAGAACGAAATTGTCTGCTTGTCAATGATGCAAGCGGGAGTATTGGAACAGACTTAGGTAAAGTTGGTGATATAATAATTGGAAGCTTTGGGAGAGACAAGCCTGTTAATCTGCATTATGGCGGATTCATTGCTTATGACGAAGGAGAATTTGAGGGAGAATTTGATTCTTCAAAATTAGAGCTGCTTAACGAGGAATTAGATAAGCTGTTTGCCAAATTACTTGCATGGGAGACGAAAAATATTAAGATAAAAGAGGATTTGAAGGAATTTGATGTGATTCACCGCGAGAGCAAAGGAATAAATGTTGTTGTTAAGTTTAAAGATGATTCTGAGAAAGAGAAAATATTGAAATATTGTGCAGAGAATGAATTGCCGTATACTTTATGTCCTCGATATATCCGGGTTAACTGCGATGCTGTTTCTATTGAAGTTAAAAGATGCCACTAATCGGTGGTTAATATACCATAAACTTTTTAAAGGACGTTCTTTTGTATAGAGCTATGGCAACAGAAAGCTTTATAATTCCAGGAAACTTAGTGTGCTCTATGAAAGGTTGGGGGGGACTAATTTGGGAAGATGTTTCTACAGAATATAAAACCATAGTTAAAGATGCCCTGCAAGAAGACGAAAGAACAAGTCATGTTTCTGAGCAGCCTTCTGATGTCAGAGAAAGAATTGTGAGCGACTGTGCAGAGGGCCTGAAAAAAATTGTTGATGATTACAGAGCAGGGCAAAAACCTAATGCTAAACCAGGCGATGTTGACTGGGCTGAGTTTATTTTCTACCACAATGATTCTGCAAAGATTGAAAAAATTCTAAAAGAAGATCCTGTGCTTCAGGAAAGGCTGGGAGATGATCATGAAATGACTGCAACTAACTGCTCTTTGGTTGTGAGCGAGAAATATGCAGAATTTGTTAATGAAAGAACACGGGCTACACGAGCTAACGGATATCAGAGTGGCCAATAATAAAAATATAAGATAATACTTCATCTGGGTGTTCTGATTCATATTGTTCTATTTCCTGCTTGATGCCATTGACTTTTCCTGTTAATTGATATCTTTTGGCGTATTCTGTAATTTGATTCACAGAACTTAAATTCAGGAAATCCTTAAAAAAGAACTCTGCTTTTTGTTTAATGATGAATTTGTCTTCTTTTTCTTTGGATTTTTCTTTTTTGGGATTATCTTGATTGTAGACCTGTATGTAATAATCACTTGGGAGAGCCACATAATGCCAGTCCTTATTTCTTGGAATCTGCTGAATCGCAAGCTCAAAAATATGCTTAAATTCATCAGGGGTGATAGTCGCCTTATCAACTCTCTTTAAGACAGTGTAATCTGAAAGATCATTTGCAGTTCCTTGAATATGTTTTGCATAGCAAGCAGCATAATCTACGCCAGAATAAACAAGGACACCAAATGTCTTTTTCTTGACTAAAGTCAGTTTTCCTTTTTTTGCAAGTTTTCGTGCAGTTTTAATATCTTTAGGAATGCCGCCCTTGTCTGTAAATTCCTTTATGCCGGCTGGCTTGATTATGCAATCCATGCCTTTGTTTTATTATCACTTGTATAAATATTTATCTCTTAATATAAATCTTTAAAAACATCTGGCTATTTCTATGTGATTATGGAAGCGGATGGAGACAATGAAGCAATTGATAAACTTAGAGAGTTCTATAGAATCCGCGGCATAAAAGACAATGATAACCAAGGCAAATTAGAGACCTTGAAGGCAATGGTCATGATACCTGATTTTCCTTATGACCAAAGAAAGCCCGGCCTATATGAGCTGGAGCAGCAATTCTTAAAAGACAAAGAAGAAGAAATGCAAAAAGCGGAGGATAATGTCACTTGTGGGTAGAATATATTTTTCATTAACTTTAAAAACCCCCTGCATTCTTTTGCCTTAAAATGAGTTATGGATTTAGAACCAAAAGAACATCTCCGGATAAGGCGCACAGATACAGCGGAAGCACGCTCCACCGCACAAAGTATGCAGACGGCGCAAAAAGCGAAGAAATTCCTGTAAGAACAGTGTGGAAAGGCAACCAGCACAGGATGACCGGCGAGATAGGCATAAGAGTCAATCCAGAAGTCCAGGCATCGTACATGTCTTACCGCAATCTATTTGTGGAGCTAAACGGGAACAGGGAATTTGTTGCCAAGCCCTGGGTGCTGCCAATAGAAAAAGTAAACAGCGTATGGACAATAGGCGAGCCGCACAGATTAATCTATCGCGGCGAAACTGAAAAACCAGAACTAACACCAAAAGAAGCCTTGCAATTTGAGCAAATATTGGCAGAACTGCACAGAAGACTGCCTGAAATCACAACAAATCATCCTGGCAAGCACCATGATAACAAGCGGAGAAGAGCAACGACCCGTAATTTAGGAACACTTCTAGAAAATTTCAGCCATGCATACATTGCACAAATAGATAAAATCTTTTACTTTGCACACCAAACACAGCTAGTAGTGCCTGTACATGTTAATCACCAAAACCCTTAAATACAGAAAAGACAAATTATGCTTAAAGAGGTGTATATCATGACATTAACACAACAGAAATTAAAAATTTCTGAGCCTCAAACTCATAGAAAAAATGTAATGGTGATGCTAGTATGACTTTGAGATTACAAAAATTAAAAATTTTTGAATCCCAAAGTCGCAATGTTAGTATAGGGGTGATGCTAGTATGACTTTGAGATTACAAAAATTAAAAATTTTTGAATCCCAAAGTCGCAATGTTAGTATAGGGGTGATGCTAGTATGACTTTGAGATTTCCTGAATCAGCAGAAGAATGTGTCTATCTTACTCGAAGAACGATAAAAGACGGCAAGGTTGTTGCCTGGGTCTTCAAGGAGAAATGCCCTAAATGCGGCAAGGCGAAGATGGGCAAGCCAAAAGACGAAAAGACAGGAAAAATCAAGATAAGAGCAAAAGAATATGTCTGCCCAGAATGCGGCTACACTGTTGAGAAAAAAGCATATGAAGAGACCTTGACCTGTAATATTGAGTATACATGCCCTCACTGCGGAAACAGAGGAGAGATACAAGTGCCTTTCAAGCGGAAAAAAGTGCAGGTGTTTGATGAAGAGGCACAAAAGAAAAAATCAATGGATGCAATCAAGTTCCAGTGCCAGAAATGCGGGAAAGATATCTTGATAACGAAGAAGATGAAATAATCTTTTAAGAAAAAAAATCAATCAGTAAAATATGTTGGCTTCTCAAGCTTGATGGATTCTATTATTTGTTTTAGATTTTCAGGAACTTGTGCAGATTCGATTTCAACCCACTCTTTAACTTTGTAAGGCCCCCTGTTTAAGTTAGGTATTGTTTTTGTTTGATACTCTAATTTTGCATTAAATAACTGCTCATATGTTTTCTGGTTTGTTTCCCCAACAACAAGCTCTGCTTTTAACAAAGAAGTCAAGTCAGTTACGTAAATCGTAAGGTCCTTTGCCAAAGACTCTAAATCTTTCTTGATTTCTTTTGCACATATGCCCTCTTGTAAGTTTATGTAAAATCTTACATGTTGTTTTCTTCTCCAGAACATAATAAGAGTATAATACTCCTTTACTTAAATAATTTTTGCAGGATATAACAATATTTAAATAAGCAAACATTTTTCTTTCACTATGTGCAATAAATTCACAATACTTGTTTTAATCACTTCTTTATATAAATAGTCTGTGTTGGGAAGGCAATACCTATCTTTGCCTTGCCTAAAGCAGCATAAATCTTCTCAGTTGCTTCTAATTTTTTACTATACGCAATTGTGTAATCATCAACCCAGAATCTTGCCTGAAACAGCAAAGCAGAATCTCCCATTTCAGTAAAAATAACATCCAGGTAAGGCTTATCAGAAATCTTCTTCATATTTTTCAAAACACCTAAAACAACGCGCTTAACACGCTCCACCTTATTGCTGTACTCTACACCAAAATTAACCACCACCCGTATTCTTGGATTTGGCTGGACATAATTTTGTATCTTCATATTAGCCATTTGGCTGTTTGGAACCACAATCACTTCATTATCATAAGTCTTTAATCGAGTACTTCTCAAACCAATATCAATAATCTCTCCTAATTCCCCGCTTTCTAACTTTATCTTATCTCCCACTACAAAGGATTTATCTAAAATTAACGAAACTCCGCCTAAGATATTCTTCAGACTATCTTGCAAAGCCAAACCCAAAACCAAGCCCCCAACACCTAAACCTGCCAAATATGGAGTTATATTGATTTGCCATGTATTTAAAATCCACAAACTGCCAACCAAAATAAAAACACCATTTACGGTCTTCCTAAAAAGCGGCAGCAAGCTTTTATCCACCTGCGTCTTTGTTTTCTTAGCAAAAGCTTTTCCCCAGGCGCCAATACATATATTTGCCACTCTTGCCGTAATTAAAACAAACAGGATAATTCCCAAACTTTCAAGAATATTAAAAACAACAGCATTTTCAAAAATTATTTCAGAACTAACCCTTATGCCTAGCACAATCAGCAGCCAAAAAAGCGGCTTTTTTGTTTTAGCAATAAGTAGATCATCAACCTTTGTTTTTGTTTTTTTAGTTAACTTAACAATAATTTTTCCTACAATTAAACGCGTTATAAAAGCCAGAAGAATAAATCCTAATAAAACCAAACCTGCCAGTATCCATCGGTCTTGTATATATCCTGCATAAGGCCTGATTGAATCCATTATTGGCTCT
>CAZXEZ010000005.1:0-3391 GCA_964640255.1 uncultured Methanosarcinales archaeon | reverse complement strand
AAAAACATTAAAAGAAAATAAGCATGATTTCAGTAATATTCATATATCTAAAATTTCTCTTTTATTCTATGGCTAAAGCTTGTTTCAGTTGTTCTACTTTAAATCAAAAATCCATATTCTTCAAGCTCTATAGAAACAATCTTATCTTTCTAGTTCGCAGATATAGCCAAAGATATAATTATTATATAAATAGATGTCTTGGTTATTAGCAGAAGACATACTACATGCATAAGTATTTATGTTTTCTGCTATAGCTCCGAGGGGCGAGTTTGTGTTATTTAAGAATTTTTACAGAGCCGCTGCTTTAGTAATCTTTATATACCTCTTAAGCTTTCATATTTTTGGTGAGTGGGATTGCAATTTGAATTAGAAAATATTGATTACCTAAGGTTAAGACTGATAAATGGAGAAGCCAACAAGAGTGATGTCTATCTTTTCTTAAGAAACAAAGGATTGTCATATTGCTATAGAATCAAAAGAAATCACCGAACAACAGGAGATGAAATAAAATCCTTCAGAGAAATCTATGTAGATGAAGAAGACCTGTATAAAGAAGCAAAAAACCTTGCAGTAACAGTTAGTGGGGAAACAGCAGTAATCTATGCAGAAGACACAGGCAAAGAGCAATTCCCAGGCACACTTGAAGAGAAAGTACAGCTCGCGATGCTTATCTATTCTTTGGCAGGAGAAATGCAAGACAAAGGAATTGATTTCTCTTAGTAAATCACATAGGTGTACTATCTTTGATTATAGCTACATGACATATAAAATAAGAACAGCAGGATATTAAGAAATAACACAGTAATATTTAAATAACCTTACAATTTCTTTCATCTTATGGCCAAGAAGACATTTTACATAACAACTGCAATAGATTACCCTAATGCAAAGCCCCACATAGGGCATCTATACGAGAAAACAATAGCTGATGCTCTAGCACGATGGCACAGGCTATTAGGGGAAGATGTATTTTTCTTGACAGGAACAGATGAGCATGGGCAGAAGAACTATAAGACAGCAAAAGAGCAGGGGCTCACGCCAATGCAATTAATGGAAAAGAATGTCCCTTTTTTCAAGGAATTATGCAAAAAAGCAAACATCTCATATAACAGATTTATCCGAACAACTGAAGAAGCACATAAAAAAGTGTGCCAAGAGATATTTTTAAAGCTGAAAGAGAACGGCGATATCTATAAAGGGGCATATGAAGGATTATACTGTGTAGGGTGTGAAAGATATTACACTGAAAAAGAATTAGAGGAAGGACTCTGCCCTGTGCACAAGAAAAAGCCAGAAGTTGTTAAAGAAGACACTTATTTCTTCAAGATGGCTAAATACCAGGACAAGATAATCAAACACATCAACCAGCATCCAGATTTCATACAACCAGAATCAAGAAGAAAAGAGATACAGAACAGATTAAAAGAGCCTTTGAGAGACCTTTGCGTCTCAAGACCAATAACATCACTTCCCTGGGGAGTTCCTGTGCCAGGCGATCCAAACCAAATTTTGTATGTTTGGCTCGATGCTTTATTGAATTATATTTCAGGCATAGACTATCCTGACGGCAAAGACTTCAAGAAATACTGGCCAGCAAATGTGCACATAATCGGCAAAGACATCAACTGGTTCCATACAGTAATCTGGCCGTGCGAGCTAATGTCCGCTGGACTGAAATTACCGATAACAGTGCACTGCCATGGCTTTGTTAATTTAGGGGGGGAAAAGCTATCAAAATCAAGAGGAATAGTCGTAGATCCTATCAAATTAATAGATGAATATGGAACAGATTCTGTAAGATATTTTTTTTTGAAAGAGATACCTGCAGGAGAAGACGGCAATTTCTCATATGAAGCGCTTGTTGAGAGAAGTAATTCTGATTTAGCAGATGTCTTAGGAAACTTACTGCAGAGAACAGCTGTGTTGATACAACGGAGTTTTGAGGGGCAGATACCAAAACCAGCTAAATTTAAGAAAGTAGATGAAGAACTTATTGCAGAAGCAGACATTTTCAAAGAAGTCAGTGAATTAATGCAGAAATATGAGTGGAACAGAGCAATAGATAGGATATGGAGCTTTATTCGAGCATGTAATAAGTATATCAATGACACAGAACCATGGAAACTGAAGGATGACAAAGAAAGATTAGGGACAATACTTTATGTTTTAACAGAGTGCTTGAGAATCATATCAATCTATGTCTATCCATTTATCCCAGATACTGGTGAGAAGATAGCAAAACAGATAGGGCAGAAAATTGGAATGTTTAAAGATATTAAGTTCAAAAAAACTACCAAAGGGACAGTGCCAAAAGCAGAGATATTGTTCCAGAAGTTTGAGATAAAAGAGGAAGATCCTTTTGCTAAAGTAAATCTGAAAGTAGCAGAGATAACAGAAGTAAAAGACCATCCAGAGGCAGAGAAGCTGTTTATATTACAGATTAATTTAGGCATGGAGAGAAGACAGTTGGTTGCTGGATTAAAACCATATTTTAAAGCAGATGAATTAACGGGAAAACACGTTGTTGTTGTGACTAATTTAAAACCTGCAAAACTCAGAGGAGTAGAGAGCAATGGCATGATTATTGCTGCAGAGTTAAAGAAACAAGTGGCACTTGTTGAAGCACCAAATAGTTCACCTGGAGACCAAGTATTTGCCGAAGGAATAGAGCCTGGCGAAGGAGAGATAACAATAAAACAGTTTCAACAGGTGCAGATGACAACAAAAGATCATAACGTTACATACAAAAAACAGAATCTAAAGACAAAGAAAGAGGAAATACAAGCAAAAATAGGGGACAATGCAAAAGTATTGTAAAATAATCCTGATAATTCTTGTTCCAATACTGGCTTACTTAATGAGCTTTGGGATACTAGTTTATGATTCTGAGTATTACACTAAATTAACCAAAGAATACAGCGAGATAGGTGCAGCAAGCATGAACAAAGACATGATTAATTACTTTAAGACAGGGGAAGTGCCTGCAAGCTTCAGTGAATTCAGCGAGAAAGAGCTTGTTCACCTGGAAGATGTGCGAGTTGTCATTCATCACCTGATTAATCTGCTTATGATTTTGACTGTCTTGTTTATTATTTTGCTTAATTTTACTGAAAATAAAAGAGAAGCGTTCTTTTATGGCGGAATAATCACATTAATACTGCCCCTGCTTTTCTTTTTGCCATTTGATTTATTATTTACACAGATGCACAATGTATTTTTTGCAAAAGAGAGCTGGACATTTGGCCCAGATGCCTTGTTAGTCAACCTATATCCTGTTAAATTCTTCTATTCTTTTGCAAAAGGGGTAATTTTAAGGGGTTTTTGTCTGGGGTTGGTGATAACTGCCCTGTCGAGGAAATAGGACATACCTATCTCTTTCACTACAATAAAA
>CAZXEZ010000004.1:22304-27282 GCA_964640255.1 uncultured Methanosarcinales archaeon | reverse complement strand
TTATAATCAATTGCAAAATTATAATCAATTTAGAATTGCTCGGCAATTCTAAAAGCTTGCAAAATGCAGGACATTTCGCAATCAATTTGAGATTATCAGTAATTCTAAAAGCTTGTAAAATTACAATTACTTCTTTTTCCCTCGCAAATGTTTCTTCGGAGACGTTTGCAGGGTTTTATACTTGCTTTTAGCAGGCCACATCAATAGAATTCCTGCAGCTAATCCTAAGAAGAAAATTAACAGCATCTTCTTGTCTATTCTTTTTAGAATATCCAGGACTTTCCGCTTTTTTGGGAAATATATGTCTAGATTGGCAAATTCCAGTGCATATTCGCTGAATAATAGCGCAGAAAACTTATCTTTTTCTTTTAATGAGTTTGCGTATTCATAATAAGAGTAGCTAATTATTGGAAATATCCCTTTTTGCTGCGCTTTAATCAGATTCTGCTTTACAATGCCTAGTTTAAGATCAATAACTTCGTCAAGCTCTTTGTCTTCAACACCAATCATGCTAAGTATGACATCAATCTCAGATTTTATCTTAATTGCCTGGTATAGGCAGTTCACGTATTGTTCATTTTTAAGGTTATCATATGCCTGATCTATGTCTTTTCTAGGCGCAATTTTTATATTTGGGAGGACAACACGGATATAGTTAAACCTTTCCTCTGCCTCATTAATCTTTCTCTGGCAGGTAAGCTTTAGATATTTCTGGTCCAGCTCAAACTCATTTTTATCCCCATTAAAGAACTTGCTCCAGGTCTTTGCAGAGTGAAGCCTCTCTTCTGCATATGCTATCATGTCTATGGACTTGTTTTTCTTGTCTGACTCCAGCGCCTCTTTGATTGCATCACGGGCCTCTTGAAGCCGCTCTTTCACAGCCATCATTGTCTGGAGCGCGGTGATTGTGTGGATATCTGTCTTATTTATCTTTTTGTCAAAAGCATCCACGTCATCTTCAAGAACTTTTGCCTTGTTTTCAATTTCTTTTTCTGTAAAATTAGTGTTCTTGAAAATAATCTGTTTAAGGCTGACACTAGACCTAAAGCAGTAAGATGCTGCACTATAATACTCGCCTACGTCAAAAGACTCTTTACTCTTGTTTGAGTAATTCATTGCTTTTATCTCTTTTTCAGAAGTGTTTTGCTTTAATTCCTGCCTGAGCTTTTCCAGCTCTGCTGTTATGTTCTGGTTTCTTGAGCATAAATCAATAGCAACAGCCTTCATTGTTGTTTTATAGTTTGGATCGATTACAAATTCGCCAGAAGGCTCTTCAATAGCATAACCTGTGAATATCTCAAGAGCCTCTGCAAGAGTTGCAACCTCTGTTACATTGACAGAAAGATTCTTGCCATACTCGACCAGGTCCAGCTTGTTTGATTGATTAAGTTCAAAAGTCTCATTTGTTTCATTGGCAGTGGCATTTGTATCATTATTTTTAAGGGACTCTTTCACATCTATCACTTCTATTTCATCCTCTGCATACATCCTGGTCCCTTTTGGGATCAAGACATGCTTTATTCCATTTTCAGAAGCTGCCTTTATCTTGCCCTTGATGCCTCCAACAGCACCAATAGTTCCGCCTGAATTAATTGTGCCTGTTATTGCGGTGTCTTTTTTCATCTCCTGATCAAGAAGAAGGGCAGCAGTCAAGACAGATGCAGAGGCACCTGCACTAGGACCTCCTACCACGCCTGGAAGGGATTTGATTGTGTAGAAAAAATCATAATCAGAACAATCAATATCAATCTGGTCACAGGCAATCTGCTGAGCAAAACGCATGCTGACCTGTGTTGTTACTTGTGTTAACGGGAAAGTCTCAAGAAAGACCCTGTTTTTCCCTGATTGAATATCCAGGTCAAGGGTTGCAGATGTGCCATATTGTTTTCCCTGCTTGTTCATCAAAGCAAGCAATTTAGTGCTGCCGTGCATCTCAGAAGCAGCGCAGACAATTGGGGCTATTGCTATCAATAGCATTACTGCAAATAAGACCACATTTTTTTTCATTAAAGAGGATAGACAGAAAGATAGTTTAAATATTTTATGTTTTTAGCCACTTCCTGATAAAAGCTATCTCTTTATTCATTGATTTAGGATCAGAACCCCAGTTAGATTCAATAACAATAGGGCAGTCAAGCTTCTTGATAGGCTCACAGCTCGCTATGTATTCTTTTGGGGCCCTGCAGAACAGCTTGTGGCCAGCAGCATCAGGTATCTCTCCGCCACCCAGATTCACTGCATATATCTTGTTCTTTAGTTTTTTTACATATTCTCCTATTTCATCAGATTCATAAGCGTGATTAACATCCAGCACCATCTTAAACCGCCTGTTTTTCTTAAGAAACTCCTGCATTTCTTTCACAAGATAGCCATGTTTTGAGCCGCCATTCTCGATAACGATATTCCATCGTGTTCCCCTGAACAAATCTGAATCCTTTAGCCAGTTCAAATGAAGAATAGCGTAATCTGCCTTAATTAATCTATATATACAATAACATTTTTTGATGATATCCCGTACCTTGTCATTTTTCTGGTATTTTACAGCAGGCATGTGCATGCCAATAATCTTGAACTTCTGCAGCAGATTTCTTACTTCATTGCTGAAAAACCCCTCCAGAAGCTTAGGGTCTGCAAAAGTGATCTCTATTCCATCAACATCAAGCTTTGTTATTTTTTTTATTGCTTCAAGATTATCCAGGGGATTTTTGCCATCCCAGAAATTGCCTGTTGAAATAAGGATTGGGTTTTTCATTTACTTTTTGGCTTTCTTTTTTTCTTTTTTCTTTACAGCTTTCTTTTTTCCAGGACCCTTGCTATCTAGACTCTCTGTATACCTGCACTTAGGATACCTGTTACATGCCAGAAAAGCGCCATAGACTGATTTTCTTAGGACTAATTCCCCTTTTCCGCACTTAGGGCATTTCCTGCCTTTCTCTATTTTCATTTCAACTTTTTTTGAAGGGCATTCTGGATTAATGCAGACCTCTTGAGGCTTTTTTCCTTTTCTTATTACCTTGACTATCGGGTGTTTGCAGTGCTCACAGATCTTGCCAGTGATCTTTATCAAACAATTAGAGGGGAGCTTGAAAGTTGCTGTGCATTCCGGGTATTTATCACAAGCAACAAATAATCCATATTTACCTCTCTTAATTACAAGTGTTCCTCCGCATTTCAGGCACTTGCCAACTGTCTGGAGAGCAGCTCTTGTCTCTGTGAATGTTTTCTTCAGGCCCTCGCCAATATCCTTTTCTTTTTTCTTGAACTCTTTGCAGATATCTGTGACAACAGCCTTTGCCTCTTTGAGAACTTTTTCTTTCTTTAATTTTCTTGCACGAATCTCATCCATGTCTTCCTCAAAATGCCTTGTGAGTGCCTCATCAACAATTTTAGGAACATATTTTTTAAGAACTCCTATTATGTGAATACCCAAGTCAGTTGCCTCAATACTCTCGCCTGTAATGTAATTTCTTGCATATAATCTCTCAATAATGTCTGCTCTTGTTGCTTTTGTACCAAGACCCCGCTTTTCAAGCTCTTTAAGGATAGATGATTGTGTATATCTCTTAGGAGGCTGCGTCTCTTTATCATGCAGGGTTATTTTAGTTACATTAATCATGTCTCCTTTGTCTAATTTAGGGAGCTCGATTTCTTCAACTTTAACATAAGGGGCATAAAATTCGTGCCAGTTTTTCTCAATAGTCCTGGTCCCTTTTGCAATAAACGGCTCATCCTTTACATGAATCTCTGCAGTCACGGTCTCACGCTTTGCTGCCTCTGTAAAAGTGGCAAGGAATCTCTTGACAACCAAATCATATATCTTTGCGCTTTTGCCTTCAATTTTTCCTGCAATACCAGTAGGATATATCGCTGGGTGAGCAGGATCTGTCTTTTTTCCATTATTTGGTGTCAGGCTCTTTAGTGCAAGCAGTTTATTGGATAATTCTTTATAATTTTTCTGCTTTGCAAGTGCTTTTAGTATTTTTGAGTACCCAATTGCAACAGGCAACTGCTGAGAACTTGTTCTTGGGTATGAGATCAATCCACTTGTGTAGAGACTCTGCGCAATAGAGAGTGTCTCCTTAGGCCTTATCCCGAAACAACGATAAGATTCTGTCTGCAGAGTTGTCAGGTCAAAAGGTGCAGGAGGGGCCTGCTTGAATTCCCTCTTGTCAACAGAATCAACAGTTCCTTTTTTCTCTCCCTTGACTTTCTTCATTACCGCAGCTGCGTTTTTCTTTTCCCAGAACTTGTTTTCTTTGTGCCAGGCATCTATCTTCCTGCTATTTGCCTTGCCATTAAGCTCAATCTGCCAAAAAGGCTCTGGCTTGAAATCTTTTATTTCTTTTTCCCTGTCAACAATGATATTCAGGGCAGGTGCCTGGACACGCCCAGTGCTTAATATCTTGAACATTCCTGCTGATTTTATTGCAGAGGTAAAGGCTCTTGAAAGATTAATGCCGTAATAATAATCAAGAAAATGCCTTGTCTCTCCTGCCTCTGCCTGCCCCCAGTCAAGGTTGGATGAGGCTTCATCATAGGATTTAATTATGTCTGGTTTTGTCAAGGTGCTGAACTTCATACGCCTTGCTTCATTCCTGTTGCAGATGAATCTCACAATATTAAGGCCAATGACTTCCCCTTCTACATCATAGTCGCAAGCTACTGTGAAAGAATCTGCATCTTTTGCAAGCTTTTTCAGGGCTTGATAGTATTTTTTTGAGAAACCTGCTGATTTTGATATTTCAAAAGAAGGGACCCATTCAATATCAAAGACAGGGTATCTGAAACCTGCTTTTTCTTTTTCATCTACAATTTCAACCAAGTCTTTCCCAGTCAGCTCAGAAGGTTTATAGCCCAGCATGGATACCAAAATGTGGTTGGCATCTATGATCGTGTTTTTATCCAGGATGGCAATCCCTTCAAAACTGGCATGTGCCAACAGGCGGAACCTTTCATCCCGTTCATGGTTGGCATCATC
>CAZXEZ010000004.1:11889-22294 GCA_964640255.1 uncultured Methanosarcinales archaeon | reverse complement strand
TGTAAAAAGGGGTAAACTATATATATGGGAAGCAATAATTAAGTGATAATAAAAAGAGGAGAAAATGAGCAGTGCGAATTCATTAAAGAGAGCTTCTAAAATAGTCAATGTTCTTACAAAACAAGGGCTAGGTTATTTTATGCAGGAATTTGGACTTAAGTGGCACTTGCCTTTTCACAAGAGGATAAAGACCTATAAAAAAGAGGATTCAATACCTGCCAGATTAAGGAAATCAATGGAAGAATTAGGGGGTGCATATGTTAAATTAGGGCAGCTGCTGAGCTTGAGGCCTGATTTAGTTCCTCAGGAATATTGTGATGAGTTCAGCAAATTATTAGACAAGATGCCTTCGTTTTCTTATGAGCGGGCTAAAAAAATAGTGGAAGATGAATTAAAGCAGCCACTTGATAAGATATTCAAAAGTTTTGATAAAAAACCAATAGGAAGCGCCTCAATAGCGCAGGTGCACAAGGCTGTGCTGAGAACTGGCAAAAACGTAGTTGTTAAGGTGCAGCGGCCTAATGTAAAAGATCAATTTGAGGCAGACATACAAATGATGTATTATCTTGCCCGCAAAATTGAACATTATTTCAAGAAGACGCCTGTTTCACCAGTCCAGATTGTCAAAGAATTTGACAGATACACAAAAGATGAATTGAATTTTAGAATAGAAGCAAACAACATTGAGCAATTCTATGAAGTTTTCAAGGGGAGCAAAAAAGTTGTTACGCCAAAAGTATATCTGACATACACTACCAGCAAAATTCTTGTGATGGATTATATTCATGGCACACAATTATCAGAGATAAAGAATAAATTATCTGTGAAAGTAAGAAAAGATATAATAAAAGAAATTGCAGATGCAATGTGTGTTCAGGCCCTTGACAGCGGAGTGTTCCATGCTGACTTGCACCCCGGAAATATACTTGTTTTATCTCAGGGAAGAATAGCTCTTCTTGATTTTGGAATAATCGGAAGGCTGGACAAGGAATTAAAGAAAAATACCATTGACATGATTGTTGCGCTTGTTGATTCTGATTCAAGAGCGGTCTCTAGAATATTATTGAAAGTCGGCCTGCCAACAGAGCAGACAAACATAGAATCTTTTGAACTTGATGTAGACGATGTGATGCGGGAGTGGAATCCTGCAAGCAGCATAAGAGCAACACATGTTTTGCATAGACTGTTCAACACCTGCATAAAAAATCACATCAGAATGCCTGCTGACTTGATATTATTGGCCAAGGCCCTTGTTACAATAGAGGGAACCTGCACTCAATTAGATCCCAACTTTAATTTTGTGGAGTATGCAAAACCAAAAATAGTTGTGATACTAAAAAAAGAGAACCGGCCTTCTGCGCTGATAAAAAGATTCCTGAAAAAATCAATGGAGGCAGGAGACATTTTATCTGACCTGCCAGAACAGACTTTAGAACTCATTGAAAGATTCAAGAGAGAACCAATAAAATTAGACATAGATGATACAGACGTAGGACAATTAGGAAAGTCAATAGGATTTGGAAGCAACAAATTATCATATGCAATACTTACTGCAGCATTATTAGTGTCTGGAGCAATGCTGATAGACTTACACCCACAACTATTTGGGTACTCTATATTTTCAATATTTGCGTTATCATTCGCAATAATGCTGATAGGAGTGCTCACTGGGTCAATGATTCGGGAAAGATTATCGCCGTATGGCTTGGTAAAAAGGAGGTAGAACAATGAGTAAAAGAGAAACTCTTAGAAAAATGGCAAGAGTACCAATAAAAGTGGCGAAATACGCTAAAAAAGAGACAGAGAAAGAAGTCAAGAAACTAGTGAAAGGCAAAGATCACAAAGAAGTCAAGAAAGTAGCAAAGAAACTGGTTGCAGAGACAAGGAAATACACTGCAGCAATGAGCAAGATATTGATGTCAGAGATGAAAAAAGCAGCAAAAGTAGCTAAGAGAAAAGTCAAGAAGAAAGTAAGGAAGACAAAAAGGAAGATTAAAAGGAAAGTTAAGAAGAAAAGATAATTTTTTTATTTTTATTATGCAGAAACATTTAAATAATCAGATAATACCACCATATTAAAAAGAGGCGAAATGGTATTAGAGCAGTTATATCCTATAGAGTTCTTGAAAGAGCACCCTAAATATGCGTTCATACTGAGCTTTGCATTGACTATCTTTGGGATGTTCTTTGCGATGCTGGTATTTCCGCAGGATCCTGCACTAGTTATAGTTGCAGTGGCTTCAACACTGCTTGTTCCATCACTGTACCAATTCACAAAATTCCAAGAAGAAATCCACGGCAGGTTTGAGAGCATGATCAACCTAAAAGAGTGGATTCGCGCAAATAAGCAACTATACCAAGTATATATGTATATGTTCTTTGGATCATTCTTTGTTTTTGCAATATTTGCGATGATTCTTCCTACATTAGCAGCAAATGAAATATTCAAGCAGCAACTGGCAGTATTAACAGGAGGGGCAACATTCTCAATGGGATTGTTCTGGAGCTTATTTACGCATAACATGCAGGTATTGATGCTGTGTTTTGCTGTGTCTGTCATTGCAGGAAATGGCTCAATATACCTGATTATCTGGAATGCATCTGTCTGGGGAACAATCTTTGGAAACCTGGCAAAGACAGCAGCGATTAACATCAGTGCAAACACGGCAATATTGTTTTTGCTAATAATGCTGAGCGTATTTCCTCATGTCTTATTAGAGATGTCCAGCTATGTGATCGCAGTGATGTCAGGCACGGTGATATCAAATGCACTTGTAAAAGAGAAAATAGTGTCGCGCAGATTTGGGAGAATATTGCTATTAAATCTGGGCATATTGTTAGTGGCAATACTGGTATTGTTCGCTGCAATGCTAGTTGAAACCTATGTCTTGAATAACTTTATAACATACCAGAAGATAATACAACTGAGCTTTGGAGCGTAACTCTATGAAAATTCTGGCGTTTGTAGACCTTCACTCGAAACCAAGAAGTCCGGAATATGTTGATTTCTTTACCAGCTTGAAATACATAAAAAAACTAAAAGAACACGCTAAAAAAGAAAAACCAGACTTAATCATCTGCGCAGGAGACGTCTCTTTATTTGAGAACCATCTAGAGGAATTGATGGCAAAAATAAGCAAGATGGGAAAGAAAATATTGGTGATTCCTGGAAACCATGAAACAAGCTCTGTGATGAGGAAAATATGCTCATTCCATGACAGTTTAGTGTTCATAAACAAAAAAGCTGTGAAGATAGGGGATTATATGTTTGTGGGATTTTCAGGAGAAGGATTCTTGAGAACAGATAAAGAGATGGGAAAATTCATCAAAAAAATAAAACCAAAAATAAAAGGCAAAAATGTTGTTCTGGTTACGCATGCACCGCCGTATAAAACAAAACTAGATAAAATAGGGCGAGAATATTGCGGCAATAAGACAATAACAAAATTCATAAAATCCAATAAAAATATTGTTCTGGCAATATGCGGGCACATCCATGAGACTGCAGGCAAAAAAGATAAGATAAATAAAACAATGATAGTCAATCCCGGGCCATTAGGGGCAATGATAGAAATATGAAAGAAACAAGAAACCAGGTATTATTGATTGAGCAAGGAATATTGTGGTCTGTTTATTACGGCCTGACAAGCGCATTCTTGATAGCATTTGCCCTGGCATTAGGCGCATCAAACACAGTCATAGGGATTGCAGGAGCCCTGCCTTATCTGGCAGCAATACTTGCGCAGGTTCCTGGAGCAAAACTAGTTGAGTTTTACTCAAGATTACACATTAATATTGTCCTAACAATAACATCAAGATTACTATGGATACCAATAGTACTAATTCCTATCTACTTTAAGGCGCATCCCCTGCTAACTTTATTGATTTATTTCTTTTTATTGCAATTTACAGAGTGGCTTACATACCCAACCTGGGCATCCCTGTCTGGGGATTTTGTTCCAGTAATTGATAGAGGCAGATATTTTGCAAAAAGAAATATGCTAATGGGCATTTCAGGGATGACTGTAAGCGTAATGGGCGCAGCTTATCTAGACCTTTTCCCAAAAACAAGCTACACTGGATTTTCAACAATGTTCTTGGTTGGCATCCTCTTTGGATTGTGGGCCTCTTATCTATACGCAAAAATGAAAGAGCCACGATATAGAGATAAAAAATACCATAAAATAACCGAGTTTTTCAAAGTCAAAGGAGAGTTCAGGAGTTTCATCTACATAATAATGTTCTTTAATTTTTCATTCATGGTAGCAGCGCCATTCTTCATAGTTTATATGCTGAAAAACATAGAGGTAAGCTATACCTTGATGATGGTATCATTTGCAGTTGCAGGCATCTCAAAAATAATAGCACACCCGCATTGGGGAAGGGTATCTGATAAAATAGGTGACAAGCCAGTTGCGATAGCAAGCATATTTGGAACATCACTGGTGCCGTTCTTGTTTTTGTTTGTGACAAAAGATGTTATTTGGCTGATTTTTGTTGCACAAATAGTCTCTGGAATAGTGTGGGCCGGTGTAGAATTAAGCGTGTTTAACCTATTATTGGATTTTTCACACCAAGAGAGAACAATGAAGGTTGCGAAATATGTAATGCTGACATCAATTCCTTTGATTGCAGCGCCAGTTGTTGGTGGATTAATAGCAGATGAACTCAGTTTTTTACTATCAGGAATTCCCTTAGTGTTTGCAATATCCTTCTTGTTAAGGGCAACATCTGCTGTATTCATGTTTTCAATCAAAGAACCAAGAATCAAAAAAAGACACAAGGCAGGGGAAATCATTCACGAAATTTTCACAATACACCCGATACAAGGGATGGGGAACACAATAAGCGGCGTCAAGAAACTTATTAGAACTCCATGATCCTGTCTTCAGCGTCTTCTTTCATCAATAAAACAACCCGGCTCTCTGGCTTTTCATCAATGATCTTCCAGCCAGAGGCTTTTGCAACTTTTTCAGAGAATTCAACAATCTCTGAATGCAGAGGCATATCTTTTTGCTCTAATCTTTCTCTAGAGTGGCCGACCCACATGTAAGCTTTTAGTTCAACAAAATCAGGATCTGCTTTTTTGATTAATTCTGCATAACCTTCTGGATTAATCATGTTAACACCCTTGACTAAAGTAAGTCTTAAGCAGCTTCGCTTGAATTCTTTAATCAGTCCCAAGGATTCCTTAATTTTTTCCCAATAGTCATCATTTTCTGGGTGGCAGGTTTTAAGATATGTATCTTTATCAGGAGCAGGAAGAGTCATGTACATCTGAGTTGGCTGATGGTTGATGAGTTTTTTCAACATGGCTGGAACAGTTCCATTAGTTACAATAAAAGTAGTCATGCCCCTTGAATGAATCTCATCGACCAGCTCTGGAAGCTTAGGGTAGAGACAAGGCTCTCCTGTCAAAGAGATTGCAAAATGCAGCGGCTTTAATGCTTCATCATAATGCTGTTGGTTCTTTTTTTCATTGCCGCCAAAACCCTGTAGTATCTTTTTCTGCTCCTCAATACAACCATCAACAATATCTTTTGGATCATCAATCTCATCAGGAACAAGATTCTCACGAACATCACGCCAGCAAAAAATACACCTGTGAGTGCAGGCAAACCAAGGGGACATCTGGATACAGCGCCAGGAATTAATACCGTAGAATGTGTTTTTGTAGCAGACATCATCTCCTCTGATGGCTTTCTTGCACCAAGTGCAGATTTTTATAGCACTGTGCTTACCAACAATCCGGTAGCCTTGCTTTTCTAGTTCTTTTTTTCTTAATTCTGAAAACATGGTACATGCATAGCACGCTTCGCTGGATAGTGTATTCGAACATTTGATCGATTCACTCTTTATTGATTATTTAATTTTAAAGCTACGCCAGGTGCTATATATATACTTATTAAGGATAGGTTTAAAAAGATTGGGTTGTTAACTCAGAAAATGGAATTCAAGGAGCTTATTTCAGAAATAGAATCTAGTGTGCAGTTCAAGGAATGGAAAAAGAGCCATCTGGATTTCTATCTGGCACATGCATTTGTGATGAAAGACCATAGTAATCAAGAGGTGTGGCAGATAGGCTATTACAATAAAAAGACAAACAAGATGGAGACAATCGTAAAACAAAGGGAAGCGCTTGAATTCGTGCCAGAGCAAGAGATACTAAAAGCAAGCCAGGAGATACTTCCACTAAATCCAGATGATGTAAAAATAGATCCAAACAAGGCAATAGAGACAGCACTAGGATGCATCAAAGAAAACTATTCAAAAGAGCCAATCCTGAAGAGCTTTTTCATCATTCAGCACCTTGAAGGAGCAACAATCTATAATATAACATACATTGCCCAGACCTTTAAAACAATCAACATAAAAGTGTCTGCTACCGACGGTAAAATCATCAAGCACTCATGCGAAAAACTCGCAGACTTTTCTTGAGTAGTGACATCAAGCCTTTGGAATATAGTTTTTCAGTTATAGTTTCTGCTTGCAATTTATTTAAATATAAGCTGTGTTTTCTATAATATTGAACTGCGCGGAGAAACAGGGGTGTAAAAGGGGTGTTCTTAAAAGAGGTGAAAAGATGGTAGTGAGATATGAAGAGGGAAGGAAAAACAGGTCGCTAGGTGATTTTGTTGTTCTTGCAGAGAGTGAAGATGAGTGTGCAGACGAAGATTTTTAAAGTCCTAATATTTTATTAACGTGATGTACTATTTCTTTATGCATGCCCGTAATATCATTTTCTCTGTATTGAACCACCTTAACCCTGTCTGGCTCTTCTTTGGCAATTGTCAGATATCCTTCCTTGACTTTCTTATGAAATGCAAGATCCTTTCTCTCAATCCTATCAGGCTTTCCAAACTCTGTTGTAGTCATTTTCTTCAGGCCGAGCTCTGGATCAATATTGATGAATATAGTCAAGTCAGGCATGATTTCTCCTAGCGCTACCTTGTGAACCTGCTTTATGAAGTCTATATTGATTCCGCCAGCATATCCCTGATAAACAGTTGCAGAATCATGAAGGCGGTCTGTAATTACGATAAAGCCTTTTTCTAAAGCTGGCTTTATTTTGTCTTTTGCATGCAAATATCTCGCTGTTGAGTATAACAACAGTTCTCCTTCTGGGGTGTGCTCCTTATCAGGATGCTGAACCTCTCTTCTTAGCTCTTCAGGAAGGGGAAGACCGCCAGGCTCTCTTGTCACCATCACCTTAAAACCTTTTTTCTCCAGATATTCTGCCAATAACTTAACCTGCGTACCTTTGCCAGCACCTTCTCCTGCTTCAAAACTTATTAATTTCCCCTTCATCATGTGTTTAAAAAAATCTTGGCTTTATATTCTTTTATTTTATGTAGCATATATTTTAGATATGCTTACTGTATTTTAAAGTCTAGAAAAGTTTATATATCATTATCTATCCCCACATGTAGGGGGTAGTATGATAAACAAAGAGGATGTTCTAAATGAGGTGAGAAGCCTAGATTGGCCTACTGAGTTTAAAGAGAAATTAGTAGTGGGGGATATAAATAGCAATGTAGGGATAACAACACTCTGGACCTTTCCAGACAAGGTATATGATACCCTTGAGAAAGAGAAATACGCAGTGATAGGCAATTATTACGGCCGGCAGAACGGCACAACGCCATTTATAAGAAACTGCCTAGCAAACCCAAATGTAAGGTACATATTCATTCTAGGCTCTGACAAATCAGGCTCAAAAGAAGTGCTGCTGAATCTTTTTGAAAAAGGTATTGATGAAAACCGCCAAGTAATCGGGACAGAGGTGATAGTGGACAAAGAGATTCCATTGGAAGAGATACAAAAACTAAGAGAAAATGTAAAAGTTTTTGACTTAACAGATGAGATAACCACAGACATGCTCAATGACTCTGAAAGAATCACAGCTATTCTAAAACCAAAAATAGCAGAACTAGAGCTGCTTGCACCATATGACATGCCAAAGACATTTCCAAAACCAGAATTAACCTCTAACATCTTTTCATCAGAATTAATTGCACTAACTGCAAGAGGAAAAACTATTGGTGAAGTGTGGTTAGAGATGATCAATAAAATCAATAGATTCGGGCCTATCACAAAAATGAAAACAACAGACTCTTTCCGAGTAAAAGAATTGATCAATTTTGTGGCGGTTGTAGAAGAAGAGGACCCAGACAACCCAAAAATGTACCCTTTCTTTAAATTCAATAAAGAAGATATTAAACCGTACTATGACGAAATCTGCGCAGCAAACATACCAGAAGGAACAATATACACATACGGCTCAAGATTAAGGGCGTATGCCTGCAATGACAATAAGAAAATAGACCAGATACAAGACTTAATAGATTATTTAAAACAAGACATTTACAGAAAAAGCGCTGTTGCCACAACATGGATAGTAGATTTTGAGCTAACAAGAAGATTAAAAAATAAGGACAAAAACAGCCCTTGTATTGTATTAATCCAGGTTCTATATCTGGATGGCAAGCTTCATCTGACAGCTTTCATAAGAAGCAATGATATGTTCGGAGCATGGCCATTAAATGCATTTGGATTACGCAAATTACAGCAGATAATAGCGCAAGGTCTTGGAGTAGAGATGGGCAAACTAGTCACAATAAGTGGAAGCGCAAACATTTATGAAGACTGCTGGGAAGATGCAAAGAAAATATCTGATGAGTATTTGAAACAGACAAGATGCCAGTATGATCCTAGAGGCTATTACATAATAGAAGTAAAAGACGGCGAGATATTTGTAGACCACTACTCTCCTGAGAGCAAGAGATTAGGACAGTATCATGGCAAGACAGCAGTAGAGCTGACAAACACGCTTGCATTGCATCACGCAGCATCAGACCCATACCACTACATGTATTTGGGGAGAGAACTGCAGAAGGCAGAGTTGGCACTAAAGAACGGCCTGAAATACGTCCAGGATAAGGATTTGCAAAATGCCTGAACCAAAACACAGACCAAGCTGGGATGAGTATTTTATGACTCTTGCAAAGGTTGCAGCAACACGCTCAACCTGCTTATCAAGACCAACTGGTGCAGTGATAATTCTAAATAAACAAGTTTTAACAACAGGATACAATGGCTCAATGCCAGGAATGCCAAACTGCTCTGATGAAGGAAGATGCTTTAGAAGATGCATGAATGTCCCTGATTCTGAAAAAAATCATTATGCAAGAAATGTGCATGCAGAAGCAAATGCAATTGCAAGAGCCGCGCGCAAAGGAATAAGCATACAGGGGGCAACGCTTTATGCTACTTTGTTCCCATGCTATACCTGCCTGAAGTTATTGGTTGCAGCAGGAATAACAGAATTAGTTTATGAACTGGATTATGAGACCATTAATACTAAAAGAGACCAGCACTGGCGTGAAGAGGCAGAGAGGGCTGGATTGAAAATAAGAAAACTGGAGTTGACTGAAGCAACCAAGAAAATAGTGACAGAATATGTGAATTCTATAACCTCTGCAAGAAATCTAGAGAGTGAGTAAAATGCTGGAACAAAAGGATTATGTTACGTTGTTGAATGATGCTTTGCGGCGCAATGAGATGGTCATAATTGCGTGCAATTGCAGCATAAGATATTCTGGAAGGGCAGAGAGTATTTTAGAAGACGGCGACAGGGTTGTAATAATAAAAGCAGATAATACACTCTTAGTGCATCAACCATTTGGAAATAATCCTATCAATTACATGAAACAGAACACAAGCCATAATCTTGTGATAAAAGATACTAATTTGATACTGCAATCAAGAAATCTTGCCCTGAAAGAGAACATGGACATAAAAATCAGTAAGATGTATTTCTTTAATTCGCAAAAGCTTGATGATGGAAGGTCAATAGTGATATCTGGGACAGAGGCAGACATGGCAGACATGCTGTATAAGAACCCTGAAATGATTGAGAAAGGATTTAACCCAGTTAATCAAGAAGAGCAGACAAAATACGGCTTCATAGATGTTCTTGGGGTGGATAAAGAAGGAGTCTTGACTGTTGTTGAATGCAAAAGATACTGCGCAGATTTAGGAGCGGTGACGCAGTTAAGGAGATATGTTGAAAGACTAATGATAACAAAAGGCATCAGCAAAGTGCGAGGAATCATTGCTGCCCCTAAAATAACGCCAAATGCACATAAGATGCTGGAAGACTGGAGTTATTCTTTTGTCTCTGTAAAACCTCCTAAGTATTTAGAGGATTTTAATAAGAAGCAGAGTCGGTTAGATAATTTTTAAGTTGAGGCGTCGTATTGCATCTGAAAAGTTTGAAAACCTGCCGCAAAAGTAAATTATATAAAGATATGAAAAATATTAACTCATAATTGAAATAATAACAGATAAGAATTGGGTTTCTGGGAAAAGCTATAAGAAAAGAATCTTGATAGAATAGAGAAGA
>CAZXEZ010000004.1:0-11879 GCA_964640255.1 uncultured Methanosarcinales archaeon | reverse complement strand
TTACATTATTGATAATTTTGCAATTATGATTGTTAATGAAAAGGAATTTGAAGTTAAACCTGGCGATATGATTTATGTAGATAAAAATGAGGAACATAGTTTTAGGAATGAATCAAAAAAAGATTTCAAGATGCTTTGTTTTAAGATTAATTTTCAGGAAGGAGATTCTTATCTTAAGTAGATTGGTTTTCGAATTGGACTTAACTGCAATTAAACCAATTTCTTTCATTCAACACTTAAACTATAGAAAAAATCACCTGAATACTACATAATTCATTATGTGGATGAACTACGCAATCATGCGATTTTTTCTATCCCGCAAAATTGCTGACTATAACAGCGAGCGCTAATACTCTGCTCTGAAGAGCAGAGATAAAACGAGCATATAAATCGCTTAGCAATTTTGCGTTATCTCAGAAATATTCTTTTCCAAGAAATCCAGGGCAATGACAGACCAGCTCTCCAGAGCTGCGTTCTCTGCATTTGTTATCTGCTTTATTTCTTCTATGGATTTCATGCTTCCAGAGAGGCAGTCTTCTGCATTGGGGCAGACTATATCTTCTGTCAGGATGAGGTAGACCACGCCGAAATGAACCCTGCCAACAGAATCCCTGTCTTCATTGATGTATCCAAGAATCTTGACAGTGTAATCCTTGATCTTGACCTCTTCATGAAGCTCTCTTATCAGGCCCGCATAAACAGGATCTGACTCTTTTTCTTCATCCCTATCAACATGACCGCCAATGCCAACAGACCATTTATGCTGCAGACGCTTTTCAGTATAATTTAATCCAGATTTAGTGCGCTGGTAAGCATAAACTTTCTTGGTCTTAGGGTTAAGTATTAAAGCATAATTAACAGGCTGCTTGAAAGATTCATCTTTTTCTGCAAACTTTCTCTTGATGTATTCAGAAGAACTCTTGATTCTTGACTGAAAATCAGCATCATAATGCATCTTAAAGCCCTGAAACACATCTTTTTCATCAGCAAACAAGATTTTCCTGTTAATGACTAAAACATCTTTCTCTAGTTTTGGCAAAATCATCAGACAACCACCTAAAAACCAAAGAAACGAAGTGTTATTTAAGTTTTTCTAAATGGAAACGATTCCGAATTTATGTTTGGGCAAGCGGGTTGCGTTCTGGCAATTAATTATTGTCTGATTATTGAAATCAAGGATGAGATAACCTGCATCAAGGTATTGCTTGTTTTTCAGGAGTTTTTTGAATTCTTCAGGATTATTGATTGCTTTTATGATTTCTCTGTAATGCATTTTAGTGTAGTAGAAATCACTGCCTTTGACTATGATTAAATTTATTTCTGACATGAATATATGCTTGATTTTATTCTTTATATGTCTTTGTGAGAAAATTCCGGAAAAATTACGGTTTAACACGCTTTGTTTTGCTTGTTTTATCGCTTATGTACAGATTTATTAAGCGAATTGATTTAGAAATCGCAGACTTCGCTTGGCGCTAAACCTTATGATATTTTCAGAAGCTTTTCCTTGCTTGTGAGACCGCTCTTGATTTTTACTGGCTTTCCTAATAATTTTGAGAAGAACTTGATAACTTCTATGTTTGCCTTGCCTTTCTCTGCATGCACTGCAATAGCTACTTTTACTGCTTTTCTGTTTTCATCATAGCCCAGAATCTCATTCTTTTTGGCATTAGGCTTTACAAGAATCTTCAAAGAATTGTTTTTGATGTATTTCTCAATATTCATGACTGATCTCGCCATATATGCTTGCAGTTCTCGCACTCATAAAACCTAGTGGCAGGCTCGTCTCCTGCACGCATCTGTTTTTCCCAGCTTCTTGCCTTTTTATGCCCGCACTTAGGGCACTCTTCCTCAACCAGAGGCCTGGTCTCAATCTTCTCAATAACCTCAATACAATCATCCTTTGACTTGCACTTCTCAGAAATCACAGTGCCTCTTGCATCTGCCTTGTGCCCGCATTTAGGGCAGACTAGGTAAGTCTTGGCATTGCTTTTTTTGGGCAACATGATGCCACCGCATTTTTCACAAAATAACATCTTACATTAGCCCCGCAAGTCTTAGTAATCCAACAAAACCTATCTTAATCCAGCCAAGCAGAGGGACTCTCCAGACAGCCTTTCCAATTGCCTGATCTTTTGTCACGTGATTTTCAAAATCAGCAGAGGCACAATTATTATCCCCTTTTGTCTGATAAGATATCTGTTCACCCTGATTTTTGACAGAGACGACCCTGTGGATAATTGGGTCTGAACGGCCAGGAGTGATGAATGTGAGCACATCGCCAATAGCGATAGTCTTAGGGCTGTATAAAATCATTATATCTCCCTTGTTAAAACCATTAGTAAACGAGAAGTCCAGAAATTCCTCTTTACTTATGCCTATTTTTTCAAGGATATCTCCCTGGCTTATCTTTGTGTTACAATCTGAATTTGAGCAGCAGCTTGGCTTTGTCCACCAATCATCAAAACCAACAGGATGCTCCATGCTGCTAGATACAACAGCAACAATCGGGTGGCTTGTTCCCAAGGCAAAACCAAGCCCAGGATAAACCAAGAATTTGATTATGATAAAAGCAAGAAAAACATTGACAATCCAGCTAAGCCAGCTGTCTTCTACCCAGATGAAATGCCACGCTGCCTTAAGAAACTTCTTTATTTCCATTATCTTATATTGAAGGTGGTTTGTTTAAAAAGGTTTCTTTTGCGAAGCTTTATAAATCGCCAGAGCGTATATATTATTATGGCAGATGAACCAAAAGACAATCCCAGACTAAAGAAGATGGAAGAAATTCTAGTGCAGGCATTTGTTGCAGAGACCTTGGGTGATTCTGACAAACAAAAAAAACTAGAACATGGGTTTTACGAACTTGCATTTGAGGGCTGCAGAAAGATACCAACACAAATAGCTGCTCTTGATGAAGAAATAGCAGCAGAAACAAGCTCAGAAATACGGGTTGTGTTAGAGATAAAACGAGGAATATATCAAAGATTACACCAACAATACAATGCCCTTCTGGATGATTTTATTGAATAATAGACAAATTCTGCAATAACTTTTATAAACCCTGAAACTAATTCTAATGCCATGGTTGCAAGAATAGAAGAAAAAGGGCCTAAGTATTTTGAGGGCAAGCTTCAGCTCAGGAATCCGACTCCTGAAGTGATGAGATATGTCAGGAAGAAAATAGCACAGAACAAGCTAGTGTGGGTTGCAAAAGAAGAAAAAGCAAAGAATGGAATTGATTTATGGATGTCCTCAAACAGATTCATGCTGGACTTAGGCAATAAATTAAAAAAGAGATTTGCAGGCATATTGAAAACCAGCAAAAAATTGCATACACAACACAAAATAACAAGTAAATTACTGTATAGAGTCACTGTTCTTTTCAGGTGCTTGAAATTCCAGAGAGGAGATATAATAATAGTCAATGATGAAGAACTAAAAGTGATGGACATAAGCAAACAAGTGCGTGTAAAGAATCTTACTACTGGGAAAAAAGAGCGATGGAAACCAGAAGTATTAGAGAGATATACTCAAAGCAAATAACAAGAAATACTATTTGTTTGCTTTTCGTAATAAACAAAGGCGATATTTGTATTCGGATATTTGTTGCCTTTGTTATATGTTAAGCAAGAGTGATGATGTTTCCTCTTCCTTTCTTGATCTTCTTTATCTTGCCCTTGTGCTCAAGCTCTGAGACCATTAAAGAGATCTTTGCTTCTGACTGCGGGAAATTCTTTCTGAGATCTTTCTGTGTTGTCCTGCCGCCCTCTTTCTTGATGAAAGCAACAAGCTCTTTAAGATCTGCCTCAAGATCTTTCTCTTTCTTGATTTCTTTTATCTCTTTAATCTCTTCTGTAAGCTTTGTTTCAAGCTTTTTCTTAAAATGAAATAAAATTGCAAGAATCGTTAATATCACTATAATAAATGCAGCAAGATAATATAAGCCATAATTTGCTTGTTTTTCTTCAGTGTATGTTGTGGATACATCTAAATCAGATTCATCAAGGATTTCAACTTCTTCACTAAAATCTGGAAAGAGAATTAAATCAATATTATAATCCCCATTGTCTTTGATGGTTATTTTTTCTTGGGCAATGTCTTGCTCTTGCTTTGCAGTAATTGTGTATTCACCAATAGGAACTTCAAAAGAATAAGTGCCATTTTTTGAGACAAAAGATTGTTTTGGTGTTGTGTCTATCTCAATAATAACATCTTTTGCAGTATTTAGTTCAATATCATATATAGTGCCTTCTATATTGGCTGCAAATACCATGCTTGATGCTAATATCAACAATATCGGCAGTATAAGGGCTCTAAGCTTCATATTTTGATGAATAGAGGCTGATTTTATAAAAAGCTTTCGTAAAGTAAGAAACGCTTATTTAGGCTTTTGTAAAGCTTTAGAAGCCCAAATAAAGCTTTAATTTTTGACCTTGAAAAGTGTCTTTATAAATAAAACATACCTTATAGCTCTTACAAACACAAAAAAACCGGCTATCTTTGCGTGTGCGAAAGGCGATCTGCCTGCGCACGCTTTTTTTATTTTTTGGCCTGGTTTGTGTTTGGGAGGAAACCAAAATGAAGAAATTATTTGCAATGTTTGTGATGGCCATTTTTTTGATAAGCTTAGTACCTGCTGTGTTTGCAGAACAGGGTAATGGAAACGGTAATGGAAACCAGCCAGAACCTACTTTATACCAAGATAGAGCTCAAGTAGCTCAAGTTCAAGGAGAGGCAAAACAAATAAGAGCTGAACAGACAAAAGAAAGAATAGGAAGCATGCGTGATAGATACCAAGCTGCAAGACAGAAGTATGCGCAAAACAAAGAACAGATGAGAGAGCGTCTGGCTAAGGCAAAAGATAAAAGAGTAGAAGCTAAGGCAAAGCATCAAGAAGCTAGACAAAAGATCCAAGAAAGAAAAGAAAAATTGAATTCTTGTAAAGATAGCGAGACAGAAGACTGCAAAAAGACAAGAACAGAGACAAAAAAACACACCAAGGACTATTTGTCTAATGTAGCAGAACATATCATGGGATTGATTGCCAAAACCAAAGAAAGAGTTCAGGCATCAAACATGGGCGAAGAGCAAAAAGCTCAAATCATGACAAAATTAGATGAACACGCAACTGAAATTGCAAGTGCAGCAGATTCTGTTGAAGAACTAGGAGAGGAAAGCACAAGAGAAGACTATCAAGAAGCAACTAAACTAATCAGAGAATCCTGGAAAGGAACAAAAGAGGAAATCAAGAAAGGAGCTGGAAAAGTAGCTGCTAATAAGATAAGAGCACTAAACAATAGAATGGGACAGCTTCAGACAAAACTGCGTAATACAGTCCAGAGACTGGAAAATGCAGGAGAAGATACAACACCTGTCAAGGCACAGTTAGCTGAATTTGAAGCAAAACTTGCTCAGTCAAAAGCTGCTGAACAAGAAGCTCAGAATAAGTACCAAGCAGGAGATGTAGAAGGTGCTGTTGAAAAGACAAAAGAAGCACACAGACATCTACTAGCTGCACACAAAGCTCTAAAGCAATTTGTCCAAAACATGAAGCAAGTTAAGGGCGGAGAAGCTGCTTTAAAGACACGTGAAAGAAATCAAGAAAGAATGCAGAACGGTGCTGGTGAGCAAAGGCGAATGCAGGAAGGCCAAGAAACCCCTGTTGAGCAAGCTGAAGAGATTGGAGAGACACCAGAAGAAGGTGATGAGGACTCTGATGAAGAAGGCAATGAAACAGAGGGCAATGAAACTGCCTAAATTTTATTTTTTTTCTATTTTAAAGTAGAAAAATTTAAATAATGCATGATAAACATGAAGGGTAGGTGAAACATATGAAGAGAATGATGATTTTAGGAATCTTGCTTGTAACATTAGTATTAGTGGTTGCTTGCACACCAAAAGCACCAGTACAACCAGCTCCAGTAGCTCCTTATGAACCAACACCTATGCCACCAGCAGTGGCAGAAGATACAACTGCAGATCAAGATGTGATCATGGTTGACCAAGAGGTTGTTGTAATAGATGATGTAGCAGGAGATCTAGACCTTAATGATCTAGAAAATCTAGATAAAGAACTTGCAGAACTAGATAATCTGGAAATTTAAAACAAGGTTTTATATATTTTAATTCTATTTTTTTTAATTTATGATACATATAGATGGAAACCATAAAGAGGGAGGAGGACAGATAGCAAGAACTGCCCTTGCATTCTCTACAATAACCCAGATTCCATTCGAAGTTGATAAAATCCGCCAGGGAAGAAAGGATGCCGGCCTAAAGCCGCAGCATTTGTTCTGCATCAAGGCACTGGAGAAATTATGTGATGCAAAAGCAGAGGGAGCAGAATTTGGATCAAGCAAGCTAAAATATGAGCCTGGCAAAATAAAGGGACAGGTAATCAATGTAGACATCGGGACAGCCGGCTCAATAAGCCTTCTTATGCAATCTTTGTTGCTGCCTTGTTTTTTTGCAGATAAACGAGTAAAGCTAAATTTAAAGGGAGGGACAAATACAAAATGGTCAATGCCCATAGAGTATTTTCAAGAGGTGTTTGTTCCGTACATAAGCAAGTTCTGCGAAAAAATTGATGTAAAACTAATCAAAAGAGGTTATTTTCCAAAAGGTGGTGGAGAGGTAGAGATAACAATAAAACCAAAATTCAAACTGGCGGATTATCCTGACTTTAAGACATTCTTAGAAGAGATAAGAAAACAGAACCTAGGAATAAACAGCACAGAGCAATGTAATTTGATTCAGATAAAAGGGGTATCGCATGCCTCTAAATTCCTAGAGAAAGCACAAGTGGCTGACAGGCAGGCAAAAGCAGCAAAATTTCTGCTAGGCAAGTATGAAGTTCCAGTAAACATAAGAATAGAATACTGTGATACTCACTCTCCTGGCTCTGGAATAACACTCTGGGCAGTATTTTCAAAAGATAAAGAAGATCTTGACTTGATAAACCCAATAATTCTAGGGGCAAGTTCTCTGGGAGAGAGAGGGAAACCAAGTGAAAAAGTAGGTGAAGAGGCTGCAAAAGAGCTGATTAAACAAATTGAATTAAAAGCACCAATAGATCACCATATGGCAGACAACTTAATTCCCTGGATGGCCTTGTTCTGCCCAAGCAAAATAAAAGTGTCTGAGGTAACAGACCACACAAGAACAAATATCTATGTTGTAGAGCAATTTCTTGGAAAAATATTTGAGATAGATGAAGAAAACAAAATAATATCAACCAAGCTCTGCTAGCTTGATGCTTGCTTTAACGTATTTTAAATCATAATCAAACTGCTTTTTCTCTTCTTTATTAAGCTTGAATTTATTAATCAAGACCTCTGCTTCAGCAACTCTTCTTATTGCTTCATCAATATCGCCAGAAACAATGCCTTTTCTTGCCTGATCCAGCTTTTTATGAATCTCTGGAAAAGGGACATGCGTGACAGGGCCAATTTTTTCAGCAGCCCTGAGCTCTGCTTTCAGGTAATCCTCAAAAGCATCTTCTTTCATAGACCTAAGATCTGCCAGCTCTCTCTCTCGCTCCCCAAGAATCTCAACACCTTTTTGGAGGCCGTGCTCACGTCTTCTTAACTGACTTTCTCTCATGGCAAGCCTTTTCTTGATAGGCCTTGCTAAGCGAACATCTTCCACGAGTCTTGCCTCTTCTTTACGAATCTGCTTCTTTAATATGAAATACTGCTTCTCAAGCTCAGGTATGCTTTCCTTTAAAGCCTTGACCCTTGCAACCTTTCTTTTCTGCTGTTCAATATTTTTCTTCTCTTTCTCAACATAACGCAGGAGTTTTGCAGCAACACGCTCCTTGTTTGCGATCTCTTTTTTCTCGCGCAGGAATTTGTTGTGCTCTTTTTCAAAAGCATTTTTTGTTTTTTCCAGGCTTTTAACCCTTTCAAGAACTGATTTTTCCTCTTTGATCAGCCTTTGCCTGTCTTTTTCAAAGGTCTGCATAATCTTCATGATTTCATCTTCTTTTTTATACAGCGCAGAGACATCTTTTTCAACAAGGCTCTTGACAGCCTTTCTCTGCTCCTTGACCTCTTGCGCAGCATTCTTCAGGCTCTCTGTCTTTTCCTCCCATTCCTGTTTTATCTCCTCAAGCTCTGCTTTTTTTGCAGAGATCTCCTGCTCAAGATTCTTTTTCTCGCCAACCAAATCATTAATGGCATTTTTAAGGGCCTTGTCATTCTTAAGCCAGATAAGCTCGCGCCTGTCAAGATCTTTTTCTTCAGCAGCAAATTTTCTTGTTAATTTATCAATCTCTTTTTTCCTTCTTGCAAGAGCGATCTCTTCTTTATGCACCTGGACAGACTTCTTCTTTAACTCATCCAGCTTTTTGTTCTGCTCCTGAATCCTCTCTTTTAATTCCTGTGCAAGCTTCTTTTTTTCCTCAACAGACTTTGCAATCTGCTGCTGCAGGCTCTCCAGATGCTCTGCCTCTGCTGCCCTTTTCTTAATCTCCTGATCTTTCTGGTGCAGGACTTTCTCTCGAGCATTAAGGATTTTTTCAGCATAATCAATCTTTTTTCGTTTTTCATCAAATTTCTTGATGTCTTTTTCAATGGCAAACTTCTGCTTTTCAATGAACCGCTGGAACGCCTTTTTTTGCTGTTTAATGTTTTTTTCTTCTTCACGCAGCAGGCCAAGCTCTCTCTCTTTAGCCTTGAATGCAGCCTCTGCCTCTTCTTTCAGGTTTCTTAGTTCAGCATCTCTTGAAGAGACATGACTTCTTGCCACTTTTTTAATCTGGGCCAGCCTGAATTCCTTTGCATCAATCTCTGATTTTAGCTTATTATTCCGGGCCTCAAGGGCACTTGATTTATCAACAAGAGCCATTAGCTTTCTTTCTTTTGAGACAAAATTTCTTTCCTTCTCTTTCAGGACCAGCTCATAGCTGGAGAGCTGTTTTTGCTTCTTCTCAAGGGTCTTCAGGGAATTTTTTGCGCTTTTTTCAGTTGTTTTTAGGGTTATGTGCTTTGCCTCTGCTGTTTTCTGCGCTTTTTGCATCTCGAATAGTGTGCTTGCGTGATCTTTTTTCAAGGTACCAAGCATTTGCTGCTGTTTTGCAATCTGGCCCTCAAGCTCTTTTTGCTTGTTTTTAAGGGCTTCAACCCGTTTCTCGGTATTTGTTACAATCCGCTCTCTTTTCAGGACATCTTTTGCTTTTTCTTTTAGCTCTGACTTGATTTTATCAAGCTTTACCAGTTTTTCCTTAAGTGATTTATCTGTTATTTTTGGGCCAAATAAGGCAAATATGGCAGGATTTAGAATAAGCTGGTTTTTTCTACTACTATTCTGCCTACTTGAATTCATTAATACTGTACGTACCAGTTCTATTTATATACTTTTGTTATTCCTACACGATAGTGCCTTTTCTGTTTTTGCCCTTAAAAAACCGCAAGATTTTTAAGGTATGGCTAAAGACATAATTAATTGAGTAAAATAGACGCCTTTTGGCAATAACAGAAGACATACTATGTGTATCATTATTTATGTCTTTTGCTATAAACTAAAATAGCATGTCATAGGGGATAACCATGGAAAATGAATTAAAATGTACATCATGCAAAATAAGAATAACAGCATCAGAGGGAGCAGTGAAGTTTCCTTGCCCAAAGTGCAAAAAATCTGAGATAGTGCGATGCAGGAAGTGCAGAGAGATTGCTGCAAAATACAAATGTCCTGATTGCGGTTTTGAGGGGCCTAACTAAAATGGCATTAGTAATTGTTACATTAAAGGTCATGCCAGAGGATCCTGAGATAGACTTAGGAGAGCTGAGAGACAAGGCGGTTCAGATAATTACAGAGTTTGGCGGGAAAGTAACCGGCGATCCAGAAGAGGAACCAGTAGGATTCGGCTTAAAAGCAGTAATACTAAAATTTTCTGTTGATGAATCAAAAGGAAGCCCAGACCCTGTTGCAGAAAAGATCGAAGAACTAGAAGGGGTAAAGTCTGCACAGGTCACAATGGTTTCAAGAGCATTAGGCTAGGTGTGGGGGATAAAAAATGGGAAAAAAAGTTAAAATAAAAAAGAGCTATATAAAATGGGCTCTGATTATAGCTGTCTTGATTGTGGTGGCTGTTTTTCTGCTGCAACTGGAAAAAATAGAGCCAGAACCTGAGACAAACATCACAGAGATAGAAGACAGAAGCAAGATTGCAGAGATGGGAGATCTTGTGACAATAAATTATGTTCTAAGACTAGACAATGGAAAAGTTGCCGATACAAATGATGAAGAGCTGGCAAAAGAGGCAGAACTGCAGAACTATGTAAAGGGGCCATTTAAGTTCATACTTGGGCAGAGCAATAAGCTGAAGACATTTGATGAGGCAATAAAAGGCCTGAAGCTAGGGGAAAAGAAAACAGTAATGATAGAACCAATGGAGCCAGTACTTGCAGTCAAAATAAATATTTCAGACAGCAGGCCAAGAAGAATACTTTATCCAAGAACAGATAACCTGCTATGGAAGAAATACAATGAGACATTCTCCATGGAGCCGGCTGTAATAAATAACATCATCTCTAATCCAGAGAAATATCCCTGGCCATTACAGGTAATGAATGTGACAGAAAAATATGTTGTTACACAGATAATGGTTAGGCCTGGAGAATCTTTCTTTATACCTGGCCAGGAATGGAAATCACAGGTAATGAGAACCTCTGACAAAGTGATAGAATTTGTCCAGAACCCAAAGATAGGGCTTGTATTCAACACACCGTATGGAACAGCAGAGATAACAAATGTAACAATAAGCAGCATATTCTTTACTCACACACCTGAACAGGGAAAAGAATTCAAGCAGAGAATGGGAGAGGGCAAAAAACAAGGAATGACTTTTGACTTTGAAATTCTAGACATAAGAAGCAAAGACTTTGTCATAAGAAGGACAAACTACCTGGCACAAGAACTTGCACACCTGGAAGTAGAGATTCTAGAAATACAAAAGAACGTCAAAGAGATTGAATAAATTTTTTTAATTTTTTTATATCTCTTTTACTTCTTATACCATCCAGAGAGAAATGAGTTTGAGCAGATTCTCCTATTTTAAGTATTAATTCCTGCTTTGGGCAGCTCTTTTTCAGATGCTTGCAAATCAGAGGAATGCTGAAGAAATAAGGAATGTTTAGCTTGCTTTCAGCATTGATTATGCTCACAAGATTCATTGCTTCTGAATTTTCTTTATCCAGCTTCTTTAGCATAGAAAGAAGCAGTTTTCTATCCCATAACTGTCCGGTCCATAAAGGACCTGCCCAGGCCATGCTTTTTTTACAGCAGGTATCCTTGTTTTGCGGGTGTACTATTATTTTCAGGCACTTATTGCAGAAGAGCAAGTATTTGTGATGGTTTATTATCTTATCAACAGCAGTCTTTGACTTAATGCACCTGAAATAGACACGCATGTAGTGTCTTGTTGAGTGTGAGAAGAGGGGCTCAAGAGCCTTATCATATTGGGCAGCAACTAACTGCACTTTTCTTATCAATATTCTTATACCTGTTTCATGCATCATGTAGTTTCTTAATGGTGCTGCCCAGTATTTTCTCTTGCAGGCACCAATGAAACTTCCGCACAGGGCAGAGGTATCTGTTGCAGTGACAGCAAGGATGCCTTTTCTTGAGAGTCTCTTCACTGCATTATCCAGAAAAGGATTTGGGGAGCCAAAAGGATCAACATCAATATAATCAAAACCATTACTTTTTATTAATAATTCATTGGCATCCTTGTTAAAGACTTTTGCCTGGATCTTGTTTAATTTTAGATTTTTCTTGATTAGTTTAACAGCTTCCTTGTTCTTGTCATTAACAGTCAGCTCGCTTATTTTTGATGCAGGCAACTCCTTGATAAAGCGAGCAGAGCGTATGCC
>CAZXEZ010000003.1:13707-28990 GCA_964640255.1 uncultured Methanosarcinales archaeon | reverse complement strand
TCCTAGAACATATCCTCCAACAAATGTTGATATTACCAGGAAGATAGCAGTTCCAATGCTGAATGGTGCTATTGCGGCTGGACAGCTTATGAAGTGCAGCCTCATTACTCCGCCTACTACATTAGAACCAAATCCAAGCTTTACAATAATTGCCCAGATAAGATGCACTAAGCCTATAAGACTTCCTAAAGTCAAGCCTACCTTGTTTGGGTTCATCCTTTTTTCACCTCTTTTTCATTAACCAATTGTGTGTCAACCAGAAAATTACTGAAAAGATAAGGGAACCTACTGCAAAATAAAGTAATCCTACAAGCATGCCAGATCCTCCGCCCATTCCTCCATCTTTGTAGTGCATCAATCCAGTTGTCTGTGCCCAAGCAAAAGTGCTGAGCAGAACCAGCATCAATGGATATAATATTCTTTTCATTTTATCGCCTCCTTTTTTTAACCACAAGTGGTCTTAAACCTATTATTAACTTCAGTCCAGTTGATAATGTTCCAGAAAGCATCAAGGAATTTTCCTCTTTCATTCTTGTAATCTAAGTAGTATGCGTGCTCCCAGACATCTATTACCAATAATATAGTGAACATGGGGAAAACATTAACATTATGCTTTTCAATCTGCATTATTATTGGCCGGTTAGTTTTTTTGCAGAAAGTCAAAGCAGCCCATCCAGAGCCCTCAACACTGGCAGCTGCTTTTGTGAACTCTTCCTTGAACCTATCAAAACTTCCAAATTCCTTTTCTAGAGCTTTTTGCAGTTCTTTGCCAGGAGCTCCGCCTTTGCCTTCTGGAGCCAAATTAGGCCAGAATAATGAGTGTAGAAGATGACCGCCTATATTGAATGATAGGGCTTTTAGGATTGCTTTTTGATCAATGTCTTTCTTTCCTTTTCTTGCCTTGTCTAATTCATCAAGAATCACATTCGCGCCCTGGACATAACCAGCATGGTGCTTGTCATGATGAATCTTCATGACCTGCTCAGAGATATGAGGCTCTAATGCATTGTAAGCATACGGCAGTGCTGGAAGCTCGTAGGTCTTGGGCATTTTATTTGCCTCCTAATTCTTCCTCAACTTCTTTTTTCCCTTCTTCAAGCTCTTTTTCCTGCTCCTTGTCCACTTTCAACAGCAATGCTTGAAACTCGCCCACATGTGTTTTTTCTTCCTTGGCAACATCCAGGAGGATTATTTTTAGATCTTTATTATCAGTGAGCTGAGCCATCTGCTCATACAGGTTGACTGCATCCAGCTCTGCGATTATTGCAGCCCGTAGAATCTCCTTGTCAATATCTTCTTTATTTGCTTTTTCCAGATTAATTGGTATTTTTGACATCATTATTATCACCTGGATATATTTTCTTTTTTGACATATATAAATGTTTCTCAAATAAAAAGGAATATATGCCAGTAAAACAAGATAATGCTAAAAAGAAGTGTTCTCATATGTGCGCAACATGCGGGTGCCGAACAAAAAAGAAGAAGAAAAAAAAGAAGAAATAGGTGATTTTTATAATTCCTAGAATTCTTTCCGCAAGCTTTTAAAAGCAAGAAAACTATATTATTCTTATGACCCTAGAACTGACACTGCCAAAGACAGGGATATTTGTCAAAGAGAATCTGATAGGGCGTGGTGCAATCAGGGAAGCATATCTTTCTGAAGATTTTGTTCTAAAAGTGATGCAGCCAAATGCAAGAATAAACAAGAAAATGCATTTTCACCGCGTAAGTATTCCTACGCAAGAATTTGTGAGAAACAGATATCAGATAGAAGATTTCAATAGATATGAATTTGAGCAATACCGCAGGCTTATCCAACAGGTTCCTGCTAATTTGCTTGACAGCTTTGCGCGAATTTTAGGGGTGAAAGAAGTCCAGGGGAGAAGCACATCTATCAATGAATTAGTCACTGATGCAGATGGCAGTATTTCAAGAACATTAGCAGACAATGGGCCAATCAGTGAAAAAGAATTTTGGGACAGGGTGGATGAATTAGAGCAGTTCTTCTTAGAAAGAGGAATCTTGCATCTAGGATTTGATGAAAGAAATATTGTTGTAAGAAGAAAGGATGAAGTTCTTCCAGTGATAGTGGATTACAAAAGAATGGGGAAAAATGTTCATCCAAGAACAATAGGTATGCTATTTTCTTATGGTATCCGCAGAAAGATTAAATATAAATTCAGAAAAGTGAGAGAGAAATATAAAATTACTCCTTAGAGACCTGAACTTCAGAAGGAATGAGTTTTTTCAGCATAACTTCCAGGTTTGTGTTGTGTTTTTTTGAGTATGCTTGTTTTGCGGTCTGGGCTTTGCTGAAATCTGTGTAGAAATACTTGCCCTTTTCATCCTTAGCAATATGAAGCCTGTCGTTTTTATTTATTCTATAGCCTACAAAATAGATTGTTTTCCCTGTACTCAGTGCCACTTCTAAATCAGCCAAACTCATGCAGTGTTTGATAAAATAAGAAATATATAAAGATTATTGTGAATTAATCTGTATATGAGAATATTTAAAGCTGGCGGATTACCACTCAAGAAGTCCTTCTTTGATGCAGAACGGAATAATCTGTTTTGTTATTGTTGGGGAAGGCTTTGTCATTAGGTCAAATCGATTTGACGTGTATCTTTAAATATTCCCCTCTATTACCTGGATCTTATGCACGAAATCAAGAGAAAAATAATACAGCATCTTAAGTACAATCCCAAAAACGAGATTTTCTGAGTTTGAGATAGAGGCTGACTCAAACAAGCTTTCTTATCATATAAGAGAGCTTGAGAAAGAGGGGCTGATAGAGCACAAGAATGACAAGTACAGCCTCACAAATGAGGGAAAGAAGCTATTGAATTTCCTGGCAGACGAGACAAGTGAGCAGAGAAAGCAGCCAGTCTGTGTTGTTGCGATGATTCCTGTTGATGGAGATAGAGTTTTATTGCAGAAAAGACTGAAAGAGCCTTGGCACGGCTACTGGATGCTGGTGGCAGGAAGAGTTGAGTTTGGGGAGAGCTTTGAGCAGGCTGTTGAGAGAGAATTATTTGAGGAAACAAGCCTAAAAGGAGAGATGCAGCTGGCAGGGATGGTGTCATCCAGATCTTATAATGGAGACAAGCTGAGATATCATGTTCATATGTATTGCTATAAAATAAACAAGACAAAAGGGGCGCTGAAAGCAAAGATAAAGGAGGGGGAAAACAAGTGGATAAGCTTTGCAGAAGTTTCTAAATTAGAGATGCACCCTGTTGATTACCTGATGTACACAAAAAGAGATGAAAAATTCTGGCTCATAGAGCAAAAAGAGTATTTTGAGGGCGAGAACCTGATTAAGACAGAAGTCAAGAGTATAAAATAATCATTCATCGACCTCTGGAAAGAACTGTCCTGTGTAACCACACTTGTTGCATTTATATTGATTGAAAAAAGAGCCTTTTCCATAAGCCTGTACAGACAAATCAGGGCTTACATCAGCGCTCTTGCATTTTGGACAGATTCTTTTCTTTACCATGTTTAATGGTATTTATCAAAGGTTTTTAAATGCTTTGCTAATCTTGGATAGTGCACTATAGAAATACTTATAAATTCTTCAGTATTCCTGCAAAAGCATGGCGGGGAGAAATAAAGTTTATCACGTACAGTATATGATTACGCACAAAAACGACCCTAGTAAGCAATTGCCAGAGACGTACCACGAATTCTTGCCAGGCCCTGATTCAGAGAGCGTAAAAAAAGCATTTGAAGAGAGAAAAAAAGAGATAGAGGGTGGCTTGCCTGAGAGGCTAAAAGGAGCATATGTGTGGGTGAGTAGCTGCAAAGAAGTAAATATTCCTGGATTAGATATAATGCTATATCCTGCGGTTGACCGGAGCGGAGCAAGAGACGAATTAAGATCACAGCCATTGTTTCCAGATAATATTTACGTACACCTGGTTAGGGAAGGACATGATGAAAGTCCAGTAGTTCGCTTGTATGAAGTGCTTGATGGTTCAGAGGGTCTTCATCATTTAAGACCAACAGGAAGTTTTCTTTTACACTCTGCACGAGAAGATGTCAAAGGAAACAGGGCAGGTGATGAAGCATTGTGTGACAGAATTCTTGATTTAACAAGAGCAGTACGCAACGCAACTGAGGATAAACAGTAAAATATATATACTCTAAATACCAATTTCTCTATAAAACCTATAAAGGAGGTAATATCATGACGCCAATACAAATAATGGCACTTATTGTTGCAGTACTTGGAGCAATCAAGCTGATTGTGATTGTGATAGACCCAAAGATATGGCTGAAAAAGGTTGTTAAGCCAATCTATGCAAACACAATGCTTGCATCATTGATTGGATTGATAATCGCAGGAGTGAGCCTTTATTACTTGAAGCAGACAATGACGATTGTAGACATCTTTGCAGTGATGCTTTTCTTCTTTGGATTGATGCTGATGTCATTTGCAGTAATGTCAAAAGAGATGGTTGCCTTGGCAGACAAAGTGCTAAGAAAAGACGGCCTGATGAGATTCTGGCTGCCAATGCTAGTCTGGATCTTGTTATTGATTTGGGTGTTTTACGCATTATTTGCGTAAATTTTTTTCTTTCTTTTTCAATTGATTCTTGAGAAACATTTAAATAAAGCAAATTCTTCACATTCTGTATTAAGATCAAGAGGTGAAATATATGGCAAAAAGAAGAAAAAAAGCAGCGGCAGTACGCACTGCAGGCGTGTGCGAACTTAATCCAAAAGCATTTGCTCTTGCAGCAGGCATATTATGGGGAGTAGCGTGCTTTGTGATTGGACTAATGGCAGCATATGGCTATGGAACTGCGTTTGAGACGTTGTTCTCATCCGTATACATTGGATATTCCAGCACATTAGGCGGTTCTGTCATCGGTGCAATATGGGGATTTGTTGATGCATTCATCGGCGGATACATACTTGCATGGCTATACAATAAATTTATTTAATTTTTTATTTTTATTATAAAAATAAACAAAACGAGGTAAATAAAATGAATATAGATAAAGTATATGCAGAAAGATTAGTAAGGGGCACACTAATACCAATTGCAAGACGAGCAGAAGTCGCCAAAGATCTTGGCGCAGCAAAAACAGAAATTGTAAATCTGGCAAATGTAATGATTGCTGTTTTAGAACATTTGGCAGAAAAGAAATAGAAAAATTCAGTCAATTAGACGCTTTAATTATTTCATTATTTTTATAGCTTAATTTTAAGAAGCTTAAATCACTGGATAACCATTGTGATACTATTTAAGAATGGTTATAAAAAATTATAAAGAGTGAAGGAATTATCTATGTGCAAAGCTGACTAGGACAATTCGGTTGTCCTGGAAAGGATGCGACCATACACGCCTCTATCGGGTGCTCGCCATTAATCTGGTGAATGGACTATAACTCACTGGACGAAACCTGTACCTGTTAAGCTTCTTTATGGCGCGAAGGAGATAACCTTTAAAGCGAATCGATAGGTTAAGTTGATTTGATTTGTGCTTAAGGCACTTTTTCACCGGGTCCATATGTCAGCCCATAAATATAATACGGTATAAAGATGGCTAAAAAGAAAAAAGCAGCAAAAAAGAAGAGTTCTGCAAAGAAAAAATCGCCTAAAAAATCAAGATTGGCAACAAAATGCAGATGTAGCAGCAACAAAAGCAAAGAAGCAAAAGTTAAAAAATTAATCAAACTTTCTAAATCAAAAAAGAAGAAATAAGCCTTTGCCTGTTTTCTTTTACTTTAAAAGGTATTTTATACATTATGTTGCTGCCAGGTGAGAACCAAAAACCCTGCGATACATTTAAATAATTCAGCTTCTGACTTCTAGATAATGAAGTACTCCAAAACAGAAATAATGCATTTGCTGAGAGCATGGTTTATTATTTCCCTGGCGTTTGCAATTGCATTTGCAGGGTTTTCAGTTGATCCAAAATTCTTGATAGTTGTATTAGTTGCTTTATTTACTGTAGGGGTTGGATTCGTGTTCCATGAATTAGGGCATAAGTATATGGCGCAGAAATATGGATGCTGGGCAGAGTTCAGGGCAAATAACTTCATGTTAGGATTGGCATTAGTGTTTTCATTCTTCGGGTTCATATTTGCAGCACCTGGCGGAGTATATATCAAAGGATACTTGACAAAGAGAAAGACTGCTTATATTTCATTAATAGGGCCTGTTATTAATCTGGCAGTTGGATTAGTGTTTGGAGTGATAGCATTGCTTGCACCAATAACACAAGTGGTGTGCATACCTGGAATGATGATAAACTTCTGGCTAGGATTGTTTAATATGCTGCCTTTTCCATTGTTTGACGGCTTTAAAGTCTATATCTGGAACAAAGGAATATACGCAATATTCCTGATTCTGGCAGTTGTGCTGACTTTTGGTAGCGGATTTATGTTTAAGACTGTTTTCGGTGTGTAATCACAAAATTTATAATACATAACTGATTACCTGTATCTGGGGTGGGAAAATGGTAGATGTTGTATACGAAATGCCAGAAGAGGCAGAAAAATTAGTACACGTTCTAGAGGCAGTTCCGTCAGGGTGGAGCTGGGTTGATGGTTATTTGCTTGCACCACAGAGTCTTTATGATAGTCACCAAATTGCAGAAGAGACAAGATTAGTGGTTTCTCGACACTATGAAACAGAACCAACACTAATATGGGCAAATGACTTGCCATTTGAGGATGAGGATATTTATACGCGTGAAAGGAACAGCGGAGGAAGACCTGCAAATTTAATAGAGGTTGTTGGTGAAAGAAAACAAGTCTCTAGTGTTGCTTTTCGTGAAGCAGGGTATGACTCTAAAGTTTTGACATTTGATTTTGCGAAAGGTATTCTGCAGGAATTTGTCAGACGCGGTTACAAAGGATGGGCGACAATATTCAGCAGAGATGTAGACAACCGCAAATACAACAACCCAGAAAAAGTTCATATAGGGCATACTAACCCAGGAAACATTACATTAAGCTGGAATGAAGAGTACAGTGGAAAGTTAGAGAACCTGCGGACAATAATTGACGCCTGTGAAACAGTAGGGTTGAGAGAGCTAGAGCCTGCAGAAGAATCATAAAATATAAATACCAGATATAAAACGTCTTATTCAGGTGATACTTATGAAAAAAATAATTGTTTTAATCTTAATATTAGCGATAATGTCAGTAGGATGCCAGCAGACAGCTGAAAAACCATTTGAGAAAGAGGCAGATACAGAGCCTGAACCTCAAAAAGTACAGGAAATCAAAAGCCAGATAAAATTCAAGCTAGGAAATGAGACAAAAGAAAGGCTAGAGATAATGCAGAAAGAAAATGGAGATTTAGAGGTAGAACCTGTAGAGCCGACAATGGAGGCACTTGCAACAAGCCAGGGGCTTGATGAGTGGTGCAAAGCAGGAGAACAGTGGGATTTTGAGACACAACAGGCAGGCATAGATGCTTCTGCACAATGGAAGATACAAGGAATAATGGATTCTGGAGAATATGCAGGGCTGTGCCATGTAATATACACTGCGCAGACACCTATGGGAGAGACAACAATGGATTATTATTTTGCTGAAGATGGAGAGACTGGCTATTTTGAGATGAAGCTGCCAAATGGACAGGTAGTTAAGCAAGATTGGCAGGGATAAGCCATTAGCTTTTTATATTCTGAAAGCATATTCGTATATTAGTGGGAGAAGAATGGCATCTTATATGTTTGAGAAAACTAATGCAGCTGAGTATGATTTTCAGCTAGTCAGGAAAGGCTGGATTAGGGAAACAAAATTAGATGTATATTTCACAAAAAATCACTTTGGCAGGTATGTCTTGAGTGTTAGTTATAATGGAGAAAACCCGAGCACGAATATGATGTCAATCATGCAAGCATCATTACTTGTGGGCTTGTTAAAAAAATTAGGTGTATCAAAAACAGACCTGCGAAACACTAAATTTCCCAAAGATACAGATTCCAGAGCAATAGACCATCTAGGACAGATAGTTGCAATCCTTGCTGCTACTGTATCAGTGAAAACGTAATCTTTTCTTGAACCATAACTATTTAAATAAATTCTATAGTTTATTAGGTGTTTGACAAGCACGTTAATTATTTACAATATGGAAAATAAAATAACTGTGATGAAGAAGCCCTACAAGGCAGAAGAAGTAGAGAACATACTAAATCCAACTGTAAAGAAGTGGTTTTTTAGCAGATTTAAGAAGTTTTCATTGCCGCAACTGTATGGGGTTATGGAGATTCACAAAAGAAAGAACATTCTTGTAAGTGCACCTACTGGAGCTACTAAAACATTAACAGGATTTCTTTCAATAATCAATGAATTAGTAGACAGTGCTGAGAAAGGGATTCTTGAAGACAAAATTTATTGTGTTTATATTTCACCATTAAAGGCATTGAATAATGATATTGAGAAAAACCTGAAAGAGCCATTGTCAGAGATAGCTGCTTTAGTTGGAAAAGAATTAGGGATAAGAGTTGCTGTAAGGACAGGGGACACAACTGCAACAGAAAAATCAAAGATGCTGAAAAAGCCGCCACACATCTTGATAACAACTCCTGAGAGCCTGTCTATTGTATTAAGCGCTCCAAAGTTCAGGGATCATTTGAAAAATGTTGATTGGTGCATCATTGATGAGATACATGCATTAGCTGAAAACAAAAGAGGGGTTCATTTATCATTGTCTTTAGAGAGACTAGAGTATTTGTCCGGCCATATGTGCAGAGTTGGGTTGTCTGCAACAGTCGCTCCTTTGGATGAGGTTGCTGGATTCTTGGTCGGGCCGACAAGAGATTGCGAGATAGTAGATGTGCAGTTCATCAAACAGATGGATCTGCAGGTAATGAGCCCTGTAGATAATCTAATTGATACAGAGCATGGAATCTTGCATTATAAGATGTATGAATTGATTGACAAGTTGATACAAGAGCACAAGACAACACTTATATTTACTAATACCCGGGCTGCAACAGAGAGAGCTGTAGATTACCTGAAAGATAAATTCCCAAAAAGATACACAGATAATATTGGAGCGCACCACGGAAGCTTGGGCAAAAGATTGCGATTACAGATAGAGAATAAGTTAAGAAAAGGAGAACTAAAAGCAGTAGTTTGCTCTACTTCTTTAGAATTAGGAATAGATATAGGCTATATTGATTTAGTCATCTGCTTGGGCTCGCCTAAATCCGTTGCAAGATTCTTGCAGAGGGCAGGAAGAGCAGGACACCGGCTGCATGAAAAAGTAAAAGGGAGAATAATTGTGATGGACCGGGATGACCTGGTTGAATGCGCAGTGCTGCTGAAGTCAGCTGTTGAGAAAAAAATAGATAAGATTCACATCCCAACAGGAGCCCTGGATGTTCTTGCGCAACAGATAGCTGGAATAGCTGTAGAGCAGGTCTGGGATGAAAAAGAATTGTATAATCTTATCAAAAAAAGTTATTGCTACAAAGACCTGACTAAAAAAGATTTTCGCGAGGTTCTGGATTATTTAGCTGGAAAGTTTGTTGACCTGGAAGATAGGCATATCTATGCAAAGATATGGAGAAATGAGGGCAAGATAGGCAAAAGAGGGAGATTAGCCAGAGTAATCTACATGATGAACTCAGGAACAATACCTGATGAATCTTTTATCACTGTTAAAATAGGGGAGCAAGTGATTGGAAAACTAGATGAAGCATTCCTTGAAAAAATGAAGCCAGGAGATGTATTTGTCTTAGGGGGAAGCACTTATATGTTTAAATTTTCCAGAGGAATGGTTGCACAAGTAAGTGCTTCTGTCAGCAGGCCGCCAACAGTGCCAAGATGGGTGTCTGAAATGCTTCCATTGAGTTTTGACCTTGCTCTGGAGATTGGCAAGGCAAGAAGATTGGCATTTGAGAGATTTAATTCTAAAAAGAAAAAGAGAGAGATACTTGATTGGCTGCATGAATACCTGTATGTTGACCCAAAAGCAGCAAAAGCGATTTATTCTTATTTTAGAGAGCAGTATGATTATGCAAAGCAGATTCCAAATGACAAGATGATCCTGGTTGAGCACTTTAATGATGACAAGGAGAAGAAAATCATATTCCATTCTCTTTTTGGGAGAAGAGTGAATGACTGCTTGTCAAGAGCAATTGCGTATGTTATTTCCCGCAATGAACACAAAGATATAGAGATAGGCATAAGTGATAATGGATTTTATCTGTCAGGGGATAAGAGAATAAATGCAATGAAGGCATTTAAACTATTGAAAGCAGATAAACTAGATTTACTGATGCATTTAGCAATAGACAAGTCTGAAGTGTTCAAGAGAAGATTCAGGCACTGCGCTACAAGAGCCTTGATGATATTGCGTAATTACATGGGCAAGAAGAAAAACGTGGGAAGGCAGCAGGTAAGCTCAATGATATTGATGAACGCCTTGAAGAGGATAAGCAGTGACTTTTCTATCTTGAAAGAGACAAGAAGAGAGGTCTTATCAGACTTGATGGATATTGAAAATACAAAACAAATATTGAAAGGCATAGAGAATGGAAAAATAAGAATAGTTGAGATAGACACGCGCATACCAACACCATTTGCATTCAATCTTGCAGTGCAGGGCTATGCAGACATCATGAAGATAGAAGACAAGCACGAATTCTTGAAAAGAATGCATCAAAACGTGATGGCGAAAATCGGGTTGAACAAGAATGCAGACAAAGAATTACTGAAGCAGTACAAAGAGAATGAACCAAAAGATTACAATGAACTATTTGAAGAGATGGAAGAGAAAGAATCAACAGAAAAAGAGCAAGAATACCATGAATTACGACAAATGATCTGGAATCTCAAGAAAGTTCCATTATTTGCAAAAGAAGAACTGATTAAATTGATAGATGGCGAGGATAATATTAAATTAGATGTCATAAAAGCAATAGAACAGCACAAAAAAGACATTAAGAAAAACTGGCCAAAGGAGCTGCAGAAGATTGTTTTTGCTAGGTTGGAAGAGATAGAGTGAATAATATTTATTAATATTTTGATATTTTGTTCTTGTGTAACTGTTTAATGATGAATAATAAGAAACTTTATAAAGTGCGCTTCTTTTAAAGAAAGCATGAAAAAATACATTTTGCCTAATTTTGATGCGGAGAAACTGAATCAAAGAATAAGCAAAGCACACCGTATAAAATACAAAAAAATATGTATTAATCAGTCTGGCCTAAAAGAGGGTATGGCTCACATTCGTGAGAGGCACATTAATGATATCGTTTGCATATATTGCTCGGAAAATAAAAAAATAGCTTCTGTAAAAATGTACTGCGATATGCTGTCCTTGCCTGAAGCATCCTTTCAAATATATCATGATAATTTGAAGGATATTGGAGATAGAGTCAGAAAAATTACAGATGGCATGATGCGAGGTCGAATAGAGCGGGTGCGCAATTTAATATATGATCCGAACGAAATACGCCATCTCGAGGGAACCGTACGCAAAGATGATGTTGACGATATTCGCAGTAAATTATTGGAAGCAAGAAGCAGTATTAATGACAATGAAATTAATAAAATCAATAAGTCTCTTCTTTTCCTTTTGGACAGGACAGTTTCAGGACCTTCAAAAATTTTATTGGTTGAGGGAGAAGATAAACATTTGTATTTTTCACAATTCAAATATAAAAATAGACGTTTGACTATTATTGTGGGATGTGATAATGGGGCAGTTATAACGGCATATATCAAAAAACCACCAAAAATTAGCAAAAGGTCTATGACGCATTATATACAAATTTATCCAAAATGAACCAAAATATTTCAAAAATTTTATATAGTTTGAAAACAATATTACCTATTATGGTAATTAACTTAGATAAAGCTATGGAGGAGTTATACTCTGCAGTTAAACAAAATAAGTTGAATGGGTATAGAGTTATTTCTGAAAACCCTCTTTGTGTGCATGGGCGAACAGTAAAATTGAATAAATCAACCGAAGCATTGCCCGTGCTCCAAAAGAATGGCAGAGGATATAGAAAAGAAGTTATTATCCAATACCACATGAAACAGCCTTCTGATTTTTTTAGCGTTGGAAACAGGCCAGCTAATGCTTATGAAAGAGAAGAAATAATCTTTGACTTAAAGGAAGGTGTAAATGAATACGTCGGCCTTAGTTTAATTGTAACAGATGAGTTTCTGCTTCGCAAGTCTGTAACTAAATCAGACTTCCAACAGGCTATTGAAGAGTTCAGAGTCCAAGTACAAAAGGCAAAAGAATACATAAAAGAGAGCCAAACTATTTGTAAAAAATAAGACAAAACGTTCTTGAGAAAAGTGCATGAAACATTCTGACGAACTAATAATTGGAAATCTGACATAAGGCAGGACATCCTTGATGCGATTGAGAAACACAAGAAAGACATAAGGAAAAACTGGCCGAAGAAACTGTAGGTATTTGCACTCAGGAAAACAAAAGAACTGCGCTAAATTATTCTCCGTCAAGCATCTCTGCAATTTTATTTAGCCTTTCTGCAGTCTTCTTGAACTTGTATTTCTTCTCAAGCTCATCGCAGATATACTGCGCACTAAGCTGGCCCTGGCTGTTCATGCCTGGCTGGATGATATTGTTCCAGAACGTGATAAATTCATCCTGCGCAAGCCCTTCCTGCTTCCACCAAATCTCAAAATCATCATAAAAACCCTGCAGCTTTTTCTGGCCTTCACTGCTTTTCAAATATGTTTCAGCCTGATTAATTATATTCTCTGGTTTCATGCTCTTCTCAATCCTGCTGATAGATGAATTAACATTGTATTCAATAGAATCTGCTCTTTTTTCGAATTTTCTAAACTTAGAATCACCATACAAGGCCCCCACAACTGCACCAACAGCAAGCCCTGCAAGCAAGACAGTATTTGCAGCAACTAATTTATACAAAGGCCATAATTTTCTTGGCTTAGGAACTGCTGGAACATCCACTTCATCAACTTTTTCTTGAAGAGTTATTCCTTTTTTTGCCAGACCTCTTGCTGCAGCTCTTCTTTTGTCATCATACCAACCAGTAATGCATTCAAGAGTGAGATATTTCTGCCATTTCTCTCTTTTTTGAAGTTCACCTAAGAATAAATCATCAGTTTCATTAAGAATATTATCCAAAACTGTTCCTGCAGTGTCTGCTGTCGCTTCAGAAGCTTCAATCTCTGCTTTAGCAAGAGAGAGGGCATACAGCTCTAAAAGCTGTTCATCATAAACATCTGTTGCTCCGCGGTCTTCATGCGAATCCTTGAGGTTTTCAGAAGGAACTCTTACTGCAAATAAAAAATTACCAAATCCCTCCAGGAAATGATTTTTAGCATACGCTGTTTTATATTCTTTTGCAACGCTGTTTTCTAAATCATAAGCCAAAGGTGATGTATAGTGTGTATGCGCCTCTTTTTTTCTCATTATTTGTAATAAAAAGAAGATGAGTATAAATATTTTGTGACTGATTCAAGACACAAATCTTTTTAAATCACGGTTTCTTACAGGTTTGCATGGCACCAGCACTAAGTGAAATAGAACAAATACTTGAATCACACAAAAAAACTGCTGTAGAAGGATTCTATATCACTGGCCATTTGCTAGAGGATAAAATAGATAGGGGGGGCGCAAACTTTGCTTGTGTGAGTGATATACTTTATACTATTGATGGGGGTGTCGCTCAAAAAACATTTGAGACAAGCCATGAAGTTAAGCCAGAAAAAGACGGCCAGCATCATAAGATCACTGTCAAAGCAAGAAGCATGGGAGGCACTGTTGTTCATGACGTCACAATCAATTATTTTGTGATTGATACTGAAGCAAAAGAGGCAGAGAAAGAAAAACTGCAGGAACTTCTTGATGAAGGTGATCCAATGGTGTTTGAGAATGAGCATACTGAACATGGAATATTAGATGCGAGAGTGGTAGATAAATATGGGATTGCTGCGAACATGGGTGCTATGTTAGGATATGTTATCTCTCTTGGTGACAAGCAATATGCTCAATTCATGGGAATGCGATGCGCTGCCTTGATGGAAAGACTTTTTGGAAAGAAAAAAGAATAATTCTTTATTCATACCTCAAAGCATCAACAGGTTTCAATCTACTAGCCTGCATTGCTGGCCAGACACCTGCGATAGAACCAATGATAAAAGAGAATGCCAATGCACCGACTATAAGATACCAAGGGAAGTATGCCTTGAGAATACCGAAATTTGCCTGAGCAGCTGCCAATTCTATCAATTTGCTCATGCCCATACCAATCAAGATACCTATTGCTCCGCCGACCAAGCCTAAGAACCCTGATTCTATCAAAAATAGATACATAATATCAGAATTTCTAGCACCAATTGCTTTCATGACACCAATTTCATTAGTTCTCTGCAAGACAGCAGTATACATAGTATTCATTATGCCAATACCGCCAACAAGCAATGAAATCGCTGCAATACCAATCAAGACACCCTGAACAATGGCAAAAACACTTGAAAACGTGTCCATGAATTCTTCAAAAGTTGTTATTGCAAAATCCTCTTCTCCTTCAGGAACATCACGATGCCTTCTCATAGACCTTTCTAATGATTTTGAAATAGCGCCAACATTCTCTCCCTCTACAACCTCTGCAATTATGACTGAAAACTGGTCTCCTGCATCAAAGATATCTTTAGCAGTATCCAAAGGAATCAGTAAAGTAGAATCATCATCAGGATTACCAATAGGCTCTAGCTGCCCAACAATATCAAATTTGTATCCCTCTATTTCAACCTTGTCACCAACATTAACTTTCTTGTCAAATATCTCTCCTTTTGAGAACCTAATTCCTGCAACTGCTTTGTAAGCATCACCTTTCTTGATATCTCTTCCTTTGCCTATCTTGAAATTACTTGTATCAAAAATAATCTTCTTGGTGTTATCAACAGGAATTCCTGCAACCCAAGTGTATTGATTCTCAGAACCATAACTAATCTTGCCTACTCTCTGCAAAAAGCCTCCGGCATCTTTGATACCTCTAGAACTTTTAATGACTTTGAGATCATCCTCATTAATGGTAGCACTTGCGCCAATGCCAAAAAATCCTCCTTTAGGCATGACCATTATCTTGTTAGTGCCCATTGCCTCAAATTGTTCTGTAATAGCCTTTTGCAGGCCCTGGCCAACTGATATTAAACTAACAACAGCAGCAATTCCGATAAATATCCCTAACATAGTCAAGAAAGTACGCATTCTTCTTGATTTCAGGCTCTTGAATGAAACTATAAAATAATCTTTTATCATTTTGAAGCCCTCAGTGTATACTCAACTGCGTTTCGT
>CAZXEZ010000003.1:0-13607 GCA_964640255.1 uncultured Methanosarcinales archaeon | reverse complement strand
AGCTTTTCGGAAGCTGATTCTTTTGTTGCGTTTTTCATTTGCTACTCCTCAAAGCAGACTCAACTGCGTTTCGTAGCTTTTCGGAAGCTGATTCTTTTGTTGCGTTTTTCATTTGCTACTCCTCAAAGCGTCTACAGGATTCATCTTGCTTGCCTGTCTTGCAGGCAGAACACCGCTGAGCGTTCCAACAAGATATGCAAACGCTAATGATCCTATAATTAGTAAAGGACTAAAACTTGCGTGAAATATATCTGCGCCAAGCATCTGTGCAATCAGCTCCCCAATTTTTGCAATGCCCAGGCCTAGTAATACGCCTATAATGCCTCCTGCCAAGCCAAGAATGCCTGACTCAAAAAGGAAAAGCAGCAAAATATTAGAATTTCTTGCGCCAATAGACTTCATAACGCCTATCTCTTGTGTTCTCTCAAGAACAGTTGTATACATTGTGTTCATTATGCCGATTCCGCCAACAATCAATGAGATTGCAGCAATACCAACAACAAAAATAGTGACAATGCCAAGAATAGTGTTAAGCTGTGCAATCATCTGCTCAGCTGTCTGGACACTAAAATCTTCATCACCTTCTTTAACATTTCTGTGCCTTCTCAAATCTTTTTTAATGTTCTCTGCAACTTCACTAGGCTCTTCTGAGAGCTCTGTCAAGGCAAATATAGTTGAGATTTCCTCTGGCTCTTCATATATCTCTCTGGCCTGCTCAATAGGGATACGAATCAAAGAATCATGAACACCTGTTCCTGCTTTTTTCTGGATGCCGACAACCTTGAATTCAATATCTTCAATGATTAATTTATCGCCCAATCTGACATCTTTCTCAAACTTGTCGTGAGCAACATTATAACCAATAACTGCTTTGTATTTATCTCCTCTCTTTAGCTGTCTTCCTTCTTCAATGTCTAGAAAAGAGGTTCTTTCTGTGAGCGCTTCTGCATCCTGGTCAGTGCCATAACCCCAGATATTCATAAATTCAGCTTCATCTTTGAACTTTACCTGGCCATCTTTTGAGACAGTCGCAGTTGCAATATCCACGCCTTTTACTTTTCTGACAACATTAAGATCATCTTCTGTCATCTTGCCAGTAAACATGCTTCCGCCTGAAGGACCGAACTGGCCGCTGCCAGGCATAATCATTATCCTGTTCTTGCCAACCTTCTCAAACTCAGCATTAATTGAAGCTTGCATGCCCTGTCCTAGAGAGATAAGACTGACAACAGCAGTAATACCAATAAAAATACCAATCATAGTGAGCCAGGTCCTTACAGAACGACCCTTAAGACTACGAAAGGCCAGCTTAAAATAATCTAAAATCATTTTTTGTGTTGCTTTTTCTTCTTCCTACGCCTGTACCACCAGTATATGATTCCTACAATCACTAATAGTACAATAGCTGTTGTTCCCCAAGGGAATCCTTTGACACCAAGCTCTGATTGGCTGATGACTCTCAAAGGAAGATCAAATGTCTTGCTGTAATCCTTGTTATACGGATCCTTGAATTCAACAATTGTGTTCAATCTTACATCTTTCTGATTGGTCTTTATGATAAACTCAAAGGTCTCAAAATCATCACTGTCAAGATTACCTATATATTCTTCACTTGAGGGAGAGAGAACCTCATACTGGTCTGTGGACACTAATCTTGCATTAAGATACTTCAGGTCCATTATTCCCTTGTTAATTATCTTTAAGACAACCATGCCAGGAGCGCCTGGAGTGGTGACCTCAGATGAATCAACAACAAGAATCAAGTCAGGCTCTGCACTCATTATCAAGCTTATCCTTGTCTCATCTTCATATTCTGTGTTTCTTATGTCCTTGTATTTGAGTATCAAAGGCACTGAGTAGACTTTAATCTCTGCAGAGGTATCTGCAATCAAGGTAAAACTCACCTTGCCTGTCTCTCCTGGAAGAATCTCTTTAATCCTTTTTGTGTTTCCAGAGCCAATAGGCGCCATCACAGATTCGTCAAGCTCCATAGTGACATCAATATCTTTTACTGTGATTTTCCCTCCGTTTTTCAGAGATATATCAACTGTTACAAAATCACCAGGCTCAATTGCTTCTGGAGTTGTTGTGTAAGAGTCAACTATCAGTATAGCACCAGCTGTCCTTACTGAAAGTTCTGACTCAAGCCTTGTCCAAACCAATGACTGCCCAAATTGATACTGGAATTTTATAGGCATATCTTTGTTAGGAGCATCATGAGCAACAATCAGCTTGTATTTTATCACTGCATTTTCCTGAGTAGGAAGTGCCTTGAGTGTCTTCATCTCATCCTCTCCCTCTGCCAAAGAGAAAGGATATTCTGGGAAAAAATCAATCCTAAAATCTTCTGAAGTTGTTCCTTCATTATTTACAGAGACCCATACTTCAACATAGCCGCCTGGTTCTACAGGAGTTGGCTCATATTTCAGGATGTCTGCGCTTATTAACGGGCCTCTCTTTGCTGCCAACACACTTGCTGCAGAGACAACCACTAATAATAGTACCATTAAACTCAATATTGTTTTTTTGTGCAACAGAGTTGCAAAACCTTTTTCATTATCATTCAAAAGTTTCATTTTCATTTTCCTCCTCGTTTTGTTCTTGTTTTAACAATTTGACCATCAACTAAAAACGCGATACGATCAGCATGCTCTGCCAAATCATTATCATGGGTCACAAAGACAACTGTCTTGCCTTTTTTCCTGTTAAGGTACTTGAGCAATTCCATTATCTTCTCGCCAGTCTTTTGGTCCAGGTTTCCAGTAGGCTCATCTGCAAGGATTACCTCTGGATCAACTGCCAGGGCTCTTGCAATAGCAACTCTCTGCTGTTCACCTCCAGACAATTGTCCTGGAGTGTGATTCATTCTGTCTTTTAATCCGATTTCGCTTAACAATCTCTCTGCAATGTCTAATCTCTCTTCTTCTGGAACACTCTGGAATATCAATGGCAGCATTACATTTTCTTTTGCTGTTAAGTTTGGTAATAGATTGAATTTCTGGAAGATGAAGCCGATTTTCTTTCCCCTGATCTGTGCCAAGTCAGATTCGCTAAGACTTGCGATGTTTATTCCATCCAGGTGGATTGCTCCTTTGCTTGGGATGTCTAGGCAGCCGACTAGATTCATAGAGGTTGATTTTCCAGAACCAGAGGGCCCCCTGATTGCAAGGAATTCTCCGTCATAAACTTCTAAGTTTAGGCCTCTTAAAGCATGAACATAATGTTCTCCTAATTTATATGTTTTCCAGACATCTTTTAGCTTGATTATTACTTTTCTTTTCTTCATTTTAGATTCTTCAGCTCCTTTGTTGCTTTTTTTAGTATATCTTTTACCTTTTTTTTGTTTTTTTGGAACAATCCTTTACTGAATATCTTTGCCATCTCAATCTTGAAAATCTGGACTTCAGGAGGGATGTCTTCAATAGCGTATTTTCCTTTTTTCAGTGCTTCTATTATTTCCTGGAATTGTGATAGGTTTTCTCCTGTCAGTGCAGCCCACATCTTTATACTCTCTTCTGTTTTTTTAAGTAGAATATCTTTGTTCAGGTTTATGACCTTAAGATGCTCTTTTCCTGCTTTTGTCAAGGAGTAGATTTTCTTTCTTCCATCTTTTTTGCAGACTACAAAACTATCTTTTTTAAGGTCGTCTAATAAAGGATACATAGAACCAGGACTTGGCTTTGTGCCTATCTTATCTTCTATAAATTTCATCAAGGCATAGCCTGACAGGGGCTTTTTATCAAGTGCTTTCAGCACAAGTAGCTTCAGGTTGCCTCTTATCATAATATACTCAAATTTTGTTTTGTATGTTTATTGTCAAAATTTTCGTAACTTGAATTTTTAGCAAAATTCAAATATCGTTTCCGATATATCGATAAAAATATATCGTTAATAATGTATCGATAATAATATATCGAAAACGATAGTTGTATATAAATGTTGTGGTTTTCAGCAGCTTTTTATACATCTTGCGACTATATAATTTCATGGACGCAATTCCGCAGGAAAAACTTGAGAGGGTACTGGAACTGTACAAGCCAGAATGCAGATATCTGAAAGAGGCAAAAATAGAATTACTAAAGGCAGAAGGAATGTTTGAAGTAAATAGTACTTATTATGCAAATAATTTTTCTGTGTCTCATCTTACTTCTGTAGAAATGAACCTTTGCCTAAATCAGTTAGCATATGTTGCATTTGCAGAGTGGATAGATGCTGGAGAGTTTGAAAACATAAATCTTGACTTTGAAGAATACTTTGTATTGATAAAAGAGAATATGTATATAGTTGAGTCCAGCATAAAATTTAAGGAACCTATAGCCACAAGCAAGCCATTCAAGGCAGCAATGCAGTTGCGGCAGCAAAAACAAAAAGGCGATGTACACTTTGTTTTCCTGGATTATAGTTTTGAAGATGGCAAGGCAAAAGGAAGAGTGGGTTTTGCATTGACATTAGATGATTCTCCATAAATTACCGCAATCTATAAATATCTTTATTATTTACTAGGTGTCAGGTGAGGTAGATGGGTGAAACAGATATCCAACAATTAAAAGCAAGAGTAAACGCAGATAATCAGGTATTTCTGCAAGGTGGACGCTATATTGCAGTAGATGCTGATACATTAGAAGAGAGAACAGAAGGTGGCTTTGTTGCAAAAGGAAAAAGAAAATTTGCAGGCCTTTTATGGGATTCGACATTAGAGAAGGTGTATGTTGTGTATGATTCTAATGGAAGATTCCTGGATTATGATTCTCTTCCTGAAGATTAAGCAGTAACATTTATATACTATATATAACAAAATCAGTGTATAAATAAAAAAGGCAGCGCAGAAACTTTGTTTCTTCTGGTTCGCGTTCACAAGTTCACGCGAGCAGCGCTGAAGCAAAGCCTCAGCTGGTCTTTTTTGTAAACAAAAAAGGTGATATTATATGTCATTGGGTATGTCCACTCCTAAACGAGTATTCTTTATAGTTATTCTTGTAGCGATTGTTGCTTCACTGGTCATAATGGGTGAGTTCTACAGGACAGGAGCTATTGCATTCCAGCCTCTGCAGCAAGCAAGAGACCATCTTGGAATACAGCTATATTTTGCAGATTACATAGGCAAGCAAGTGCAGGGAATAGATGGAGCAGTCTGGAACGGTGCTGCACAGAGCGTAATCCAGACAAATGAGGGGAGAACAGATGTTTATCCATCACTGCAATTCTGGGTGCCTGGAGAATTCAACGGCGGAAGATTGGTTTTTAAGCAGATAAAAACACCAACATACACTGCAAATGCGGCCTTGACATGGCCGGTAAATACTCCTTTATTACAGTATAAGATAGTATTCAGCTCTGGACTGCAGAGCAAACGAGACAGCAATAATGTCCTGGAAGACCTAAGAGACAGAAAATTGAGGATATTAGGAACAATATATACCTTCCTGGCAGGACAAAGCACTTACAATCCTGGCACAAACAGGATATCCCTAAGGCTTATGGGGCCTTATACAATAGACATGACAGATGTCTGCGACAACCAATTCACAACAGGCGGAGTTAGAGTAAATGGAAAGACTGTTGATTCACAATTAAGGATAATATGCTCACAAATACAAAATCTTGTAAGAATAGAAAGCATAGAATACAGGCCGCTGGCAACACCAGTTGCAACAACAGGGGATTTTGACGTACTTCCAAAACACGGCATACAAGAATACATGCTATATCCTCAAGCATTACTTACACCAGGATTCAACTTATTCCTTGCGCAGGTCGGCGCAGGAGGAGGAGGTTCAAGCCCGGCACCATCTGGCGGAGGAGACATTACATTTGACGGAACAAGACAGCAGTGGAGAGCAAAATTCTCCTTGCTAAGAGGCGGAAGATATCATATAGATCTGCTAAGCAATAGCCCATATGCATGGGGAGACGGCAAAAGAGCATTTGTTGTCACAGAAGGCAATTGGATAAATGCGCAAGACTATTTTGCCCTAAGCGCAGGACCTGGATTAAATGACCCAAGCTGGATATACATGCTTAACAAAGTTGACACGCAAAATAACATAGTGTACTGGAGAGACATGGGTGGCGGCGGAAACAAACAGGCAAACTTCAACCCTGGAACAGGAAAAGGCAGCATGAACATCGGTGGATACAGCTTTGACTTTGATGTAGACGTAGCTAATAAAAGAATAAAAGTTGACCAAAACCTTGGAGGCGGCGGAACAGTTCAGCTTCGTACAAGCGGAAGATTACTGCTTAAATTCGGACCAGCACCAGGATCTGTGGATTTAATAATTCCTGCAGAGCTGAGACAAGAGCAGTTTACACCGCTTATAGACAAATTCAGACTACTGAATGATGCAACAATACAAGTGATATCACCAGACATGAAAGATGATATGTCTGTAGAAGGAAGAGAACAGGGAATGGACCAGTTTGGAACCAGATTTGTATTAGATACAGATCCAAGACCAGACAGGTTGAACATCTTCACAAGCGGAAGACAGGCAGCACCAAGCGTGACAGTTGGACAGACATACGGCGGACAAGTCGCAGGAATAATCCTGCTGACTGATGACCAAGCTGGATTAAAAGCAATGCAAAGCTAAACTTTTGCGTTGTATATAGGAAAATAGGCAAAAATTGGAAATTTTTAAAAAATTTCCAAATTCACAAAACAAATTGTTTTGTGAAAGTATAGGAGCTTGACTTTTGCATTTTCATATTGAACCATCTTGCAAAAGCAAAGCTAAAGCTTTTTAACTTATTCTTCTTTTTTATTATATTATGGAAATAGCTCCAGGCATAGAGATAATTGATTTAGGACTTTATTTAATTAAACACAAGATTCTAATCTTGTCTGATTTTCATATAGGGTATGAAGAAGAACTGAACAAAAAAGGGGTTCTAGTGCCAAGAATGCAGTATAAAAACATGATTGACAGACTGGAATTGATTTTTGCCAAGGTAAAACCAGATTTAATCGTCATCAATGGAGACATAAAGCATGAATTCAGGGCAATATCAAAACAAGAATGGAAAGAGACAATGCGATTGATAGATTATCTAGAAAGAAAAGGGAAGTTGGTTTTAATTAAAGGTAATCACGATACAATATTAGGACCGATTGCAGAGAAAAAAGAGATAAAAGTTGTTGATGAGTTGTTTGTTGATGATATTCTTATAACACACGGCCACAAAATTCCTGAGAGATTGGGTGATGTGATTATAATTGCACACGAACACCCTGCTGTAAATATAAGGTCAGATGTAAGAACTGAAAAATATAAATGTTATCTGAAAGGAAAATACAAAGGAAAGACCTTGATTGTGCAGCCATCATTTAATTTATTATTAGAAGGAACAGATGTTAATTCTGAAGATTTACTAAGTCCATTTTTAGACCAAGACTTGAGTAATTTTGAGGTCTTTGTTGTTGATAAGAAAGTGTATGATTTTGGAAAGCTTAAGAATCTTTCTTAGCTGTTTTTTGCGCAACAAGCTTGTAAATTATTTTAGGGGTGAAGAAATATAATTTCCCTTCATCCATAAAATTCCTGCCTTCTATTAAAAACCCTTTTTCAAAAGCTTGATTAAATAATGCTTCCATATCTTCCCTGATATCTTTGGGGTATATTTCCTCTAGTTTTTGAGGTTTCTTTTCAGTTCTTAGCATGGATGTACCGGATATTACATATGTGCGCATCTCGCCTTTCTCAAAATGATTCCAGCTGTCATAATGTGTTACACTGACTATTTGGCCATCATTTCCTGCATATCTTTGGCAAAAAACATGATCAATAGGCTTGTATTCTCTGGCTGAGCGTCTTGCACTTTTCAGAGAATTTGTCGTAATAAAGCCCCCTGGCACAATCCAGGATATGAACTCATCACCTTCTAAGAAAAAATGAAGCCTGTTAAGCATCTCGCCCGTAACACTGCGAAAAAACCTTGCATCTATCTTTATCCTTGGATCTTCAACAGCTGCCTTTAACTCATCTAAACTTCTCATCTTAACTCGCCACAAACCATCTTGAAGTCTTTCCCTTGACAGACTCCCTGCATTTCTTGCAAAAAGAGATATCCTCTCCAACAATCAACTTGCCGCAATGCTCACAATAAGTATAACAACTTTCACACATAAAAACAGAAGAAATTCAGAGAATATTTAAAGGTGGCGGTCACCAGTGCTGATATTGTGGTTTTTCTTTTTCTTTTCTGTCTTTTCTTATTGGCTTGACACTCAGATTATCAATAATTCCAGAACCGCAATTAATTGCCGCCCTAACTTCTGCCATGCCCTCTCCATCACCGCACCTGTGGCCGACATATTCTTTTCTTGTTGTTACTGCTTTTATGTTTTCTAGAACGTGCCTTGCATCGTTACTGCTAATCATGGGAGTTACAGGCCTTTTTCTTCCGCTTAAGTCCATCATATACGGTGCTTGGTAAGTAACACATGTTAAACCTTCCTCAACCATGCAATAACCAGGACAGCCGGATGTTGCAACAACCAAACCTTCTTTTTTCCCTTGCTGCCTGAGCATTTTGATGAATTGCTTCTTCAGGTCTCTTTGGGAATATGTCTTTCCGTGCCAGATCATGTCAAAAACACCAATTCTTGGTTGCGGATTAAAGATAATAAAACCATCTTCTTCATTTAAGCTGTCATCAACAGAGGTTATCGAATTTCCTGCAGATATATCTTCTTTCAATAATTTCGATAAAATATACGCGCCATGCCTGTCAGCCAAGAAACCAACATGCTTTCCGTTTTCAATTAACGGCACTCTTTGTGCAGCAACACCTTCTTGGTCATATTTGTAATGGCCCCAAGCCCAGGGCTTTAAGTTAGGATCTGAAAAAATAGACAATTCTTCAGGACCGACCTGTGAACCAAAACTCTCTATGCCAAGAGCAGTGGCTTTTTCTTCTAGAATTGCATCAGATGCCAATAGATGTGCCATTGCTTCATGCAATTCACTGGCAAAAATCGTTGGTTCTAAAAGAACAGGCCCTGTGTATGGTTTTGCAGTTTCACAGCGGGACCTTTCTACAAGCATCCGCCTGAATTTTTTGGCCTGCTTTTCCATATTTGCAGGATCTATCTCCCTATGGTCCCCAAAATAAAATGACCAATACATTGGCCAGCTCATGCCGTTCTCATGCTTAACTGTCGCTGCGAAATTTATGTGGATGCCATATTTGTAATCAAAAATAATCATGCCTTCAGTATTTGCATAACGCCTGAATTCATCGACTATCTGCAGTTTTACTTTGCTGTTTCTTATCTGCGATGAATCATCAATTATTGCAGAACATCTTTTTATTACATCATGCAATTGGTCTACATTATGATTTCCCCGCTTCCAGTCTGTATTATAATCTTGCAGCGGTTGGACTGTTTTTAATTTCCTCAGCTGACCTTTCTCCATCTTTGCCAGCCTGGTATAATAATTTTCCATGCCTTTGCCTTTTCCGTATACTGCTTCTTCTATCAATTCTTCAGCAATCTCCTCTAATTTTGCAGATGTTTTTTGAGTGCAGTCTCTCACTACAATTGCAAGCCCTGTTCCATCATCATATATTCCTGGGCGGCATTCACAATAAAGAGAAGAGGAAGGATTAGTGATCTTGACATGCTGGATTGTGATGGTTCCTTTTCTGGCAAATGCCCAATCATTAAAAGAATCAGTTGCAGTTAATGCCAGAAATTCCATTCTTGGTCTTCTAGAAAGCGGATTATGAGGGTTCTGCTTAAGCATTCTTCTATGCCATCGTCTAATGACTCTTGCCATGGCATCTAATTTTGCGTCATACGTCCTAGGAATTCTTACTGTTGTTTTTTGATTCATTTGTATTCACGCAATATAATCTAACCTAAACATTTGTTATTGAGAATCAAATTACAGGGCTCTAACCCAAAAACAATCCACCCACAATATGTAGTGTGTTGGAATTATTTTTAAGTTTTTGTGTACTTAGAAATATATTATAAATCATATATCTTTGAGTATTTTTCCCTTAAATACTGAATAAGAACTGATGGATTAAGGCCTTCTCCTGTTGCTTTCTCAACTATCTCTTCTGCAGACATGGTCCTTCCATATCTGTGAACATTTTTTCTCATCCATTTCAAGACACGGTCATACTTGCCTTTTTTTAGGTCATTCATTATGCCTGGCTTGTCCCTGAGCATTGTATAATATAATTGCGCTGCATAGATGTTTCCAATAGCATAAGTAGGGAAGTAACCAAAGATTCCTGAAGACCAGTGCACATCCTGCAGACATCCATCCCTATTATTCCTTGGAACAACACCAAGGTATTCTTTCATCTTCTTTTTCCAGGCTCTTGGGATCTGCCTGACTTTTAATTTGCCTTCAATTAATTCCAGTTCTAGTTCAAATCTTAGTATGATGTGCAGATTGTAAGTGATTTCATCTGCAGCAGTCCTAATTAAACTAGGCTTTACCCTGTTAATCTCAAAAACCCATTCGTCTTCTGAAAGGCCCATCTTGCAGGTCTTTTGAAATATCGGGAACATGTATTTCCAGAACAGAGGACTTCTTGCAATGACGTTTTCCCAGAATCTTGACTGAGACTCGTGCATTCCAAGGCTTGTCCCGTCCCAAATAGCAGTATACCTGTACTTCTTAGGCAGGTTAAGGCTGTAAAGCGCGTGGCCTGCCTCGTGCACAGTGGAAAAAAAACATTTCTTGATGTTGTTATTGAAATTTGTGGTGATTCTCACATCATCTGGGTCAAAAGTGGTTGTGAAAGGGTGTTCTGTGTTATCTAATCTTGAACGGCCTTCATTGACGCCCATCCTTTTCCTGATGAACTGGCAGAGCTGCTGCTTGCTGTCAGTAGTGCACTCTAGCAGGACTGGATTTCTCTTGTATTTTGGGCTTGCCTTGATCTCATTCAGCAGCTTGACCAACTCAACCTTAAGATAAGCAAAAGTTTTCTTTAATCTCTTGGTTGTCATGCCCTCTTCAAAATCATCTAATAAACTATTGTACGGATGTCCTGGAAGATTCTTCAGCCTGCACTCTTTTCTCTTTAAAGCAACAATGGCCTCCAGGTGAGGCTTGAAAAGCCTGAAATTATTCTCTCTCTTGGCTTCTTGCCAAGCAGAATACGCCAGGCTGGTCGCTTTTGACTCTTCCTCAACAAAAGAGGCAGGAAGCTTTTTTGCCTTGTCCAGGTCTTTCTTTAATCTCTCAAGAATCATCCTGTCTTTTTTTCTTAATCTTGTATTAAGAGTGTCATTAACTAATTTCTGGAAAACAGGATCAATGAATTTATTGTGTGCAATCCTAGAAATAACAGCACTCTGCTCTGCCCTGTCTCTGTAGCCTTTTGGGGGCATGTAGGTCTTCTGGTCCCAATCTAATAAAGAACCAATTCCGTCAAGAAGCGCAAGCTCTTTCTGAACCCTGTAGATCTCTTTAAGTTCTTTTCTCATGATTTCCTCTGGTCTTCAGTGTTTTCTATGGGTGAGAAAAACAGAAGAAGTATTTAAAAACTTCGGTTTAAAACTAGAATTCTTCCTCTACAGGATTGGTTTCTCTCCAATAGAATTCATCCTCTACATCTACTGGGTGGTTTTCTTTCTCTATGTAATGGAATTCTCTCTCCACATAATTTGGGCCTTGCTGTAGTTTAACATACGTGCTATCTCCTTTTTCACAAGTGCGGGTCAGTGGTTCTGTAACTCCGCCAAACAAAAGGGCGATCTCATCTATCTGCAAGACATTATCTGATGTAAGAATAGGACCTAGCTCTTCTAGTATTGGTTCAAGATCTGCGTGCTTTCTAATAAAAACAACTGGTCTTGATTCTTTAGTTTGTGTTTGTTCTCCACTCATATAAATCCCCTTAATTAAATGTTAATGGCTAGGAATATTTAAAGTTTATTATCAAAATAGAACTAGAGGCCTACCAACTTACGCCAGTAGGCCCTTAGATTCGTGAGTGAAGACCATTAATTTGGGCAGTCAAGCCACAAATACCTGTCGATTTCAGTGCCATGATCTTTCTCGCATTCACGACATAGATATGGGTCATCAACAGCACTTTTAGTTATGATTAAACCGCATGAAACGCATCTCCTTCTTTTCATGCAGGTCACCTTTTCTTTGCAGCTTTTTCCATCACTTTGTTGAAGTAATCCTCTTTTCTCAGCTTAAGCTTGATGAATTCCCTTAATTGTTCAATATCCTTGATAACAGTTCTTGGCCCCATTTAGTCAAACTCCTCATTAGCCATCTTGGCGCCGCGCTCAAATGCATGCTCCCAAGGCTGCATCTCCTCAAGGATTTCCTCTTCTACAGTCATTTCATCAATATCGTTCTCTTCATTGATTCTGATTCTTTTCTTGATAAAGGGATTCTCCTCAAAATGCTCTTCAGGTGCAAATTGTTTTATCCTCATTTTTATCCCCCCGTATCGGATATGTTCCGATATACAGTAGTATGTCAGAAGGTTTTTATATAGTTTTTTCTTATAATTTATAAACATTATATAATTTTGGATTTTTATAAAGTTTTTAGAAAACTTTAAATAGTTATTAAGTCTTATGAACTTTATATTGGTCTTTAAGGGGGTTTAAAGGTGAAACGAAAAGTTATTCAGATTGCTAATTCAACTCAGTTAGTTTCACTTCCGAGGAAGTGGGCGCAGAAACACAACATCCAGAAAGGAGATGAATTAGACGTGAAAGAGAAAGGGGCCTCTGTCCTTGTTTCTGTGCAGGAGATAAAGGACAAGCCTCTAAGAGCAGAGCTGAATATCGGAAACATGGGAAGAACCTCTAAAAGAGTTATCGGAGCACTCTATAGAGGGGGATATGATGAAATATTAATCAGGTTTGCACAAAGTGAGGAAATCAAACACGTGCAGGACATATTGAGAGGGGGATGCATTGGCTTTGAGATGGTTGAGCAGGGCAGAAACTTCTGCGTTGTGAGAAAGGTGTCTGACGCGCTTTATGATGAATTAGACCCAATGTTCAGGAGATGTTTCCTGTTTTTAATCTCTATTGCAAAAGAGAGCTTTGAGGTTTCTGAAAGCCTGGACAAATCAGCACTAGAGAGCATAAGGGTCATGGACAAGAACATCACTAAATTCACAGATTTCTGCGGTAGGGTCTTGCGAAAACAGATGCAGGAGAAGCACATCGTGATGTACCACATCATGGAGGAGTTAGAGAGGATGGGCGATGAGTACAAGAAGATGTGCCAGTTTATCGTGGAAAACAAGATAAAGTTCAATAATGAGACAAAAAAGCTCTATAAAGATACTACTAAACTTCTTGAGACACTGCAGGACTTGTTCTATAAATTCGAGATAAACAAGATGGCAGGATTCTATGAACATGTTGCAGTGGTGGAGAAGACAGCTAAAAAGATGGCTGTAAAAGCAAACAAGAATGAGATCATAATGCTTGGTTATATCCTGAACATACTAAACATACTTTTCCACTTGGATATACCTATACTAGAGCACGCCTTTATCAATAAGGATATCTCAGACACGCTCACTATATAATCGAACATAATAATAAAACATTAACTTTAAAAAGGATACAATAAAATGAATACTCAAACTTTACATAT
>CAZXEZ010000002.1:29739-34029 GCA_964640255.1 uncultured Methanosarcinales archaeon | reverse complement strand
TTGATAACCTTTGGAAATATGATTTGCCAAAAGGGTGGAGACTTCTTTATTCTGTTGCTGATGGCGAAGTGATTATAATCTCTATTATTATTGAGTGGATGGACCATAAAAGATATGAAAGAGTGTTCAAGTACTGAATTCTAAAACTTATACAGTTTATACAGTTTAATCTAGAAGTTTATATCTTTACTTCTCTATTACTATTAACAAGTAGTATTATTATACTGACTTGATTGGTGGGTGAAATAAAAAATGAAACTAGAAATACAAACAAAAAGACAATCAGACGGCATGGGCCGATTAAAAGACCGGTATGATATACTGGTTACGCTTGAAGGCTATTGCTTAGATCTTTACAGAAAAGGACTTCAACAATTCTATAAAGGCATTCTTAAAGGAAAAGATCCAGAGGGCAGTTTCTTACTAGGATTAGAACAAAAATGCAATCTTAAATCAAAAATAGTTGTAGCTGATGATTCTACTAAAATAAGAATTGCCACAGCAGAAGAAAATGCAGATTTGCAAAGAGCGCTTGAATGCCTAGAAGCAAAATACTTCATTGCCCCAAGAAATGAATGGGTATCTCACACAGATTTTCATCAGTTCTACAGGCCGGGAAACAATGATACTGATTACAGGCCAGGAACTCCTGTTGAAAGATTAAGACAGGCAGCATTTGACACAAGAAGGACTGGCACTGCTTGGTTTGATCTTGGTCTTTTGAAAACACATCAACCAGATGTTAAGTTTATGATAGATTCCCTATGCGAAGAATGCTTTGATCTTAGCGTGTACATGGATGAGCTTTCTTTGGAAGTCCGCAAATACGAAGGAAATGATGGTTACATCAAACCTAAATTAACAACTGAAGAGGCAAACAAAGCCGCTAAACTGTTTGAGCAGATGGCAGAAATTGTTGAGCCGCACTGGAAGAGAATTGAAGCTGATTATGAAAAGCAGAGAGGTAAAGAAGATGGAACTGAATAAAGAACAGCTTGAAAGAATTCTTGGTACATTAGCATCAAAAAAGTCTAGAACAAGATTTTTTCAAGAATTAACAAAAACACACGCCTTGTGCTATGACTTAGCCTATGATTCAATTCCTGAGAAATATATAGATGAATTGCTTGACATTGATATCCCTAAAGAAGATGTAACTGATACGTGCTTGCATCTTGCGACAATTGCGCAAAAACATGGCAGATATGAAAAAGCAGCGCATTTGTACAAAGAGCTGGGTGCTCTGGCGGCAGCAATAGGCTGTGCTAGAAAAGCAGGTCTTGACAAGCTTGTAGATGAATGGGCTGATGAATACATTCAAGCAGCATATCAAGAAGCGCCTGAAAATTCTGCCGCAGATAAAATTGATAACCGCGTGATAGAAGCTGCGCGCAGGGCAAAAGAACTTGGTCTAAAAGAAAGAGCGCAACATATTGTCGCGCAACATATTGTCGGAATGCATGTAACCCAGTGTATTCATCTCGAATCAGATCCAGAAGGGCATGAAGCGCGAGGAGCTTTTGCAAAAGAGTATGGACTGACTGACGCGGCAGAAAAATCCTACAGAAAAGCAATGACACAATTTGAAGAAGAAGGAGATTACGATTCTGCACTTCGTGTTGCAAGAACTCTAGACAATTCTGAGAAAATCGGGTTATATGCCAGTCTAAGGTTTCTTGTTGCTACCTCTGAACGCAAAGCACAGATAGAACAAGACAGAGCAGACGATGCAGACGGAAAAGAGTTTGAGAGGGAACAAGAATGAATAACACACTATTAACATTACTAGCAGCAGCTGCAGGAGCTTTGTTTCCTGGAACAGTTAAAGCAGAAGAAGAAAAGCCTAAGTTTGATTTATGGGCTGAGACTTTTAATCAGGTCGACACTAATGGCCATAATTTATGGCAGCCAAGAATAGAGGTCTCTAAAGATGGAGATAGTTATTTCTTTAGGGCTGATTACCAAAACACTCATGATATGGAAACATACAGGATTGGTTCAAGGCTTCCTGTTGATTTTGATGCTTTGAGAGGAGAAATTGGAGCTTTTGGCACGTCTGATTCAGATGATTACCATGGAATTGGTGTTGAGTTTGATGGAGACCTGCTTGACTTTTTGAAAGTCAGCGGTTCTCTGGAAAAGACTGCGGGCCATCAGTTAAAGCATGTTATGATTGGCAAGGATTTTCCTATTGACTTGACTGCCAAGATTGGCTATTTTAACTTGGATGGAAAGAGCCATCTTAATGGCACTGCCTGGCAGACTCTTGATGACCAATACTTCTTTGGCATTGGCGGAAGGGTTGATGATGAAGGCAAGGGATTCATCAATGCCTGCTTTGGAAGGTATGCCAAGAAAAAAGGAGAAGGCATTGGCTGGAGAGTTTTTGGCCAGACAGACTTTGATGGAAACTGGAATCTGGATGGTATCTTGACTCTTGGCAACAAGTACTCTAAGGCATCTTTTAATGGCTTGCTTGACCCGTACAAAGGCGGGCCAAATGACCCTGGAATTGTGAGCAATATTGCTGATTATAGGCCTTCATCTACATATGGCAAGGGAGATGATGCAGTGATTAGATTCAAGGTTTCTAAGCAAAAAGGACAGCCTGTAACTTATTTTGCAGAAGCGCATTATAATTTTGGAAGGGCTGGTCCTGTTGGCAACATTCGAGCTGGTGCAAGATGGCAGAGGCTTGACACTTCTGGTGAAAGAGACCTTGTTCAGGCAGTTTTTTCTGCAGACATTGGTCCTTTGTGCGCAGAGTATATATTGGACTTGCAGCAAGGCAAAGGCCCTGTCCATAACATCTGGGTTGGAACAAGCCTGAATGATTGTATTGATTATTTTAGGAAAGATGAAAAAAAATGAAATGCGAACATTGCGAATATAATTGGAAACCAAGGGTTGAAAACCCCAAGAGTTGTCCTAGATGCAAGCGCAGGTTCGATTACAGGAAAGTAAGGCAGGACTGGCTTGAGGAAGAGGAGTGAAAATGGAAACAAAATACCTAATAACAAGATATAAGGGACAATATAATGCACACTTTGAAAAAAGCAAAGGCGATGAATCTATGTGGATAAAAGAATTGTCTCATGCTATTGGTGCTCAAATTTTACATGTAGGGACGCTTGATGACATCAAGAAAGCGCACATAGTTTTGGATGTAGTTGAAGAAGCAAATAAAACAGGAGAATTTGATTCAAAACTGCTTGAATCAAGACTTAGTATCAGCACATCAAGAGATGAATAAAAATGACTCAAGAAAAAATCAAGGCAAGACTGCCGAAAACCATTGATTTAATGTACGACTTGAATAAAAATACTGTACGCATCCTTCATGATGGCATGCCAATTGAAAAAAAGCTTCCAGAATATGGGAAGTCTCTGGATTGGTATCTTGAGGGTGCTGATTTGCTTTTCAGGTCTGAAGCAGCGGACGTTGAGCTTAGATTTCAAGACATTCCTTCAGGCGGAATGCAAGGTTTTCTTATTGCTAGATATACAAAAATAAAGGATGCCGCAGCAAACACCAAGTCTGGTCCTCAAAGACATATTAAGTACGTAACTGATCAATGCTATGCAGGCATGGAAATCGAAGTTGATGCAAAGCTGGTTGAAGCTTACAGGAAGAGGGTTGCGCACAAACTGGATTTCAAGAAAAGAGACACGAGTTTTCACTAAAGGTGAATAAAGAATGAAACCAAAACCTAAAATCCTGAAAAAAGTTGAAGAGCTTTCAGACCAGATTGCTGATTTTGTTGTTGATCCAAAAAATCCGGATAATTCACTTGAAATCACTGCCACACCCGTGCCAGAAGAAGGGTATATCCTACTTCAGATAAATGATGTTACCTTTAAAAAATTTCTTGGATCAGGAGGCTGTTCCTGCAATTATGATGGCGAACAAATTCTTTGCCATAATGATCCTTCCTTCACCAGTTATATTTGGAAAAAAGAAGACGAAAAATGGCAGAATTATGGCGCCTGCTTATTTAGGAATTGCCGAGTAAGACAATATGCAGAAATATTTCTTGATGGATTAAAAAGAAAGGAGCAGGAGGATGAAGAATGACAGACCTAATCGGCAAAGTCCTACAGGGCTATGAAGTTACAGAACATTTGGCTACTGGAGGCAGTTCTGAGATTTATGTAGCTAAAGCTCCTGATTTAGATAATGCTTCTGTTGTTATTAAGATTGCTAAGAGTGATAATCCTAAGTATAATGCTGATTTAGAGTCTTTGGCTAAGAAATTAGACAGGCTTAATCATATACCTAATGTTATTGAT
>CAZXEZ010000002.1:21036-29729 GCA_964640255.1 uncultured Methanosarcinales archaeon | reverse complement strand
GGTTTATAGAGATCAAGCAAAGACGCTTGCTTCTCGCACAATAGCTGTTTTGGACGGCTTGGAAGCAGCACATAGAAAAGGAATTCTTCATAATGATATCACTCCTGCAAATATACTGCTTAAAAACAACATTGTCAAGCTTGCAGATTTCTTCACCCCAGAGGTTTATGCTGATGAAAGAAAAGAGGCAATTTCTTCTCTGCGTTCTGTTGCAGAAAAAGATGTTGTTGATGATAGATTAAAATACCTTGCACCTGAACACAAGGGTTTGATTAATGCCCCTGTTAGTGAAAGGTCTGATGTCTACTCCTTGGGTGTTGTATTGTATGAGACTATCATGAACTCAATTCCTATAGGTAATTACCAAAAAATAAGGAAGAGATTTCCTGAGTTTCCTAAATGGTTTGAGTTTGCTATTGAAAAGGCTATTGCAACTGAGCCTCATAAAAGATGGCAGTCTGCCAAAGAAATGAGGAAATATTTAGAACAAGGCATTGAAGGAAAATTAGACAGGATTCCAAGGCTTAAAAAATCTGCCTGGAATCTCGCAGGAAAAGTTAAGGATGCAGCATTTACTGCAGGAGAATACAGCTTGTGGGGTGCAGGAAAAGCTTTGAAAGGCGCGGGTTATGTTGCAAGCAGGCTTTTGTTTGGGGGTATAAAATAAGTAAACTAGACATAGACCACGGCGGATGTGGTTGTGCTATGGCAACTATTGGACTTTTAATCGTTGGAATTTTCTCGCCTATTTTTTATATAGTAGCAAACAGCAATAGTAAATCACAAAAACTAAACCAAGCCCTAAAAAACACTCATGGAATTGTTGCTTATGTTCAGGATGACAAGATTGGTTTCTTAGACACCACTGATTTAAAGAAAGTTGATGATGTCTCACAGCTTTCTAGAGTTGAATATGATACTGCTGCAAAAGATTTAGTGAAAGTCAGGTGGGATAGAACTGGCAAAAGGCTTTTGCTTGTTGACGAGCCTTTAGAGAATACAATATCAAACACAAATCCTCCAGATACTGCTTTGTATGTTTTTGATTTTGAGTCAAAAAAAGCAAAGAAGCTTATTGATATAACTGAAGATGATAGATTTTCTGACATTCAGCAGGCTTACTGGAGCATACATAGTGAAAAAATAATCTATGTTCAAATTGATTCAAAATGGTATATACAAAATGTGGATAAGAAAGCGAGTTACTCAGAGATTCCTAATTTTGTTCCTTTCTCACCAATTGAACATCATGAATCTGATACGGATACTGCATCTCAAACTCAAGGCCCGTATGAACAGCTGGGTATTCCTATTCGCCGTGGAACACTGGCTTTTATTCATTTAGGAACAACAGAATCACGCAATACAAAGATGCCTATGACAGCTGCTGCCTGGTGGTATGATCCTGCCAGGTCAAAGAAAGCTGCTAAAGATTCTGATAATGTTAAAGAATTGCCTGCGCACATGAAAAAAAGGCCATTGGAATTAAGATGACAGAAACCTATTTTGGACTAGGCACCGTACCTGCAGGAATTGGCGCAGTTCTAAAAGGATGGGATGTCAAGGAAAAAGATTTTAGAAATCCTGCCAAACTTCCAGTTATCGATTTCAGGGCCATGACTGAAGCTTGCCCTCATGATTGCTATCATTGTTTTACTGATAAAAACAAGAAAACACTTTCTTTAGGTAAAATAAAGTCTGTGATTGACCAATTAGCAGAAATGCATACTCACGCTATTGATTTCCTGGGTGAAGGCGAGCCAACTTTGGATAAAGATTTTTTTAAAATTATTGAGTATACAGCCCAAAAAGGCATTCAGCCTGTTGTTTTCACTGATGCAGCAACAAAGATGCGAGACAGAAGTTTTGTCAAGAGAGTTTTTGATTCTGGCGCAACAGTTATACCAAAATGCGACAGTTTGTTTAATCCTGAATATCAACATTGGGTGGTTGGAGACAAAACAGGAAAATATTTTAATCAGCGTCAGGAAGCCTTGGATATACTAATTGATGAAGGTTTTAATAAAGTTCAATCTGATGGCACTACTCGCTTGGGTTTTGATATGGTACTTTCTAAAATGAATTGTTATGAAGTGGCTGAAACACTGCGTTTTTGTAGAAGCAATAATTTATGGGTTATTTTTTCTTTTTATCTTCCTGCAGGCCGTAGCGGAAGTGAATCTTTTAGCAGATCGCTTATGGTTCCTGAAGAAGAAAAAGAAATATTAAGAGAAACAATTCGTAGGATTGATAAGGAATATGGATTTAATCACCCGATTTATAATAATTTTGCGACAGGACCTTGTGTTGAACTGATACAGATTTATGGAAATGGAAACGTTAGTCCATGTCCAGGCAATGAAACAGTACTTGGCAATGTTAAAAATAATAAACTGGTTGATTTGCGCCGTAGAATTCTTGAAAAGTTCCCATGGCATGACAGGAAAACATTTGATGGGCATTGTTTGTACAGGCCAAGGATTCCAGAGGAACAAGAATGACAGAGACAGATTACATCAAGGAAAAAGCAGAAACAATAGAGACTGAAATAAGAGAAAACGAATGGAAACTGCACTTTGACCATTATATTCTTACTGAGAAGATTGGTGAGGGTGGCTTGTTCTATGTGTTTAAGGGTTATGATGAAGATTTAGGCCCTGAAAAGTCTGTTGCAATTAAGGTTCCTAGGTTTCAGGAGGCTGTTGAGCCTTTGAGAGAGCATAAGAATCTTTTAATCAGACTGGAGCACCCAAATGTTCCTGAGATTTATGATGCTGAATTTCCTGAAGATAAAGAAAGACTTCCCTATGTTGCTGAGGAATTATGCCAAGGCACTCTTGCAGATAAAATCAAAGCATACAAGGAAAAACAACAATTCATGCCCGAAGAGGAATTCAGAGATCATACAGCTCAATTGTTCACTGCTCTTGCTCACGTTCATTCAAAAGATATTATCCACAAAGACATCAAGCCGCAGAACATTTTAATTGGCAAGGATGGCAAAATAAAACTTACGGACTTTAATCTTTCAAGTGCAACAAAGGCAGAGGCCCCAAAACTAGAAGAATCTATTGTTTATTCTTTTATTACCTGTGTAACTCCAAGCTCAAGCACTCCTATTGAAGGCATTACAGACAGGTATGCATCTCCAGAACAGAGAAGATGGGCCTTAGGAGAAGATGTCAAATTAGATACAAGAACAGATGTTTACTCTTTAGGTGTTGTCTTGTTTGAGATGTTAACAAACGAAGCAGCTGCTGGCAGTGATTCAGATCCTACTTTATATAATCCTGATGCTCCTGACCTTAAAGCATTTTTTCACAAGGCCTTAAGACCTAAAAGAGAGGACAGGCATCAGAGTATTGATGAGATGAGGGAGGATTTTGAAGGCAGTGAAACAAGTTTAGAGCAGTTTACTAGGATTGCTTATGCTTATCCAGGTGATTACTTATACATTATTGAAGTTAAGAAAAAAGGCAATGAATTAGATACAATAAGAACAGACTACAAATTTATTGATGGCAAAAATGCGATAGATGGTATTTGTTTTTCACCAGATGGAAAGCAGATTGCGGTTGTAACTAATGACCAGGTGAAATATGGTTCTGGAAATTTCCGCTATATGCTAACAAGAGTGAAGATTTATGATTTAAACAAAAAAGAATTGACTTTGCTTTTCCAGGAAGAACACTCAAAAAATGAATGGGCACGTAATCCACACTGGGCAGACGATGGAATCTATTTTTATTATCCTTCTGAAGGATCCATGTTTATTGACCGTTTTGCAAAAAAAACTAAAATAAACTCAAGCTTGAAGCAGTCTAACCAGAAATCTCCTGGCTCGCCGCATGAGGTTGTTGAGGTAGATAAAGAAATAAGGATTATCTCAACAAATCCAGGAGACTATAGTTTTCAAGAGCTGGGCCCAGGAAGACTGCCTGCCTGGTCTCCTATCGTCTATGAAAGAATTGTGAAAAAACCAAAACCAGGCCTTTTCAAGAGATTTAAAAGAAAATTATTCGGTTAATCCCCAACCTCAAGCAAAATATGCTTCTTATCTGGCACAGAGAGGTAGATTTCTTCTCCTTTCTTTAAATTAAGGCTTTGCACTACATGTTTATTAAAATATATTCCTAATCTGTCTTGTGATAATTTTACTATCTTTTGCGTTATCTTTAAAGGAGTCTCTCTCAATTCAGTTATCACTTTTGCAGACGATTCTGGCTCAAATTCAAAGTATTTGCATTTAGGGCACTGATAACTTACTGCTTTTGTCTTGGCTCCAGCTACTTTAACTGGTACTTTCTTGAGTTTTGTTTTACAGATTGGGCATTTCATTTTGTCTTTTTGGCATTGATTACATAAAGTATTTTGTTCTTGATTTCAAACAAGACATAATAGCCATTTTTCTCAATCTCGTATTTCTCGTTTTTTCGCCGCGGATTTTTTGTAGTTAATATTATTTCCACAACTTTATGCCAGGGAACTTCTTTTGAGTGTTCAGTGATATAATGCCTTGTTGGCTTTATGGATTTAAATAAAATCCATACTACATTAATGTAGTATAAATGACTATATAAATCTTCCGATATTTTCGCCATAAAACTTATCAGATTTTCCTCTTTATATGTTCTCACCAAAAATTTCCGCAATCTTTCCGACCCTAAAACCAACACATTTATATACTACAAGTATATAATTATACACTAAAGGTGTATATTATGTTAACCGATAATGAAAAAAAGGTTTTGAGACTTTTGGCTATTGCTTTTGATAAAGACTATTCTATAAATAATATAGCAAAAGAATGTGGACTATCACCAAATGGTGCTCTTAAGATATTGAAAAAATTCAAAGAAGAAGGTATTTTAAAAGCTAAAAAGATTGCAAATATAATTTCATACAGGTTAGATTTTGAAAATGAGAAGACAGACAATATATTAGAATTAGCTTTAACAAGTAAATTAGAAGGAAGAATTAAATACAGATCAGAAGATTTGAAAGAATTGAAAGATATAATAAAGTCTTGTATTTTATTCGGTTCCTATATTAGCCTGAAGAAAGAACCCAAGGATTTAGATGTTCTATTTATTTTGGATAAAGCCAATTTTAAAGAATATAAAAAAAGATTAGCTGACATTAAAGATATTATGCCTATTAAGATTCAAGATATTCTGCAAACTGAAGAAGATTTGAAAAAGAACATCTTAAGAAAAGACAAGGTTGTTTTGGATATTTTAAGAAAAGGGATTGTTTTATGGGGTCAAAAAACCGCAATTAAGGTGATAAAAAGTGTCTATCAAAGATAAGCTAAATAACTGTTTTAAAGAAGGCGAAAAAAGTGAAAGACATAAAGGTTTAAGAAGAACAGACACATCTAAAGAAAAAACAAAAGGTCATCTGAATAAATCAATACATAATTTTAAGGCAATGATCTATTTTCAAAAAATCGGTTTTTCTGACTGGTCAGCATCTGCGTCTTTTTATTGCTTGTATCATTGTTTACTTGCGTTAATAGCTAAAGAAGGATTTGAATCAAGAAATCAAAACTGCACATTTACTTTAATTGAAGATATGATTGAAAAAGGAAAAATTTCTTTAACTAAAGAAGATATAAAATAGATATTTGATAGAGATGTCACAGAAGACTTAGAACATAGTGATAAAATCTTAGATATGAGAGAGAAAATGCAATACTCTATAAAAACAGCCTTGGAACAAGAAGAGTTTATTGAATTAAAAAAAAGAACTAAAGAATTGTTTGATAAACTGAGAAGAGATATTGAAAGTTAAAGCTCTTTGTAAATAAAAGGAACAATTTTTCCTTCAGCAAAATCAACCTCTATGTATAACTTTTCAAAACATTTTTAAACCATTACCAGTTTTTCTCCTCTGTGATGGAGATTAAACAGTACTCAAAAGAGATAGAGGAAGAAATCCTCAAGCACTGGGAAGCTAGTGATATCTATGAAAAGGTTAAAGAGAAGAATAAAGGAAAGGAAAAATTCTATTTTCTGCAGGGGCCTCCATACACATCAGGACGGTTGCATATTGCTCATGCCTGGAATAACAGTGCAAAAGACATCGTCATGCGATACAAGCGTATGCGGGGTTTTGATGTCTGGGACAGGGCAGGATATGACATGCACGGCCTCCCTACTGCTAATGCAGTCATGAAAAAGCTTAAGCTTAAAACAAAAGAAGAGATAGTTGCATATGGTGTGGACAAATTCATCAAGGAGTGCATAAAATTCTCAAGTGATAATGCCTTGATAATGGACAAAGACCTGCTGCGCGTAGGTGTCTGGATGGATTATGACAAGGCATACTGGCCTATAAAGAAGCATTTTATAGAGGGAGAATGGTGGCTGATCAAGAAAGCTCATGAAGCAAAGAGATTATACAAGGGAAAAAAGGTCATGACCTGGTGTGCCTCTTGTGAAACAGCCCTGGCAAAGCACGAACTAGAATACGAAACAGACAAGGATAACTCTATTTTCCTGAAATTCCCAGTAGAAAACAAGGAAAACGAATACTTGATTATCTGGACAACAACTCCCTGGACAATCCCTTTTAATCTGGCAGTCATGGTCAACCCAGAATTAGACTACGTAAAAGCAGAGGTGGATGGAGAGGTCTGGATTGTCTCAAAAGCCCTGGTAAATGTATTAATAAAGGGTCTAACAGGAAAAGATTACAAGATCATAGAAGAATTCAAGGGAGACAAGCTTAAAGGAATAAAATACAAGCACCCCATGATTGATGAGATTCCTAGTTTACAAGAAGTTAAAAATAAACATAAAAACACACATTCAGTAATCATGAGCACAGAGTATGTTGATGTAACAGCAGGTTCTGGCTTGGTCCATTGTGCTCCTGGCTGTGGTCCAGAAGACCAGCAGATTGGGGAAGAATACGGGCTTCCTGCCTACAATAACCTCAATGAGCAGGGTGTTTTTGAGAACATGGGCCCTTATAATGGAAAGGTTGCAAAAATTGATGATCAATCCTTTATTGATAAATTAAAAGACATGGGTGTCTTGATTGAAGTCACTCAAGTTGAGCATGAGTATGCTCACTGCTGGCGCTGTCACAAGCCTGTTATCTTCAGGGCAACGACTCAGTGGTTCCTGAAAGTTGAAGACCTAAGAGAAAAACTTATTGAAGAAAACAAGAACTGCTTATGGGTTCCAAAAGAGATAGGCAGGCGTTATGATAACTGGATAGATAATCTGAAAGATAATTCAATCACAAGACAGAGGTTCTGGGGTTGTCCTGTTCCTATCTGGGAATGTGAAAAATGTGGAAACGTAACAGTTATTGGTTCTGCAGAAGAACTAAGAGAAAAATCAGTTGACAATAAAGTTCCAGAAGATCTTCATCGTCCCTGGATTGATGATGTTAAACTAAAGTGCAAGTGCGGTGAAGAGGTTACAAGAATCCCTGATGTCATTGATGTCTGGATTGATGCTGGAACCGCTTCCTGGAACTGCCTGGAATATCCTGCTAACAAGGAGTATTTTGAGAAATGGTGGCCTGCTGATTTCATTCTGGAGGCAACAGAGCAGGTAAGATTATGGTATAGCATGCTTAACATCTGTTCAGAGATTGCTTTTGGCAAGAAATCCTATGATGCAGTCTACTCGCATGGAATGATTCTTGATTGGCAGGGCACAAAGATGAGCAAGTCCTTGGGAAATATTGTCTCGCCTTATGAGGTCATTGACAAATACAGCGCAGACATCTTGAGATATTACATGAATGAGACAACTGCAGGAGAAAACATCAATTTCAATTGGGAAGGAATAAAGATAAAGCAGAGAAACCTCACTGTTTTATGGAATGTCCATAAATTAGTCATCAATCTTGCCAAAGAGCTTGGTGTTAATCCGGCAGCACTGGAGCCAAAAGAGGATTTATTTGGCATTGAGGAAAAATACATGCTCTCAAGGCTCCACAGCACAATAAAAGAGGTCACAGATTTGTTTGAGGGCTATCATATTGACAGGACAATCACTCTGATAGAGAAATTATTCCTTGATCTAAGCAGGGGATATATACAATTGACAAGAGACAAGGCCTCAGTCGGAACTCCTGAGGAAAAAGAAGTTGTTTTATACACTGTTTACACTGTTCTATTTGAAGCAATAAAGATGTTTAACGTGATTGCTCCTTTCATCAACGAAAAGATGTACCTGAATTTCAGGGAGGCATTTGAATTAGAAGAAGAATCAATTAATCTGCTCTCCTGGCCAGAGGATGAAGAGGAATTTGTTGATGAAGAGGTTGAGAAAAACATGAACAGTGCTTTCTCAGTGATACAATCTATCTTATTTGCAAGGGAAAAAGCAGGCTTGGGAGTAAGATGGCCTGTCAAGGCAGTTGAGGTTGTCACAAAAGACGATGGCATAAAGCTTGCTGCAGATACAATGGATGCAATAATCATGAGGCAGACCAATGTAAAAGAGATTAACACTCACGAAGAATTCCCTGCAATCAAGCAGACTGTCAAGCTTGCAGTTGCAGAGCTGGGCAAATCCTTTGGTGACTTGGCTCCTAAGATAATTGCAAAGTTCGGGACAGAAAGCTCTAAGAAAATATTAAATAATCTAGAAAAAAGCGGAAAAGTTGAAATCACAGTTGAAGCACAGAAAATAACATTATTACCAGAACATGTAATTATAGAAAGGGAT
>CAZXEZ010000002.1:0-21026 GCA_964640255.1 uncultured Methanosarcinales archaeon | reverse complement strand
GAAAGGGATGTTCCTGATAACCTAATAGAGGTTGAAGTTAAAGGAGGCTTCATATACCTGGATAAGACAAGAACAGATGAATTAGATGCAGAGGGATATGCCAGAGAGGCAATGCGAAGAATACAGGCTGCCAGGAAAAAAGCAGGCCTGCAAAAAGTCGACACAATCTCATTGTGCATAAAAGTCGATGAAGACCTCTTAAAGATGCTTGAGTCCTGGTCAAAGCAAATCAAGGAAAAGTGCGGTGCAGTGAGCATTAAAATCACTTCAGAGCCTCCTGCAAAAAAGACAGAATTTGAGTCACAGGATAATATTAAGGGAAAGACAATTGAGATTTTCTTTGATAAAGTGTAAACCGCTGCTTTTTATGTTCAAAGCTCTAATATGGAATTTGGTTGTGTAAACTATATTTTCCAGTATAACAATTCTTAAAAACAGGCTCTTTTGTTTTAAAAACCAGAGGTGAGTGAGTGAATATAACAAACGTATTGATAATACTAAATATTGCAATAGATCACATTAAAATAATCACAGCAAACAAAAAACAATTAGAAACCAGGATAAAGAAACAGCAGCAGGGTATTGGTTTCTTGATGGTAATTCTAATATTAGTAGGGTTGATTGCTTTAGCAAGCATGATTTTCTTGTTTTAAAGAAGTTCTTTAGTGGCATAATCTGTCAACAAAAGGATTACAATCCCTAGAAATACAGATATCCATAAACTAAGCGAGTAATTATTCGGAAATAAGTAGACATCCATAAGGCCCCAGATGCCTCTCCAAAAAGATATGACTGCAAAACCTATCAATATTGCAAAGAATATTTGATGATACTTCTTTTTTTCCAGTTTTTTCAGTCTTTCTATCATATATCTTATTTCTGTGATTTTTATATATAAATCTTTTGACCCTACTAAAAAATGAAAAAATATATAAACTAGTTCTTAAAGCTTTTAAGCAGATGAAAAAACAACTATTGATTTATGCAATATTAGCGGTTTTATTAACCTTTTCTGTTAATGCTGCTTGCTATGACTCTGATGACGGCCCAAAGAATCTTGACACTCCTGCAAGATATATAGGTATTGATGGTTTTGTGACAGAAGGAAACAATGCAACTTATTATGATGCTTGTGTCAGTAGGGAAGGTGGTTCTGAGATTGATGATGGTCTCTGGATAAGGGAGTATTACTGTGACAATAATGGCAACATGGATTATGAGGATTATTTCTGTCCAAGCCATTATTATGTTGAGTGCCTGAAAGTCCACAAGGCAGCTGCTTGTGATAGTTACTCCGGCCCTGCAGATTACAATGAAACTACAACAACACAAACAAACACAACAAATACCACTAATGCAACAAACACAACAACTAATCAGACAAACACAACAACAATTCCTATTAATTGTGGTGACAAAAAAGTAGAGTTTGGAGAAGAGTGCGATCCTCCTGGCAAAGAGTGCTACACAAAAGCGCTTACTAAAGGTGTCTGTGATTTTAATTGCGGCTGTGATCCTGCAATGACTCCGGAATTATTCAGAAACTTGAATAAATCTCTTAACAAGAAAGAGGAAGAGAACACCACAACTGCTTCTGTGAATTTTAATGTTACTGAAACAAAAACAGTCAAAGAAAACAAAACACCTGCCATCACTGGAGGGATAATCATTAATCCTATTGATGATTTAATCAAAGAAGCCAAGCAGCCTAGTGAAAATTTTGGTGATAGTGTTGGTATCAAGATCACTTCTGCCATAACAAAAGCTGTTATGAGGGTCTGGAATATCATTATGAATGTTATCGGAGGTTAAAATGAAATTTTTGAGTGTCAACGAGAAAGGTTTTGAAAAACGTGTTTTTCAAAAAAAATTATTACTATTGATATTATCTTTGATAATCCTCACTACAGTAGCTAGTGCACAGGTTCTTGTCTCTGTTGAGGAAAAGACTGTCTGCGGTGACGGCATCCGCGAAGGCCATGAGATGTGCGAGCCAGATACTGACCAAGACCTTTGTGAAGCTGCTGGAAAGATTTTGAAAATAGTGATGGTTTGTGATGAGCGTGACTGCATGTGCCTTCCTAAGAGGATGGATTGCGGCAATGAGATACGGGAGGGTGCAGAGTATTGTGATCCTGGCGACAAAGAAGACAGAGAAGCAAATGATTTCTGTCCTGAGCTGGGAAAAGTATTCAATGAGACTTTTACCTGTGATCCTGATTCCTGCCTCTGTCTTCCTGAGACTGTCTATGGAGCACCTCCTCCAGATGTCTGCGGTGATGGTAACATAACTGGGATAGAGGATTGTGAAAAAGATGAGGATTGCAGGGCTGACCAGGAGTGCAAGAATTGTACTTGTGTTAGGAAAGAGAGAAATGCAACCGGTCTTATAGAAGAAGTTCAAAAGAATCTCACAAAAAAGCCAGAGTCAAAAAAAGATGTTAAAACAACAGATTACCTTGATTTTGTGGGCTCTATTCTTCCTGATTACCTAAAAGATGATTTTGAAGAAGCAAGGGTTAATGTTTACATAGCACTAAAGAATGGCTCTACACAGGTTGTTGGCGTAATCACACTGTACAGTGTTGTCCAGGAAATAGAGGATAAAAAGCTTAGCAGTGTCAACTACGATGTTTTTGTTAAAGAGCAGAAAGCAAGAGATATTATTGATGCAGATGACCAGGCAGCGGCTTTAAAGAAAGCTTTTGATGATGGTGACATCACTTACAAGCCTACAGGCCTTTTTTCAAGGATGTGGGCTTGGATAGTAGGGTTATTTTCATGAAAAAACAAACAGTATCAAAAGAGATGCCTCTGGCAGAGATTACCCTGCGAAAGTATGAAAAGCCCTATAATCTGAAAGACAGGGATTTGGTGAAAAAGCTCTGCTTGAGTATTGGCTTGCTTCAGCCAGGTGATTCCAGGGATGTTGTTGTTGATATTTTCAGTATCTTTTTAAAGCACAAAGAGCTGACAAGCGCAGAAGTCGAGAAAAAGGTAATAGAATCAAGAAAATCACAGAAGCTTCCGCCGATTGGCATTGCTCCATCAAACATACGGCGGCACTTGAAAAGATTAAAAGATTTGTTTCTCATAGAAAACAAGGGAAACTCTTACAGAATCACTGAAAATGCGAAATTATCAGAAATATTTACAGAAAAGATTGAACAATATTACCTGAAGACGATTTCAGAAAGAGTCAAAGAATATTTTGAAGCAGTTGATAAGGAGTGAGTAAAGATATGATATACGCAAAACAGATAGAATCCAGTGGTATTGTAGGAACTATTGAAGTGCCAAATGAGTATTATCTTGACAAAGAGTTATTTTATACCAACCGGGACGGAATACCTGTAAAAAAAGAAGGTCTGACTATAGATGGCATGCTTGGTGCCCATAGGATTTCAGAGAGAAGGCATTCTGCAGAAGGTGTGACAGTCAGGCATCTTGCAACGAGGGCTGTTGAAGGATTAAGCAACAGGCCAGAGGTTCTTATTGTTGCTCATAACGAATGGCCAACCCCCATACCTGCTATTGCAGGCATTGCACAATACCTTTGCAGATATAGCACTGCTCCGTTTTGTGACTTGGTCACTAACAAGGATTTGCCAGGCACTGCAATTGCAGAAGCTCTTGTTAATTCTGGCAAATATGAGCGTGTTGTTTATGCAAGTTCTGCAGATGTTTCTGAGATGAGAACTGAAGAGTTATTTAATGTTGATAAGTTCAAGGATGCTGCAACAGTATTTCAGAAGGGGCAAAAACCAGTTGAGGTTAAAAAAGTAGACCCTGCATCAATTGATTTTATTATTGTTGACCACAAGGATTTTTTTGAGTCTAGGTCTGATCTTGTCAAGACAGATCTTGATTGGGCAGGTGTCCAGACCTTGGATGTCATTGCCTGCTGTCCTGGTTATGTAATGGCAGTTGATATTGCTGACGCCTTGATTAAAACAAGAACATTTGAGACAATTACCTGTGTTGGTGCTGAAGCCATGGAAAAGATGGCTGATCCGCGTCATTTAGATCACAGCCTGTATTCTTCTGCTGCCGGTGCCAAGACTCTTCAAGCAAGCAATGAGCCTGGGATTATTTGTTCTCACATCAAGGGTTTTGGGAAGTTATGGAATTACTTGATGTGGGGTGATGGAGTTCCGCTTGCAGATGGCACTCCTACTGGCCCGTATATGATCATGAAAGGCCATCAGCTATATCGTTTTGTTAAGAGAACACTGCCTAAACTTTTGAATAAGCTTATTGAAAAATGCGGTAATACTCTTGGTTCACATCTGGATCCAATTGATCTTGAATCAAGTATTCTTCTGCTTCATCAGATGAATGGTAAGTTAATAGATCAAAGTATTTGCAGCTTTCGTAAAGTACCTATTACGATTAAGGAACTTCAGCAGGGAATCATTCCATATCAAGTAAAGGAGTTTATTGATAATCAGGTTCCTATTTCTGTTAATGTATATGGCAACTCTTCCTCTGCATCAATTCCAGTCCTAGAGGATCATGCAAGAAAAGGTATTATTCGCAGCAGGTTCTCTGGTAAGTCTTTTGAAGATAAGCTTAAGCTTGGTTCTGGCACGATTGTTTTTAATGAGGCTGCTGGCGCAGGTTTTATTGTAGGAGGTTTTGCAGAACGATTGTAAAAAATGGTGATTTATTATCCGCGTGAGGATTCATACCTGCTTGAAAAGCATGTGAAAAGGCTTGCTTTTGGCACTGTTCTTGATATGGGTACCGGCACAGGCATCCAGGCCCTGGCTGCAGCAAATAATAAGAAAGTAAAGAATGTCCTTGCTGTTGATATCAATAAAGGGGCTGTTGATTACTGCAAAAAGAACTCAAAACACAGGAAAATAACTTATAAAGTCAGTGATTTGTTCAAAAATATTCCAAGGCAGAAGTTTGACACGATTATCTTTAACCCGCCTTACCTTCCGCAAGGAGGCAGGATAAGGGATATTGCTACAGAGGGCGGCAAAAAAGGTTACGAAGTCATTGAGAAATTTATAGAACAGACCGGAAACTACTTAAAAACTGATGGAAATATACTATTATTATTCTCTTCATTGACAAACAGAAAGATTGTTGAGCAGTTTCTTAATAATAAAATGTTTGATTTCAAGATGATTGACTCTATTCATTATTTTTTTGAGGAATTGTATGTTTATAACATAATTAAATCACCTCTTTCAAGAGTACTAGAGAAAAAAGGTATCAAAGATGTTGAATATCTTGCTAAAGGCAGGAGAGGTATTGTCTACACAGGAAAATACAGGAATAAAAAGATTGCAATCAAGACAAAACGCAAGGAAAGTGAGGCAGTCGGAAGGATTCAGAATGAAATAAATTTTCTAAAGCTGTTGAACAAGCACAGGATCGGACCTAAATTAGTTCTGCATGATAAGAACTGGCTTGCTTATGAGTTCATCAAAGGACAGTTCATCAAGGATTGGCTCCCAAAGGCAAATAAAAAAGACATAAAAAGAATTCTTAAGAGTATTTTCAGCAAATGCTACAAAATGGATCAGTTAGGCATCAATAAAGAAGAGATGCACCGCCCATTAAAACATGTAATCATAGGAAAATCCATAAAAATGATTGATTTTGAGAGGGCAAGAAAGACTAAAGACCCAAAGAATGTTTCTCAATTCTGCCAGTTTGTCATGTCTCATAAGCGAATTCTGGATAAAAAAGGTTTTAAGATCAATAAAAAGAATATTATTGCCGCTGTCAAAGAATATAAGCAGGATTTCAAAACCCAAAGATTTAAAAAGATTCTCCAGAATATAGGGCTATAACATGGGTGAAGATCAAATTAATAAATGGATAGCTAGAATTCCAATAGTAGGACAGATATATCTTGCTGTAAAGATTGGTGATGTACGCAAATCTAACCATGAGCTAGAGAGAAGAAATCTTCAGCTTGTCAGGGAAGCTTCAGAAATAGAACAATCAAGAAATTCTCTTGAAGCTGAGCTTCAGAAAGCACAGCCAAAATTAGATGCCCTTGGCCAGCTCAGGAAACGCATGGAAACACACAAAAGTGATATGGAAGTTCTTCAAAAAGATCGTGATTCTCTGAATGAAAGAGTACAAGCAATAGAGAATCTTGCAAAAGCAAATGCATCTGATTTTCTGGCAGAGCAGAGAAAAAAAGAAAACTGGAGAGCCTATGCTCGTGACCTAAGGACAATCCTGAGAACAGGCAATATTGAAAGTGAAAAAGCAATGAATGTCATTATTCCTAGTATTCTTGAGCATTTAGGTATAAGGATTTTATGGTTTAATGAACAGGAAAAAGTGGATTTTATGACAACTGCTGCAGCTGAAAGATTAGGAAGTTCAAAGAAAGAGCTTGCCAGCAAAACATTCTCTGAAATATTTGACTGCCCTGGTATTGATTGGCTCCTGGATGTAGGTCCCAGGTATCCTCTGCTCATAAGAGACACCCAAGAAGAAGTCAGTGCTTCTATTACAGAGATTCCTTATGGTATTGGCATCACATATGCTGTTGCATTAAGAGAAAAAGCAGTAAAAGAGGGCTTGGTAAAAAGACTGGTGCCTCAAAGATTAATTGCTCCGTCACTGGCCTCTGCTGATTATCGGGCTGAGGTTGCCATGGCACTTGCCAAATCAACAGGAAAATCAAGATTATTGGGCAATGATGTATACGTTGATTTGAAAAAAACAGAAAATATTGAACCAGAGCTTGGCACATGGCTTGCAAAAATCATTGCAGAAAGAAATGAATCCGAGAAGCAGGGAACAGTGTTTTTGTACATGCCTTCTGAAAAAGTTTACAGGCAATTGAGAGTATTTGGTATTCCACCTCAAAACATACAGCTTCCAAGAAAAACAGAATCACCGCGTTATGTTGAATTCGACTCGCATACATCATCAATTCTTTTGGCTCGCGGAACATGATTTCTGGATTCCAGAAAAAGGTTTATTCTTTATGTAAAAAAATTCCTAAAGGAAATATCTCTACGTATGGCGCTATTGCAAAAGCTTTAGGAAAGACAGGAATGATGAGCCGTGCAGTAGGAAATGCCTTGAACAAGAATCCTTTTGGCGCTTGGCAGAGAGCAGGAAGCAAAGGTTGTCGAAAGCAAGCCTGCTTAGCTCCCTGCCACAGGGTTGTTAAAAGCGATGGAACAATTGGTGGCTTTGCAACAGGAACAAATAAAAAGATAGATTTATTAAGAAAAGAAGGTATCGAGATTAAACAAGGAAAGATTATTGACTTCAAGAAGAGGCTCTATAAGTTTAAATGATAAACATAATATTATTGGGCATTGTGAGTTTTTTAACAGATGTCAGTTCTGAGATGATTATGCCTATCCTGCCTTTGTTCATCAAGCAGTTAGGAGGGGCAGGCATTGCAGTTGGATTGATAACAGGTGTTGCAGGCAGTGTTGCTTCATTATTGCAGGTTTTTTCTGGTTATTTCTCTGATATTTATGGCAAAAGAAAGAAATTTGTCTTTGCAGGTTATTTTATCTCTGCCATGGCAAAATTATTTTTCCCTTTATCAACTGCCTGGCAGCATATCTTATTATTAAGACCTCTGGAAAGGGTTGGCAAGGGTATTAGGGACGCTCCTAGAGATGCCATGGTCTCTTTTTACACAAAAAAGAAAACACGAGGGAAAGGTTTTGGTATTATGAGGACAATGGATACTGCAGGTGCTGTTATTGGTTCATTATTGGCGTTGTTGTTCTTTTGGTATCTTGGTTTTAGTTTTAAAACAATTTTCTTTATTGCTGCATTGATAGCTTTTCTGGCTTTGATTCCAATATTTTTTGTGAAAGAGCCTAAAGTAAAGCCTGTTAAGTTCAGTTTAAATGTTGGTTTTTCAAAATTATCAACACCTCTGCGCTGGCTGATTGCTGCCGCAGCTGTTTTTGCAGTGGGTAATTTTAGCTATATGTTTTTCATTTTAAAGACACAAGAAGCGTTCACAGCAAAATCAGCTTTTGTTATTCCTATTTTACTATACGTATTATTCAACATCTTCTATGCCTCTTTTGCAATACCTGCCGGAATCTTGTCAGACAGAATCGGAAGAAAAAAGGTTCTGTTGGCAGGTTATTTCTTGTTTGCAATCACCTGTCTTGGCTTTACATACTCTGACTCTTTGGCATACTTTATTGTATTATTTGCCTTATACGGCTTGACTTATGCTCTTGTTAATGCAACACAAAGAGCTTATGTCTCTGATCTGGCTCCTAGAAATGTCAGGGGGACTGCCCTAGGCACATTTCACACAGCAATTGGCATAGTCACTTTGCCTGCTGGATTAATAGCAGGTTATTTATGGGACATCAGCACTATTTACACATTCTATTTTGGGGCTGCAATGGCCGTAATTGCAGTGATTTTGTTGTTTTGTGTTAAGAAGTAAGCCCTAATTCTCTTTTTCTTTCCTGTATTTGCCGTATTTTAATCTTAATATCTGTTCTTCCTCTGTTCCTTTTATCCTGCTTCTCACTTTGCGCATTGTTTTTTCAAAATCATAAGGTAGCCTGCGCCAGATTACAGTTTTTTCATCAACTATCACATAGCTTGTCCTGTTGTCCCTGTCTCTTGGCTGCCCAACTGCCCCTGGATTTATTATGTATATTTTATCTTCCTCTAATGTCATCTCAAAACTAGTTCCTGTTTGAGGAGTGTGCTCTTGTAGAGGCTCGCTTGCCAGCAAGATGTTTAAAACATAATTATAATCTTCTTTTTTTGGCCCTGTAATACTTCCTGCCATGTGCGTGTGTCCAGTAAAGCAGATGCGTGTGCCCTGCCGTCTCATTGTATCAAGCGCAGCATTTACTTTGCCTTCATCAAAAGGATTTGTTATATCCATTAATCTTAGTTTATTTTCTAGTGTCTTTCCATCGCATGAATCATAATTTCTTGGGTGAATTATATAATCAAATATATTCTCCACAAGAGATCCTGTAGGGTTTGCATGCAAAAACAGATATTCTTTTGTCCTGAATTCATGAGGCAGTTTTTTTAAGAATTCTTTTTGAATGCTCCATAATTTTTTATAAGAATATTTTATTGCAGCTATTGCGCTTCTGCTGTTCATAGGAACAGATTTTCCTGCTGCAATAAAATCCAGCCCTAACTCGTGATTTCCTTTTGTGGTGTGTTTACAGTATTTTTTTACTGCATTAACACAGTCTCTTGGATTTGGCCCATAGCCCACAATATCTCCTAAGCAATAAATTTCTGTGATGCCTTGTCTTTTAATATCATCTAGAACTACTTTTAGCGCTTCCCAATTTGCATGTACATCAGTTATAACGGCAAATGCCATACTTTACCAGCCATCACCTCTATAATAAAAAAAATAAGAAAATTATCTTTTTCTTTTCTTTGTCTTCTTGATTTCTTTGTCTAGTTTCAGCTTGTCAAGAAGCTCTTTGTATCTGTTTCTTATTGTAACTTCAGTGTCTCCTGCTACATCCGCTACCTCTCTCTGTGTTCTCTTCTCGCCGTGTATCAATGCAGAGACATAAAGAGATGCTGCTGCTATACCTGTCGGCCCTCTTCCTGATGTCAGTTCTGCTTGCTGTGCTTTCTCAAGTATCTCTACTGCTTTGCTCTGTGACTCTGCAGATAATTTCAAAGAACTTGCAAATCTTGCGATATAATCAGCAGGATTGCTTGGCAAAATAGTTATTCCCAGCTCTCTTGTCACAAACCTGTATGTTCTTCCTATCTCTTTCTTCTCAATACCAGAAGCTTCTGAGAGTTCATCAAGTGTCCTTGGAACTTCATGTCTTCTGCAGGCTGCATAAAGTGCTCCTGAGACAACTGATTCCATAGAACGCCCCCTCACCAGGCCTCTCTGTACTGCTTGGGTGTATATCATTGCAGCCTCTTCCTCTACCATCTTTGGCAGTTTCAGGTAAGAAGAGACTCTTTTTAGTTCTGCTAGAGCTAGCTTCAGGTTTCTCTCAATTGCTGTAGAGATTCTATACTGCCATTTTCGTAATCTAAAGAATTTGTTTCTGTCCTTGCTTTTTAGGTTGAATAAGTCTGCTTTTCTTCCCACCTCAGTTCCAAGACCTTGGTCAAACTGAGTATAGGTCATAGGAGCTCCTGTCCTTCTTCCGCTCTGCTGGTTGCCGTCTGACTCAAACTCTCTCCATTCCTTGCCAAACTCTACCATCTTATCCTCTATGACAAGACCGCAGTCTTTGCAGATGATCTCTCCTTTTTCGCGATTTACAAATAGATTTATGCCCCCGCATTCAGGGCAGTTTTTTATGTAATACATTGGCACATCCCCCTATTGCAACTAATGTTGTGAGATATTCAAACCCCCAAATTCATATCATAAACTATATACCTTACCACAATTAAGTTTAAATAAGAAAGTATGAGGTCATATTTAAATGTTCGCTTTTTTCCAGAAGGTTTTTAAGTCTTTTGTAATCACTGCGTGTTTTTTTATCTATAGAAAAGAATTCTATCTTGCAAATAAATTTTTTTTCTCTGCCTCAAGAGCATCTAGTTCTGTTAGAATATCTGACTTTTCTTGGAGCAGTTTTTGCATATTTCTGCCGATTCCTCTAAGCTCTCGCTGCAGTTCCTCTGATTCTTCTGCAGATTCCTTTATCAAGGCGTGGTTTTTCCCTTCCTTGATTTGCTCCTGTGCCTGCCCTAGTCTCTGCAGGCCCTGTACCCTCGTTATGCGCTTTGCTTCTTCTAATCGTGCTATTTCTAAAGGTATGCATACTAATCGTTCCTTAAGCTGTTTTATGCGCTCACTAATTTGCATCAGTCTTGCTTGTTTCTCTTCAGGGGTCATGCTTTGAGTTAATTGCAGTGAATATTTAAGTCTTTCTTTTAGTTAACTTTAAATATGCGCAAGATCAAGCTTAATCTTATGCCACCGTCGCATAACCTGGTATTGCGCGGGCCTTGAGAACCCAAAATCAAGCAAGCCCGTTTCCTTCGGGATACGTAAAAAATTCGCCATCAATGCCGTCGTGGCACAACCTGGTACTGCGTGGGCCTTGAGCCTCATAGCAAGAGAGCCCATTTCCTTCGGGATATCCCGGTTCAAATCCGGGCGACGGCGTATAGAATTAGGCGAATTTTTTTGTCGTCCAAAACAATTGTTTTGGACATATCCCGGTTCAAATCCGGGCGGTGGCGTATTTTACTATTATCTTAAGAAATAACCTACTCAAAATAATAGTTTCTAGTCTCAACAACAACAGGTTCTCCGCTTGTGTAGTCAATTACTTCTGCAGTCATGGCACAGCTTGTTCTGTCGCAGAATATCTGTTTTGTTGCTGTTCCTAAGTATGCTTTTCCATCTTTCTCGCCAAGATTGATATCATAGCTCTTTCCAGTTTCTGTCTTGAATCTTAGAGAATCACCTGGTTTTTTCTTAGAAATTATGTTTGAAAAGTCTTGGTTTGATTTAATCTGAATACTATATTCAGCACTAACAATCACTTCTCCTTTAGCCATTCCTGCTATTTCAGCTGGTGAGCCAGGAAACACTTGTACAACCTCTATTCCGCAGGGCTCTTGCGGGCAGGCTTTTACTAATATCATCAGCACTATTATTCCTATTATTCCCAGCAGTATTTTCTTGCTGAAGCCGTTGAGGAATACCAGGTAAAGTATTCCTATAATCAAATCTTTTTTGTTTTTCTTGAATTTCTTTTTCCAGAAATACTTGTAGGTGTTGACGATAGAGCACACAAACAAATGAACTGAAAAAAAGTCTACCAATAACGCAAGTATTGTAAAAGCAGTAAAAAAAGCTATCCGTATTCCAGACTCTACAAAAGGTGAAATATCAACTGTCCCATAGGCGATATTAATCACCAAAACAATCAAATTAATAGAATAAAGAATCACATCTGCTATCAATCTTTTCTTGGTAAATTTATGAAACTCTCTTGATGTAATCTTATAGATTATTCCATACACTATTGCTAACAATAAGTAGGTCACAACAACTCCTATTCCCCAAGCAGCATAAATTTGATCCATAAAAATACCTCAATGACAACACTTTTTAAAGCTTGTGTCCAGACGATTATTAAGACAACATTTTTATATGAGTTCTTGTTAAATTCTCTAAAAAGAGGATACTATGAGCCAGTTAATAACAGATATAGGAATCATACTGATAGTAGCAACAATACTCGCAATTATTGCCAGATTCTTGAAGCAGCCATTGATACTGGGATACATGGTTGTTGGATTAATCATTGGCCCGATTGGCTTGGGTTGGGTCACTAATCATGCTGTTATCGCGACTTTGTCTGAAATTGGCATAGCATTTCTACTGTTCATAGTTGGGTTGGAGCTGGACGTCAGAAAATTTAAGCATTTGGGTTCTGTTGCATTAATAGTCGGCCTTGGCCAGGTCATCTTTACTTTTATTGCAAGTTATCTTATTGCCACCTTGTTAGGAATGCCTTCCACTATCGCTTTTTATGTAGGTATTGCTGTGACTTTGAGCAGTACTGTTGTCATAATCAAATTATTCTCAGACAAGAATGAAATAAATGCTTTGCACGCCAGGATTGCTTTAGGAGTTCTATTGGTGCAGGATTTTATTGCGATAATTATTCTCGCGATGATGTCTAATTCAGGGCAGCTGCATGTCTCGCACGTAATTGGGAATCTGATAACAGGCATTGGTTTCTTTGCAGTATCTATCATAATAGGGACATTATTCTTAAAATATCTTTTCAAGCCGATTGCAAGGTCATCAGAACTGTTATTTCTCTCAGCAGTCTCTTGGTGTTTTGCTTATGCCATGATTTCGCAGTGGTTTGGCTTTTCAATTGCAATAGGTGCTTTCCTGGCAGGAATCAGCCTGGCTCCATTGCCATACCACATAGAGATCGCTTCAAGAATAAAATCATTGAGAGATTTTTTTGCAACAATCTTTTTCGTGACTTTGGGCATGCAGATTGTTTTGACTGGACTTGGCCAGCTGGTCTGGCCGATAATTATTCTTTCATTATTTGTTTTGGTAGGCAATCCTTTGATTATTCTAATCCTGATGTCTATGATGGGTTTCAAATCCAGGCCGGCATTCTTGACCGGCATCTCCTTGGCGCAGATTAGTGAATTCTCACTGATACTGGTTGCTTTGGCCTACCAGCTGGGCATCTTGCCTAAGACTATTGTGTCTATGATTGTGATTATTGCTGTGATTACTTTCACTATTTCATCTTACTTGATTACTTACGATGAAAAACTGTACAGGATGCTCAAAAGAGTGCTTAAGCCTTTTGAGTCTTTGGCGATTTATGGGTTTGACTTGGAGTACATCCCAGAAAAAGAGGCAGATTATAAGATTATTTTGTGTGGTTGTGATAGGATTGGCCAGGTCATTCTTGAGTCTGCGCAAAAATTAAAGAAAAGCATTCTTGTTGTTGACTTTAATCCAGAATTGATAAAAAGATTGATGAAAGACAGGATTCATTGTATTTACGGGGACATCAGCGATGCAGAAATCATGGATAAGCTGAACTTCAGGAAAGCAGATATAGTGATATCCACTATTCCGGATTATGACGACAACATGATGCTTGTCAAGAAAGTCAAGAGGGTCAATAAGAAAGCAGTAGTAATTGTTACTGCAGATGATATTGATGATGCTCTAGAACTGTATAACCAAGGCACAGATTATGTAATACTGCCGCACTTGCTTGGCGGGGACCACGTTTCATTGTTATTGCAGGAAACTGCAAAAGATATTGGCAAGATAATCAAAAACAAGAAAATAACTATTGAAAAATTGAAAAAAAGGCAGGCAAACAAGAATGGTCATCATTAAGGAGCAGAGGACAAAAGCAAGGACTTTATATCCTGCCATGCAGATTGGGAAATCTGGAATGACAGACGGTTTAATCAGGGAACTGAAGAAACAGATCAAAATCAAGAAACTAATTAAGGTAAAATTTTTAAAGTCCTTTATAGAAGGGAAGGATAAGAAAGAACTTGCTGCAGAGCTGGCCAAGAAGACAGGTTCAGTGGTCATATTACAGATCGGCAACACAGTCGCACTGGCCAAAAAAATGAAAATAAATAAAAAGCCCAAAGGATAAACACAAGACAATGACATCTGGAAGCAAACGGATGATCCAGTACGGATTTTACAACAATAAATTCAAGGCAGCTTACCCTAGTTTTGACAGCATGACTGACAGGGAGAAAAAAAAGGTTGTTGACAAGCTGTCAGATGACAAGGCAGAGGGTTTTGCAGATCACGAGATTTTTGAGGCAGAACGTGACCAGATGGTTGTCCAGGATTACCCAACCCCTATTAACCGGTATTTTATCTGGTATGAATCTCCTCATGAGTCTATTGAGCCGATCTATTTCTTCTGCTTGAATCAGATGTCTGAGTGGGGTTTTCCAAAGATCTACAAGATTACAGATATCTTTACTGCAGCAGAGCACAGTTCTTTCTGGGGTGCTACAACTGCAAGACTGGGATTAGCAGCAGACAAGGTCTCGCAGTACATGGCAACAATCGGCCAGTTCATCAGAAAGGATCTGTTCCAGTTGGTGAGAGACATCAGGTGGATTGGTGAGCGAATAAAGTTTCATGAAGATGCTAGAAAAGGCATTACGGCTGCAGAGATAACACTAAAAGGTATCTGGACAGATGTTGTTGATGGTGTTGTGCAGGGCCAGAGAGTGAGCCCGAATTTATTCCAATTGGCAACTCAATTGCAGTACACGACTCTGCCTGACTGGTTTTTCTCTATCCACCCCCAAAATGTTGAAGAGATTGATGATATGGTGAACAAGGTAGACACCACAAGGGTTGTCAAGGATCTGTTGAGAAGGAAGCTGAACCAGTATGTTGTCTGGAGAGAGGAGAATTATAAAGAGTTAAAGCAAAGGAGAAATTTTGAATTAAAATACTTGAGGCAGAACTATAATGTAATCAGGATGTATGTGACCTGGCTTAAACCATACTTAAAGCATATTGAAAGATTAGGTGCAGATGTCTCAAAGCTCAGTTCTGCTGATTTGATTGCAGCATTTGAGGGTTCTTTAGTAGAGATAGAGGTGCTTGGTATAAAGATTCCAGAAGGCAACTCAAAATACTACACCTGCATGCTGGAGACTTTCAATTACAGGGCCAGGCCTTCTATGCCATACACAGCAGAGACCCCTGGCTATCACAGGGGCCCTATTCACGTTGGCCAGGCAAGGATTAGCTGGAGAGCTTATTCCTGGACCTTAGAGCAGGTCGAGAACTTTATCAGGATGAAAGAAAAAGAGGACATAGACCTCTTGAAGAACATTGATAGTTCTATTAAACAGACCCTGGATGCCATTGGCGATGACCTGGAAGAATACCTTAAGGAAGCTGGCGAGGAGATGGAGCCAAAGGAAGAAAAGACCAAAGAGCCTGTCAAGCCCAGCGTGTTTGAGCCTTTTGAGGCAATTGGAAAAGGTTTCAAAGACCTGTTTGGTTCTTTTGTTCCGCTAACTCTAAAGACAGAATTCAAGGCAAAAAAACCAACAAAAGCTGATCTGGCAAAGTGGGAAACAGAGAAGAAAAAAGCATCAGGTGAAGCAAAGAAAATGCTCTGGAGCAATTACAAGATTTTCAAGAAGGCGCATAGGATGCTGACTTGGTAAGCAATGATGCCTGGCGAAGTTCTTAGTATTTTATGCAGAATTTGATAAATCTGAGAAACAAGCAGAATTCAGAAGCGGAACAAAGCGCGTCATTGCTGCAATGATGCCTGGCGAAGTTCTCAGTTCTACATCAGCTTTTTAAAGCATCACTCTCTTTCTAGCATTAAGACTTTGATTGGGGGTAATAATAATGGCAGAATTAATAAAATTCGGAATCTTATCTGTTGCAAAGATGAATGCAGTCTTGAGTGCCTTTATGGGTTTTTTGATTGGCATACTTTATGCTATCCTGGGTACACTTGCTAAGTCTAGCGGAACACAGATTCTTCCAGGAATACCAACATTTATATTAGGATTTGGTATGGTTATTGCAATGCCTATCATATACGGTATCTTGGGATTTATCAGCGGACTGATTTTTGCAGCACTGTACAACTTCTTTGCGTCAACTGTTGGCGGAATTGAGATGAAGTTTAAAGTACACCAGAAATAATTTTTTATTTCGCAGAATCTTTGATTCTGTGAATTTGGAAATCCTGCCGATTTCTAATTTTTTTTATTATATTATATCTTTTTCTTTGAAAGAACGTTTTTCTATTGGTTTCTCATCAAACCTCTCCTCTTCTTCTAAGGTGTCCTCTTCCTCCAATTTAAGTCAATTTTAGGCTTTTAAGTATATAAATTTTGTTATAGAAATTATAAAGAGAAAAGTTTAAAAGCGCTAAAATTTAATTGCATTTAAATGAAACAATTACTTATTTTACTGATATTATTGCTTCTTATTACTGCTTGTGGCAAAGAAGAGGCTCCTACGAAGCTGCCTGAAAAACCAGACACATTTTATGTTCCTCCTCCAGCGCCAGCCCCTCTCCCGATTCCCGAATTAACTCCTCCTATAATTCCAGAACCACAACTTCCCACTCCAGAACCTCTACCACCTACTGCTCCAGAACCACTGCCGCCACCTGTTCCTGAGCCATTGCCTCCTCCTGTGCAAGACATTCCAGGAAGCTGCGAGATATTTGGCATACAAGGAATGCAGTACACAATGGAAGATGTTAATAAAGGAAAGATTTCTATGCAGGATTTTAGTGACTTGAATGTCTGTTACCCTTATTTTTCTCCAGACCAGGCAAATACGCAAGCAGTGTGCTGCACTATTTGATTGTTCAAAAGCATACTTCTTATTTTAGTGAAAGCAGGGGATTTGTTACTTTTTGCCTATGCTTTTTGAACACTAAAAAATATCTTGCACTTTAGTGCAGGGATTTTTTTATTTCCATCAGATTAAACTTCTTTGTGCAGCCAATCGCATAATTCAGCTCTTCCCTGTTTTGGGAATATATCGTGAATAATTTGTCTCCTTTCTTCACTCTGGCTCCTTTGTGCACGTGCAAATAAACTCCAGAGCCATGGTCACTTGGCGCTCCTGCCATCCTGCCCACTTTTGTTGTGATTTTGTTGTCAACATGAAAGATTTTTCCTGACTTATGGGCGCGAATCACTCTGGTAAATTTTCCTAGAGGTATGTCTTTCTCTTTTTTCTCGCATCCGCCTTGTGCCGTGATTATTTCAACAAATTTTTTGTAGGCGCTGCCGTCTTCTAACAATTTTTTAGCCAGCACCATTCCTTTTCCTTTTTTAGCTTTGCCTGTGAATTCCAGCATCTGTGCAGACATCTTAAGTGATTTTATTTTCAAGTCTTTTGGTGCTTTTGCGTCATTTGTCAATAGCCACACCACATCTCTTGCCTCTAGAGCAGGCCCTATTCCATTTCCTATTGGTTGTGAGCCGTCATCTATGTAGTACGAGATTTTGATTCCTAGTGATTTGCTTATTCTGTCAAAATACCAAATCAATTTTTTTGCCTCTTTTCTATTAGGCAGTTTGGCGCTTCTGCCGACAGACATCTCTAGAAGTAAATGTGTTGCACAGACACTTGCTTTTTTTGCCATGATTGAGGCAAGCATCTGTCCTTCTGCATCTATCTCCAGTGGGTTCTCTATCTGTATGATTTTATCATCCGCTGGTGCCAGGTTTATTTCTTCTGCCCCTCCCCAGACAATACAGCCCCCTACTTTGTTTATTATTTTTTGGAGTTTTGGTATTGGCATGCCTACTGGACAGAACAGATCCATTGTATCTGCTGTTCCAGATGGTGATGTTATTGCTCTTGAACTGGTTTTTGGGACTTTTAGTCCTGCTGCAACAAGTATTGCTACCACTATTGGTGTTGTTCTGTTGCCAGGAACCCCTCCGATTCCATGGGCATCTGCAATTATTTTTCCTGAGATCTTGATTATTGATCCTGTCACAGTCATTGCTTTTGTTGAGTCTAGTATTTCCTGCATTGACGTGCCGTGGACATAGTTTGCTGTTATGTATGATGTCAGTTCTATTGCTGTCAGGTTGTCTTCTACTATGTCTTTTATGATTGCATGTGTTTCAGGGTATGTTAATTCTTGCCCATCTAGTTTTTTCTTGATATAGGATACTGATATTGGTTTTTTGCCTGCGCCAAGATCAATGATGTCATTTTGTTTTGCATGTAGGTCGTCAAGTACTTCCTCAAAAAGCCCTATTTTTCCTAGTGATACTGCTTTTGAGCTCTCTGCTATGTCCAGCACTGCTGTTGTTGCTTTTCTGCCTTTTTTTACTATGACTCTGTCGTTATGGTGCAGGTCTAGTTTGTCTGCATCTTTTTCATTTAATAGAACTACTTTCACACCGCCTGTGGCTATGTCCATGTCTTTGACTTTCAATTTCACCTGATCTTCACCTCTGCATGAAAGTTAAAGGCTTGAAAAAATTGGAAATTCCTATGAATTTCCAAATTCACGAAAAACTTTGTTTTTCGCGAAATTTCCAATTTTTCATTGTCCTTTACTCTTAACTTCATCTCAATACACGCTCTTTTTGGTAGATATCAATAAATGACTTTAGTGCTGATAATACCAATGGTCCGATTATGAATCCTGCAAATCCAAACAAGGAAAGGCCGCCTAATACACCCAGTAAGACCAATACTGGATGAAGTCCTGCCCTGTCTCCTATCAACTTTGGTTTTAGGATATTATCTGCACTTGAGATTATAAATGTTCCATATATCAATAATCCTACGCCATGCCATATCAGCATCGTATTCCCTTCTGATGAGCCTTTTGCAATTAGATATAATGCTGCTGGAATCCATATTATTGCTGTGCCGACAAAAGGGACTAATGCAAAGATTGCCATTACCATACCCCAGATGTAGAATGTTTCAATTCCAAACAGCCAGAACCCAAATGCTCCCAGAGCACCCTGTATCAGCGCAATCACTATCGAGCCATACATAACTGCGTGTGTTGTCTCTCTTATCTTTTGAAACACCATTGCCTTGTGTTTTCTCTTTAATGGAAGCAAATCTTTTATTCTTTTAATCAATTCAGGTCCGTCTTTAAGCAAATAGAAGATTATGAAGAATATTATTACAATCTGCAGCAGTATTCCTGGCAATGAAAAGACTATCTGTGATGTTTTTTCAATTGCCATTGTGGTGAATCTGCCAATCATGTCCTGCAGGTAGAATTTCACCTCTGGATCCTCTACCCAGATTTTCATGTATTCAGAAGATCTGCACAGTAGAGTGTCTTTTCCAGTACAGTCAACATCAAATATCTCTCCGGTCAGTATTTTCTGCTTTGCACGTATGTACATGTACTGTGCCTCTGAAGCAGATGACTGAAGCAGGAATGAGAAAGGTATCATGATTAGTAATATTATGAATAGTGAAACAAACAATGCGCATATTGTCTTGTTTCTTATTTTCTTGTTTAACAGATTGAATACAGGATAAAATACATATGCTATTATCATGCTTGCCAGTATTGCATTGATGAATGGCTTTATTACCAGGAAGCTCAGGAATATCAATAATACAAATACCCCTAAGAAAACATACTTGATTGTGTTATTGTGTTTCTCACCCATTTTTTAATTAATATATAGAGTTGGTATTTATAAATGTTTTTATGGATACGCGCCTCCATGCTCAGTCTCGCACTTCGCCAAACCGCATTGTTATATTCAATTCAAAAAAGAATTTTAATTTAAGGAGCCCCTACAAAAATTTATCTTTTTCTATACAACAAAATTTCGTGTATAGAAAAAAAACACTATTTTTTCTTGTATCCAAAAATCTTATCGTACCTCTTGTGATCAACAATCTCTAGAACAAAACACATTATTTCTACTTGATCTCCTTTGATGGTATACAACATTCTCCAATATCTAGAAAGTTCAACCCTCCATAAATTGTTAACTTTGTAACATTTTGGAATTTTCTTTTTTTCAATATTGTCTCCATAGAAAGGGTTTGCTTTGATTAAATCTCTCTTTTGCTTAATTGACCTTAATAATTGCATCTCTTCTGTATTTTCTTTGCCTTCTTTTATTTGCTGTCCAACTAAATCATTCAGTCTTTTAAATTCATTATCTGCTTCATCTAGTAAAATAACTCTCACAAATCTTTTCATATTTCAGTCCCTCTTTTTATTAAATCATTGAGTTCTTTCCTTCCAGCATATACCCAAAGAATACCTTTTGTTCCTATAAATATCTTTCCGCTGTATTGAAGGTAATCCAATATTTGTAGTAATGTTTGATGCATAACCTTTCTTGGCAATCTTTTTTTTAATTCTGATAATTTTACCAATTCACCAGCTTCTTTAAGTACATCTTCCACCATCAAAACAGTATTCAAAGTAGGTGAATGCATAGCTTTTTCTCTTTCCAAAATAGCAGTTTGAGACATTTTTATACCTTTTGTATATAAATTTATACCTAACAAAGATATAGGTATATATAAATCTTTTGGTTTTTTGGGACTCTTGCTCCTTTTCTCTTGCTTCTTTTCTTTGACTCTGCTTCGTATGGTCAAAGAGCATAACCGCGCATTGTTAAAAAGAAATGGGCTTCTCTGTCTGTTTCTGTCGGTTTTTGAGACTGTGGAAACCCTGTGCATGCGGTTTGCATTACACGAAATTTTTTTCTTTTTTGGATTTTTTCTGGACTTACTTTCTTTAAGTTGTTATTCCATGTATATAAAGGTGGTGGTTTGAATGAATAAGTGTAAGAAAAGGTTTAATGTGTTTGAACAGATTGAATCCGTCAAGCGTATTCTAGAGCCGGCAGTGCCAGATGGTGACAGTTCCAGAATATGCGGACTAACCTTGCGTTGTGTCAGGTATAAGCTGGGGCAGGTTAAAAAGCTCAATAGTGTTGAGGCAAAAACTTATGATTTGCTTTTAAAGATCAAGCTTAATCCTAAAACAGTGTACGAGTGGTTTTTAGTGGAAAACGAGCCACCTTATATTAATGAAACACTT
>CAZXEZ010000001.1:0-44988 GCA_964640255.1 uncultured Methanosarcinales archaeon | reverse complement strand
ATCATAATATTTCTCTATTTTTATTTTAGAGAAGTCATCACTTCTTCTGCCTATCTCTGTGCTTATGGCTTCTGCAATCTCTTCATTGTTTTTTAGCAATGTCTCTGCTTCGCTGCCGTCCATCACCTTTACCATTTTGGCAGCGCCGTCTTGCGCAGTATCGCCCCATTTGTGTATTATTTTTTCTCCAATCGAGCTTTTTAATATGTGGTAAAGATTATTCCATTTGTCGCCTGCTGTTTTGAATAATCTGCCCACCTGTGTTAATTTTCCTTTTTTCCAGATTTTTGCCAGGAACTTTATTGCCTCTGTGCCGTATTTTCCCAGGAATTCTTCAATAGGTTTGCCGGCAGTCTTCCTCACTACTTTTAACGCTTTTTTGAATGGCTTGCCAGGAATCCAAGGTATGCCCATCATTACCACGCTGATTTTGCAGGATATGCCGTCTTTCCTGACCCAGCAGTCATTTACACTATCTGCTCCGTCTGCAACAGTATCAAGCGGTATGCCTGTGACTACTTCACCAAGAAGCATAAGATAAGATGCTGCTTCAAGACTTAGCTCAACATACCACCAGCCCTTTGCTTTTAGTTTTTTGTATTCTCCATTTTCAATTGTTTTTGTCAAGGCTTCTAGAACATGCGGGTCGTCTGTGTTTATTATTACAGAATATTCGCGGCCGTCCCATGGGTTGATGTCTATAAACGCAGTATCTCTGTTCTCATAGCCTGCAACAAAAGGCAGGCATTTGTATGCATTGTTGTTTTCTTCTGTTCCTATGATAAGTAATGTTGCACTGTCATATTGTTCAAATAATTTCTGGTCTTTGCAGTAAATGTCTTTTGATTTTATTTCTTCGATTTTTGGCTTGTAGCTTTTGTTGATTACATCTTTGAATTTGGCTATTTGTGAACTCATGTCAGATGAAACACTGTCTGGCAGAAGTAATTTTACTTTTTTCCCTCTGTATGAGCCCTTGAATATGAATAAGTCATCCAGTTCTGCAAAATCTTTTTCTGTTCTCTTGATGTAAGGGATTTCGCTGTATATTTTGTCTATTCTTGTATCAGAATAAAATAGCTTCCAGTCCAGTATGTTTACATCTCTTCTGTAGTATGGAACAACAAAGTCGCCGCCAAGTATGACAACGCCCTCACATTTTTCGCATTTGTCTCTTATGAAATATCCTATATCTAAGGAGTATGAATTGTCTGTCATCACCTGAACTCTTGGAGTTTCTTTGTAATCACTTAGTTGTTCCCACGGGTGTCCTCCGATATAATCATCCATGTCATAGATTACTGCTTTTCTGTCTGCGCCATCTGCATGACGGTATGCTTTTGCAAGCAGGTCATTCACTCCTGTCTTGTCGCCAGAGAAGCGAGTCAATAATTTTGCTTTGTTGGTTATTATCAGATAATCTGGGCGATATATTACATTGACTGTTCTTTTATTTCCGTTCTTGACTGTGAAAGTATATTGTCCTAATGCATAATCACTGATTGTGAATTTGCATGCTTGATCTTTTGTTATGTGAAAAGAATCACTTGGGCAGGTGGAAGTGTCTAGTGCGAATGAGTCATGGTCGTATTCCAGCTGGATGTTTTCATTCTTATTGTGTTTAAGTTTGACAGTGATGATATCTCCAGACTGCTTTTGTACTATTGTGCCGGCAGATGCTTCTTCAATTGATAACTCTGTATTAGCCACTATTTTCTGGCAGCTTGATTTTCCGTTGATGCATTCATATCCTACTGGACAGGTCTGTACAGATGTTCTCTGGTAGCAGCCGTTTGTTATATTCATCTTGCACATGTAAAGGGAAGAGCCTTCGCAGAAGTACAGATTATCTGAACTGCATTGGGTCTCGCAAGGGTTTGGTATACACGCGCTGTTTGAAGGATTGTCAGAATCATATTCACATGTTGCGCCAGGCCCGCAGTCAGAGTCAAAGTTGCAGGGTGTTTCTTTTACTTTGATGTTTTTTGTGATAGAATGAGTGTAAGATTGGCCGCATGCAGGATATATACCTACCATGACTTCGTGGGATGTATCCCATGCAGAATAATATCCTGATGACGCCTGTCCGCAGGCATCTGTGCTTGTGGTTTTAGGGGCATAAACATTAAACGTGACTTCTTCTGAATCTCCTGCTCCTAGACTGATTGTTTTTGCGTCATAATATGCATTGCCTTGGCAGCATTTTGTCGTGAATCCAACTGCCTGTATTGACATGTTGTCTTCCATTGAAAAGATTGTTCCTCTCCAATAGTCTGGAACAATTCCTGCTTCAATGTTTAATTGATCTGTGTAAGTTCCTTTGTTCTCTACTGTTGCCTTTATTGTGACATAATCATTTTGGTCTACCTCAGATGGGGCGTTTATCGAGACTACTTTGAGGTCTCCATAGCAGTCTTGCGCACAATTAGCACTTGTTTCTGGTCCTTCGCATATGTTATCACCGCAAACTCTTTGCCGTATGCAGACATAGTTTTGGCACTGGTAATACTGGCCTATGTCGCCGCATCTTATGTGGCATGCTCCGCAATTATTATTGTCTATCCGGAAATTAAAAGTTTCGTCAATTCGGTTATTGCAGTCATCGTCTATTCCGTTGCAGCTCTCTGTGTGGCCTGGATGTATATTAGAATCTGCATCATTGCAGTCGCTTCCTCCGCAAACAGAACTAGTATACCCATCTCCATCACTGTCTGTGCAGCTGACTGTTAGCTGGTTCGATGATGTGACTGTTGAGCTTCCTTGAGTTGCTTTAAGATAATATTCTGGTTTTGTTCCTGCGTCATACTGCCATTCTGCAGTCCAACTGCCTGAAGCAACACCATTAGAGAATTTTGGGTTTGATGGATTATTCTGGACAGGATCGTCTGCAGAAGACCAGTCATATTCCCAAACCTGCATAGAGGCATATTTGCCGTTGCAGTTGCTGTCTCCATACACCTTAAATCCAGCTGTGCTGCTCATTGATGCACTTGTCTTGTCCCAGGATACGCTTGATAAGTGGCAGTCGCATGCCCCGTCTTCATCAACCTGATTGTCGCAATCATTGTCTTTTTGGTCGCATATCTCTGTATTGCCTGGATATTTTGCTGCGTCATTATCATTGCAGTCATCTCCTCCGCAAGTATTGCTCTTATGCCCGTCATTATCATTGTCTTTGCAAGATACAGTCAGTTTATTGCCTGATCTGGTATCATCATCACTGTCTCCTTGTAGATATGCATAAACATAATGTTCTGGGTCTCCGTTTACATCACTCTGCCACTCTGCTTTCCATGTGCTTGTGGCCTTGTTGCTTGAGAAATCTGCTTTTACTGGTTGTTTATTGACTGCATCATTGCATATTCCTTGTGCAGTCATGTTTGTTTCATTTCCTTGTGCAGAGGCTTCAAGCACTCCCCAGCAGTCATTTTCATAGACTCCAAAGGTTACATGGTCACTACTGTCACAGTGGCTTCCCTGCACAGTTATGCCTACATTGGTATCCACCACAGCACTTGTCTTGTCCCAAGATACAGAATCAACAGAACACTCATAATCAAAGCATTGTGCTCCTTGTGATGAACCAATAGGATCTTTACAATATTGGTCAGAAGTGCAGGAATCTAGGTAGTCCCAACAATATGTGTTTCCAAAAGGCTCACACTCTGCAGGATCTCCGTTTGTGCTGCCCACACAATAAGTATTGTCAAAATAATAATCTGACCAGCTGCAGGTTCCTCCATTATTTGAGTAATCACTGCAGATCTTGTCTACACAGCTTCCACTGCTGCATTTTTCTGCTGAATCACAATAATACATATCTGTGGTTGGGTTGTAATCACAGCGATTCACATCAGAATCGCAATAATAATTATAAGATACTTTCTTGGCATCGCCATTGTAACAATACCAGCTGCCAGGATCATCATAATCATCACAGTCTACATAGTGTTCCCATTCAACAGTGCAGTCCCTATTTCGGTATTTTCTGTATAAGTTGCCCCATGAGCGGCAGTCCCATTCATCCAGCCATTCTGCTGTGCATGACGCGTCTGTTTCAATATAGCCTGTTGCTCGCCAGCCATCTATTTCATAAGGATATACCAAAATGTAGAACCCCCAAGTATTTGTTGTTGTTTTAGACACTGTGCAGTACTCGTCATCATCGCCCCATTCTTCGCTGTAACATTTTAAACGATCTGCTCGGTAATCATATACGTACAAGTCTAAATCATCCCCTGAGCTTATGTCAGTAATTTCAAAGATTAGCGTGCCTTTTACATCTGTTTCTGTGTAATACCAATTATCCGCCCCTTCTGTGTAGAAGGATTCCCACTCTCTGTCTCCCCAATCCAGGGTGTAAGCGTCATCTGGGTCATCACCGCCATACATTAGTTTGAAACTTGTGTTTTTTCCCGAACTTGTTGTTTTTATTTTTTGTATTGTCTTTTTATTTATCTCATCAAAAACTTTTTCCTCAATTTTTTTCATGTTTTGTACATTTGATTCAAAATCAGTGCCAACGTTATTAGATGTCTGTTCAGAATAAGAATCTAAAAATGCAATTAGTCCAGTGTCGTTAAAGCTGATATTCAGTGTTTCAAAAAAATAAACAGCATTACCTGTGTACCATACAAGTTCATCGCCATATTTTACATAAGAGTAATTTCCATTGATAAATTCTATCTCTTCAGATGTTCCTAATGGAACATTAAGGTAAAGGTAATCTGTAAAATTAAGGGCAGTATCAAATATTACTTCTTCTAAGTAAACCCTGTGCAGATCTCTTGCATATATCGCTTTATTATGTGAGATTGCATGCGACATATTGCTTGAGACATTTCTTTTAATCAAGAACCTGAACTCTCCAACATCTTCTGCAATTATCTTACTGTCTGTTGAAATTGTGATATTTGAGATAATTTCTTCTGTTTCATTATCTTCGCTCTCTTCTGTCTCATTCACCTCAACCACTTCACTTGCAAATATCGCACTAACATTAACCAATCCACTTCCATATGCTATATCTTTTCCAGAACTACCAAGATCAATCGCAGTGTTTTCTAGTTTTGCTTTGATTTGAGCATGACTTAAGCTTTCTTTCTCAAGCATCAATGCTATCAGGCCAGCCACCATTGGCGTGCTCATTGAGGTTCCGCTTGCTGATTTATAGCCGCCATTTTTTGTGGCAGACATTATGTTTGCGCCAGGTGCAGTTACATCTGGCTTGATATAATTATGGAAAGTGTCTCCAGAACTGAATGAAGCAGCATTGTTGTTTTCATTGACTGCTCCTACTGTTATTACTTCTGGCATGCTTCCTGGCATTGTCACCCCAAAGAAGCTTCCGCATCCTTGTCTGCAATTGCCTGCAGCAGCGATAAATACCACTCCTTCATCAATAGCATCTTTTATTGCGCTTGCCAATGGTCCGTCTAAATCTGTCAAAGCTCCCCCAAAGCTCATGCTGATGATATCAGCACCATCATCTGTGCTGGAATTTCCATCTGGGTCAAGAGCCCAGTTTATTCCAGCTATTATATTAGATGTTCTGCCGCTTCCACGGCTTGTCAACACTTTGGCATTAAGTAGTGAAGCATCTGGTGCAGCTCCTTTGTATCTCCCATCTCCTGCTGCTATTCCTGCGCAGTGCGAGCCATGGCCATTAAGGTCATTCACGCCTTCTGAATTAAATGATTTTGACAGTATTATCCTGCTTCCAAACATCTCGTGAGTTGTGTCAATTCCAGTGTCTAGTATGGCTATTTTCACGCCTTTTCCAGTGTAATTGCTTGCCCAAGCTATAGTATCTATACTGATTTGCGGTATGCTTTCATTCAGGAATGCAAAATACTCTTTTTCTAATGCTATTTCTTCTATTGCATCATCTTCTGATATCTCTTCAAGCTTTTCTGCCTCTATCTCTGCTGAGATAACGTCTCCTACCTTGTATTTTCCTTTTACATCTCCAGAACTTTCCTCAATTAATTTAGAAATCCTCTCAAGATCTCTGTCATTCTTGACAATCATGACAACTTCTACTTTTTCTTTTGGCTTTTCCTTGATTATCTTCTGGATTTCAGGCTCTACCTTTGGCCTTGGAGCCTCAAGCCTGATTTCTTGGATATCTTCCGGCTCTTTAGATATTTCTTCAGCAGTTTTAATATCACTGTCTGTCAGACCTATGGATAACGTCTCTGAAAGATCAGACTCTTCACCAATTTGTGGCGGTTCTACCACTTTTGCAGTGATGGTATCCTGAGAACAGGCACTTAAAAAAAAACAAAATGAAATAAGAATGAATATCAGAATAGGGCCTATGGGGAATTTAATTGTTTTTTTCATGATCTTAACTCTTTTTTTTTAAATCAAGTTAAAATCAGTGCGCCCAATTAGAAAATTGCTGTCATCCCCCGATTATAATGAGTATAATACAACAGATATATAAACTTTTCTTTTAAATACAGAGTTTTCCCCTAGAAGTCTTTTAGAGAGCCTGTATCCTATTTTAAAACCTTTTCTACTGCTTCTTTTTTCCAGCCATGCTCTAGAACTTTCTTTCGTATTTTTTCAGTAGAAACGCCTTTTTTCTTGTATTTTTCCACGTATTCCCGGAGGTCTTTTAGCCTGTGGTTCGGGAGTTCTTCTTTTTTTCTTAAGAGTACTATTGCTGCTATTGTTCCTCCAATTACTCCTATTGCTGCCAAGGCTACTATCAGCCAGATCCACCATCTGCTTGGTGGTTTTGGAGTCTCTACAATTGATGGATAACTGCACATCTGTGCTATAGGGTCGCAATAATTTGTTACGCAGTCCCTGTCAATTCTACATGGAAGGTTTGGATCACATGGCTTGCACATGCTTCCTCCGCAGTCTGGGAATGTTTCATCTTGGTTTTGTATGCCGTCAAAGCATGTTGGTGCTGCAGGCGGAACATATTCTGGTTCTGGCATTACACAGGACTGTGTTGTCTCTGGTTTAGGCATCTCTAGTAAGCATTCAGGATAATCATTCAAGAAGCACTCTCTTGTCTGTATTCCATCTAAGCATGGGCTCCATGGGTCGCATATCCAGTCATCATAGCAGGCTGTTTCTGCTTGCTGAGGCATTCCATACAGATCTTGTGCAGCAGTGACGTATCTTCCTCTGCCTCCTCCACCGCCTCCGCTAACTCTTGGCCTTGGCCTTGCTTTGCACACTCCATTCTTGCAATAATTTGTTTTACAATCTGAATTTTTAGTGCAATTCTCGTTTTTATCACATTTAGGGCACACTGTTCCTCCGCAGTCCACGTCTGTTTCATCTTGGTTTTGTATTCCGTCTGTGCATGTTGGTCCTGTTGGAGGTGCTCCTCCTGCAGTATATGTTAGGTCTAATTGTGTCAAGGCGCCTTGCTGAAATGCGTATGTTTGATCAAATGAATTATTGACATAAAATGAGATTAATGCTCCGTCTGTTGTTCCTGTTATTAGGAATATTGGTGTGTAACCATATTGTATGTTTGTGTCTACTGCTGTATTGAAGTTTATTGCCCCAAGTGTTGCCTGTATTGGCATGGCTGCCACGCCATTTATCACATTTCCATAAAATTGGTGTGGGAATGGTGGTAATGTAGGTGGTGGTGTTGGTGGTGGGACTAATGGTGGCACTCCTGGCGGTAGTGGTGGTGTTATGTTCATGCAGTTTGCATCGCATGTTATTCCATCTGGAGGATCACATTCCTCTCCTGTATCAACAACAGAATCACCGCAGCTTGGAAGTTTGCAATCTGTTCTGCAGGCATCTGGCATAGTATCGCTGTTTAAATTACCGTCATCACATTCCTCTCCTGCTTCTATTATTCCATTTCCGCATTCTGGTCCTGTTATTGATGACTGTATTTCTGTCTCTGCTGTTGCACTTTTATTTTTTGTGTTAAATTCAATTTCAATTTCATTTGTGATTATTGTTCCGTTTGTTGTGTTTTCGTCTGATTTTAGGCGTATGTCCACGCTGTATCCATCTTTTCCTGGGATGCCCATCTCCCAAGCAACTTCTGTGTCTGTCTCTTCTGTTGGAACCCAGTCCCTGCTGTTGCTTATGTATGTTGTGTAGTCTGGAATCTTTTCAGTTAATGTGAAATATATCATGTTTTCTGTGGGATTTGTGATTTGTATTTCATACTCTATTATTTCTCCTGCATCTGCTGTTGCAGGTCCTGTTTTTGTTATTGTCAGGTTTGCTGGCTCTGCTGATGGTTCTGGTGCACCTTCTACTGTAGTTACTGGTTCTTTTAGGAAGTAAAACTCTAGTTCTTCATTTACATATCCTTCGCATCCTATTCTTGATGATATCAAGTGGTCAAATCCACCCTTGGCCTCTGTTCCTAAGCATCTGTAGTATGTTGTTGTCTTGTCAGATGAGCTTGATGGCAGATATCCAACTAAGGAATCAACGTTTTGTCCTTCACAATTTGCATCTTTTGATAAGAAATGATCTGTCCATGTGTGGCTGTGATGTCTTGTTTGTCTATGGCACTGGTATGCTGTTTCCAGGTTTGGTTCAGCTTTCCAGAACTCTTCTTGATATATGTGGCCTATTGGGCCGTCTACATTATTTCCTTCACAATTAGGGTCAAATGATACATAATGATCAAGTAATGTTGGTGAGCCGCTCCAGTGCTGAATGTTATAACAGCGGTATAATAGTTTTGTTATCTGTCCTTTGCACTTGCCATCTTCGCATATCGTGTCTGTTGGGCAGTCTTCTTCTTTTGAAGCAATCCCTATGTTGCCTTCAAGGTTTGTTGGGTCGCGGTAATATTGCCTTAGTTTTCCGTTTGTGCATTCATCATACCATGTTTTGTCTCCGTCTACTAGGCTGAATACAGAGTCTTTGGTACCTATGTACAATTCTGATTCTGTTATTCCTGGTTCTGTGTTGTCTTCACTTATTGTGCAGAATGGCATTACATAGAATGTGAATAGTTTGTCTGCTCCTGAAGGGCAGCCGTTTCCATTTATCACAAATTTTTCATTATTTGCTGTGAATTTGCATTTTGTTGCAGGTATTGTTCCTTCTTGTGGAGTTATATAGACAAATCCTATTTCTTTTAATATGTCTGTTCCTGGTGGGCAGTCTCCCAGGATGACTTCTCTGTCATTATTGTTTGTGTAGTCTTCGCAGAGTGTTAGTTTTTGCGTGTCTTGTTTTGGCACTTTGAATACTTTTCCTATGATTCTTTGTGTTAGGTCTGCTGTTCCGCATGCGTTTTTATATTCATATTGTCCTGTTGGGGCTGTTACATAGTGATCATATACCAAGTCACCAACATTAGAATCATCCCTGCACGCCCACATCCAGGCTTCTTCTTCCCCGGTCCAGACACATTCTCCTTCTTGGCACGTGGTTTCGCTTGGGCAGTCTAGTAATTCTTCTTTCACTCCATGAGGAAGAGTTTCGCTGTCACAGTATGCTTCTTCTACTCTTGTCGTACCAACGCAAGTATCTATTTCTGTTTTAGGATACTGTTCTATCAGTCCTGTTGTCGTTCCTTTTGTAAATAGGTCTTTTCCTTGGTCTGTTTCACTGCAGAATGGAAGCATGTACCACACTCCTTCTTGGTCACTGCCATCTGGACAAGGGTTTATGCTTGTTTGGAAATGTTCTCCGTTGCTGGTAAATATACATCTATACAATGGAATTGTATCAATGCCTGTTGGTTTTGTTGCATAAACATAGCCTAGGTTTGGTGTGTCTGCTTGGTCTTGTGTGTCTGGGTCACACACATTTATTGCAAGTAAGTGGTCGTCGTGATGTGGCCAGTAGCAGTATTTTAATAATACTGTATTTGCTGGTTGTGGTTCTGAGTAGCTATACACTCTTCCTAAGATGCCTAATGTATCATCTACAGGACAAGGATACACCAAAGATACATAATAATCGTGTACTTGTGATACAGGTGATGTTCTTCTGCATTGATAAAGCGGGTCTGTTGCATATACCTGCCCTGCAACTGCTCCTCCTGTTATTGAGTTGACAGCTGCTCCTGTTATGAATGCATTTAGTACTTTTTTTGTATCTAAAGGCACGTTGTAATACCCTGCCAAGCTTGCAGCAGGTGGTTCTGCCCCGAATACAGTTATATCAAAGTCTTCTTTTGCATCTACTACATATAAATAATCTCTTTCTGCAAAATTAACTATGTTGCTTGGCACGTCTGTATCTGGGTTATAGACACCCATGTATGCTCCTGCATCAGTATCATAAAGATATATCTTGTTTATCTTGTCTATATTAGCTCCAAAGAATGCAGTCACAGTCTCTTTATCATAAGGAATCTCTAGAGGACTCATTATTACGTTTGTTCCTTCTTTAAACATGAATTGTGCAGTGTATTTTACTTCGTTTGTTGGGGTTATGTGGCTTGCTGCGATGAGATTTTCTGTGTTTATTATGTCTGAATAATATCCATTCAGATACACTCCTTCGTTTAAGTAAGCCATTAATGTATCAACAGCAGCTATTGCGTCAGCTTCTGTTCCTCCTGCTATCACTAATTGTCCTGTCTCAACATATTGTATAAGTGCCTTATGCTCTACGAGGTCTTCACAAGTGCTGTCATCAAGCAAAGAGCTTATTGTTTCATCATCACAGGTTCCTATTGCGATGAATCTTGGAATATTATCTATTGAATCAATAAAGTCTGGTTCAAAAGTATATGAACAGCCCTCTCCATTTGTTTGCATGCCTTCGCACATCTTTACTTCTATCTCTGCCACTAGTTGATTTGCAATGTTTGCAAAAGCAAGATCTGTGTATATCTTTACTGGTATTGGCATCTGTTCTAGGTCAAATTCGTGAAACAGGTTACTAGGAAAATTATCAAGGTCTCTTCCAGTGACATCTGGCTGTGCTATTGCTCTTCCAGCTGGCTTGCAGCTGGAAATAAGTAAAACACCTATAATTAGAATTGCTGCAAGTATTATTGTTCTTTTCATACTATCGCTCTTTTTTAATCTACTCTTAGAATATACTATATATAAACTTTTCGTTAAAAAAAATGTTTTTTTAACGAATTTAGAACTTTTTTTAAATTTCCAATTTTCGCTGATTTCAGCATAAATACCTGTGCTTGTGTATATATATTGTGTATATATAATAACTGTGCAAAATAATCAAATAGTAATCCACAGTTGGTATATTCAGAAATGCTGACAAGTAATACTAATATTTAGCATTTCTGTTATAAATTTCTGTTATAATATACTAAGAGCACTATTGTGATTATCTGCAATATGGTTAATTAATGAGTTTTATACATAGAGTATTATCACTGCACAGAAAAAAACATTTATTTATTGAAAAAACCTTTTGTCATGCAAATTATCCAATTCCAGTGCAGAATCAAGTGTAATAGCACAAAAGCAGCCAGCACAACACCTGCCCAGTCATGCAAAAGCATGTAATCTCTAGTTTTCCCCCCTAATGCAGGAAGTTTTAGTATGCCTGTAACAGCAACTATCGCAAAAGCTATTGCCATCCCTATATCGACGAAATAATTTAATTTTGGTCTGTTCATAAAAAGAAACAAAAAATAAAAAGTATAAAAGTATTTCTATTTCTGGCCCCAAGGTATTTTATTCCATACCCGTTCATGCAAAAAGTAGATTGCCACCATTATAACCTGAAATGCTGCTGTCACATATATGGCATTCTCTAACTTTTTTGTGAACAAAAAAACTGCCGCGAGCAGATAAAGCACTGCTAGTCCCCTGTATGTGAGGGATTTTGCAAGAGATCTTTTGTTTGTTTCCATTTTTTTTACCTCAAATCAAGAGCTTGATTATTGTCCATGCTCCCAGTAATAGGATAAGCATCCCTAATACATATCTTATTTTTTTGGATCTCAGTTTTGTTGTGAACAGTGCGCCTATTGGTGCTCCAATTATTGCTCCGACAGATAACGCAGTAAGCAGGCCATAGCCTTGCAGCCCGTTGAGTAAAAGATATGTTATAAATCCTGCCAGGCAGATAGGCACTTCAGACAGGGTCGTGCATCCTATTGCGCTTTTGTGGTGGTTGCCTGCAATGATCTGTCCGCCTGTTGTCACAGGGCCAAATCCTCCGCCAGACATTCCTTTATTGAACGATGCAAGTAGCCCGACTCCCATCATTTTTTTCCAGGAAAACTGGAAGTTTTTCCTTCGAAGTACCAGTATCAGGCCGATCGCTGTTACTAGCAAGCCTATATATCCTTTTAGCATCCATTTTGGTATGTTTAGTGCAGTGAATGCGCCAATAACAGTTGCAATTACGCCGAGAAATGTTATTGCAAAAACTATTTTCAGGTCTTTGGAGAATCCTCGCTTAAAGCATTTGATAAATCCGTATTTATTAAGTGCACAGCCTATTTTTTTTAGGTTTGTGGATTTAGGTCTGAAATTTACATTATCATATCTGTGATGGAATATAGCTGCTGTGGCTCCCCCAATTGCCTGCGAAAGCAGTACAGATGGGACTACCACAAGAGGAGACTGCCCAAAAGCCAGCAACAGCGGCGTCAATACAGTTCCATACCCCATTCCCAATCCTGCATCAATCAACTCCATTACAAACGCTAGCGTAGCTATAATCAAAAAGATACCCAAACCTATCTCAAATACCATCGTCTTATCACCTTTCCTTATTTATACTTTTTCTATGGTTTTACTATACAAATAATGACAAAAAAATATTATTTCTTTATGAGATCTGCAAATGTTGTATTCTCCAGTTTTTTGGAGACATAATCCCTTATTTCCTTAAACATCTTTATCAGCTGTTTGTTCTTTGATATCGGAGTCGGCTCGTAAAAATACTTGCTCACTGACTCGACAGGAGCTAGAGCCCCGTCCATTAGCCTGACTATCTCTGCAACAGATATCTTGTTTGGGGGCTTTGAGAGTTTGTACCCTCCTTCTGAACCCCTTTTGCTTTTCAGATAGCCAGATGTTTTCAGCAGAAGCAGGATCTGTTCAAGGTATTTTTTCGGTATGTGCTGCCTGGTGGCTATGCTTTCTATCTTGACAAGGCCTTTGTTGTACTGCTTTGACAGGTCGACCAGTGCAAGGCAGGCATATTCTGATTTTGTTGACAGTTTCGTTTAAATCACCTTTCTCTAGTAAGTTACTAGGGAATAGAAACATCTTGTATATAAATGTTATGAAAGAGAACTCAAGCGACAAAAGCATAAATAATATTACTGTCAATCTAACTTTGAAAAAGTTAGGATCAAAGGGCGCTCTTTGTTCAGGCTCGAGAAGCATTCTGTCAGCTGTTTGCTTCGCAAACAGGGGTTCAACTCTTCTCTCGCCTTCACAATATCGCGCTTAAGCGACAAAAGCATAAATAATATTACTGACGATAATCATCAACACAACAACACTCACAGTGTGCCACACTCTTGTTGCACGTTTATTAGGCATCACTTTTTCAAGCACTGTCTGGAGCATTCTTCCACCGTCAATAGGCCCGATTGGAACCAGGTTAAACAACCCCACTCCTAAGTTCAATAAAAATAACCAGTAGAACAAGTCAGTCACCCAGATTATGAAATAAGAGAATAAACTTTTGTCTTTCATTGTCTTCTCTGTTGATACCCAAACTCCTAAGAATGCATCTTTCTCAGCTGGATCTTCCTCTAATAAAACAGAATAACTTTTTTCTGTGGTCTTTATCTCTGCAACATCTCCTGGCTCTGCATCTTCTATTGATTTAAGAAAATCCTCTGTATTCTTTATCTCAGCATCATTTATCTCTGTTATTATCTCTCCTGTTGCCATGCCGCTTATCTCTGCAGGACTTTCAGCACCCATAAAATCATTTACTTTTACGCCCTCAAAATTGTATAAAGAGGCTGCAAATGGGTTTAGTATCAGTGCAAATATTCCTAAGAATAGAAATCCAAAGACAATGTTTGCAAATGGTCCTGCTGCATAGACACTTAATTGCTTGAACCTGGATGCTTTTCTTAATTGTTTTTCATCTGGCTCTACAAATGCTGCAGGTATTAATGGTATAATGATTCCTAAGAATGCAACTCCAGAGCTCCTTACTTTTATTTTATGCAGTCTTGCTATCAATCCATGTGAAAACTCGTGTATGACAACGATGACTGCTATTGCGATTATCCAATAAATAAATGGGACATAAAACACTCCTTTTGCCTGAACAGGCAATACCAGTCCGACTGATAATGTGCTTGTTCCAGTCAATATCTGGTATCCTGATTTTATCAGGTCAAATACTACCAGTATCATTCCCAAGAATCCAATCACTATTGACAGATAGCACAGCCTCGTCAATATTCTTGGGTATTTTTTAGACCATCTGTCCATCAGCTTCAGCCCTACTTTTGTCTTGTACATTCCGAAATAAAATATTTTCCCAAAGCTCTGGAAAACAAATCTCTTTCTAAAGATCAATATAGTCAGGCTGAGTGCTATTAAGAAGCCTATCATTAGAATGTTGGATATGTTCATTTATTTCCCCACCAGATAGAGTAAAGTATTTGATTCTATTTATAGGTTGCTCTTTTTTTTTAAGTGCTATAACCTATAGTTAACATCATATATTTTGCATATTGCAAACAATTGACCAACTAATTATTTTGCATATGGTAATAATTAAGCTCACCCTCTAAAAGCACTGTTTACCATTCCTTAGTGACAAAAAACAAAACCTTTATATACTAGAACATACATATTTAGCAATAACAGTGTTTACTTGGGGGTAATAACAATGAAACTGAGAAACAAATTGTTTGCAGTGATTTTAATGGTTGTTTTTGCGTTCGGCGCTGCAGCTGGTGCAATTGGAGCCAACATGACTGCCCCTATACAGGACAATGTTCCAGTTCCTGTGCAGGGAGACAGCGCATCTCTTGCTGATGTGCAAGTAGATGAAACTCCATTAGTTGATCAAGACAATGAACAGGTCTGTCCAGAGGTTCCTGTTTGTCCAGAACCTAAACTGGCAACAGTTCCAGATTATAGAGAGATTACAATGGCAGAAGTTCAGAACATGGACTTTAGTGTATTCGGCCCAGAATACAGTAAGTTCCCAGAAGTTATTCCAGAGAGAGACTCTCCTGGCGACTATATCAAGGAATACCAAATTCACATCTATCCAGACAAGGTTGTTATAGACGTTCAGAGTCCGATCTTGGCAGCTTTTGCTGACACAAACTCTATGGACCCTGTATTTGACGCACAACACAACGCTATAGAGGTAGTTCCTCAGAGAACATCTGATGTAAGGGTTGGTGACATAGTTTCCTATAAGACAGATTATGGAAACATAATCCACAGAATCAAGGAGATTGGCCAGGACGAGGATGGCTGGTATGCTATTTTCCAAGGTGACAACAATCCGATTCCAGACCCTGGAAGGATCAGATTTGAGCAGCTTCAGAGAAAAGCTATAGCGTTTATCTATTAGATTTTTTTATTTTTCGCAAAAACCTATTTGTTTTTGGGAATTTAGAAATCCCCCCGGATTTCTAATTTTCCTTTTTTTATAAAGCGAGACTAAAATGACATCAATCAACATCGCAATACAAATCGTGGAATTTATCATTAGTTTTCTCTAGTTCTACTTACCGCAACAAATATAAAGACATTGTAATTCTCCACTACCTATGGAAGAAGAAACAGAGTTAACTCCAGAAGACATAGAGAAATGGAAAAAAGCCGGGAAGATTGCAGCGCAGGCCCTTGAATACGGTGGAGGATTAATAAAGAAAGGCGCAACTCTGCTAGAGGTCTCTGATTTGATAGAGAAAAAGATTGTAGACTTGGGTGCAATACCTGCTTTTCCTGCACAGATTTCCTGCGACCATATTGCTGCGCATTATTGTGCAGATCCAGACGATAAGATTGTGTTTGAGGATCAGGTTGCCTGCCTGGATGTTGGTGCCTGTTTTGAAGGAGCAATAGGAGACAATGCTCTTACAGTTGATCTGAGCGGAAAATATTCTGATTTGGTAAAAGCCTCTAGAGAGGCCCTGAATAATGCAATCAAGATTGTTCAGATTGGAACAACTTTAGGAGAGATTGGAAAGACCATCCAAGAGACTATCTCTAGTCATGGTTTCTCGCCTATAAAGAATTTAAGCGGCCATGGATTGGATTATTACGATATCCACACAGATCCAACAATCCCTAATTTTGACACTGGCGATGACACTGAAATAGAGGAGAATATGTGCATTGCTATCGAGCCTTTTGCAACTGATGGTGCAGGAATGATATACGAGTCAGAGAGAGCTAACATCTTCATGCTCACAAACCCAAAGCCTGTCAGAAGCCCTTTTGCCAGGGAAATACTTAAGTTTGTCGGCGAGAACTACAAGACCTTGCCTTTCACAACAAGATGGTTATCCTCTAAATTCGGCTTAGGCAAGACTAATTTTGCATTGAGAGAACTCCTGAAAAACAACATTATCAAGCAATTCCCTCCTTTAGTCGAGAAAAACAAAGGGATAGTCTCTCAGGCAGAGCACACTTTATTGATTACAGATAAGGTAGAAGTTTTGACTAAATCTTAAGGAAAAAGCACAACATTTAAATAGTTAATCCATTTATTGGGACTTAAGGACATAAAATGGGACTAAAGTACAATAATTTGGACAAAATTCTAAGGATTTTTTACGAGTATCCTGAGAAGCAGTTTACAGTTCGGGAACTAGCCAAAAAGACAAGGATTCCAAAATCAACTGTTCATAAATATTTAAGAGAGCTTAAAAAAAGCAGAAGAGTAAATAAAGAAAACGAGGCAGTCAGTACTGCTTTGTTTAAAACGGAAAAGACCTTTTTTTATATTAAGGAGTTATTTGAAAGCGGTTTGATAGAGTATTTAACAGAGAAATTAAGACCGTCCTGCATAATTCTTTTTGGCAGTTTCAGGAAAGGCGAATCAGCTAAAGAAAGTGATGTTGACTTGTTTGTTGAAGCCTTAAAGAAACAGGATTTGGACTTGGCCAAATTTGAGAAGATATTGGGCCACAAAATCCAGCTTTTTACTGAACAGAGTATCAATAATTTGCCAGACAACTTATTTAATAATGTGGTTAACGGAATCAGGATTACGGGGTTTTTTAAAATAAGATGAATTTGATGGATTGGGGCGAATGCAGGCGGCAATTTATCAGAACTGTGACTCCTGACAAGGAAAAGATCAGTTCCATATTGGATACAGTCATTAAAAGAAGAAAATTTGTTGACATCCAGCAAGTTAATCAAGATAATGTTTCTTTTATCATTGAGGGTTATTATGAGATTATCAAGGAATTGCTTGTGGCATTATTGCTAAAACATGGCTTGAAATCAAAGAATCATCAATGTCTTATCTCTTATTTTTACCGAAAGCATTCAGATAATGAGTTTGAAGCTAATTTTATTTCAGAAATGAGTTATTTAAGAAACCTGTTACATTATTACGGTGAAGCAGTTGATATCTCTTTTTATGAGAAAAACAAGGAAGAAATAACAAAGATTATCCAGTTCTTAACGTCATTAGTCGAGGAGTAAAGGCAGAACATACTCTGTTGATTACAGATAAGGTGGAAGTAATAACTAAATTATGATTCAAAAATACCTTCTGCATCTCTTTTTGCAAGGCAAATATACTGATACTCCTGCAGGTTGTCTTTTATTGCTTCTGCATGCTTGACCCCAATAATAACAAGATCTGGATTATGCCGCAGAATCCTGTTTAACATGTGTTTTTCTCTTTCAGTTTCTGCTTCTTCATACCATTTGATAGCTTCCTCTTTTGTTGGATTACTATCAAGCAGCTTGAGTGCATGTTTGGTTGTTTTTTGATTCTCTTCAAGTGCGCGTATTTGTGAAGATTTTAAGGCGAATCTCTTTTTTAATTCAATTGTAGTGTACTGCAGCAAAAATTCAAGGTTTTCCCTTGATAACTTGTCTTCAAGCACCAGCACAACTGCGTTTACTATGCTGTATTTTTCATGAGCAAGCTGGTGCTCTAAAGGAACTATCCTTCTTCCATTTGTCCTTGCATAATCATGTATCCTATCAAAAAATTCAGGGCAGTGATTGGTTTCTGCATATTTATTGGTAATCTCTAATCCTACTTTCGCGGGATTTGTATTATCTATCAGATCTAGAACTTGCTGTATCTCCTCTTTGTCTGCCTCATCGTGCAGAACTCCGCATAATGTTTTTGTCATCGGCATTTTAGGGTCTCTTTTTCAAGGCATATGAAATAAAAAAAATTAATCAATACTTGGCTTTGTTTTCAATCCGACATGAATTTTTGTGTCGCCGACAAGTATCTTGAACAGCTGTGCAAGATTCTCGCGCATGTAAGCAACATTTTCACCTTCATGCACAACAGTGTAATCTTCACTGTCTCTAGCTGTGCTGTAGAATGGATCTGCAATATCCTTGGCTCCATTTAATGCACAGGTCACTTCTGTTATGTCCTCAAGGCTTCCTGTTGCAAGAATGTCAACATCATCTCCCTGAAGTGCAGAGTCTTTTAATTCTGCTCTTAGACCATTCTGATTAAGATATTGTATAACCTCGCGAACATGTGGATTAGAATAAACAATCCCGCGATTCACATAATATTGATCATATTTTGGGTTTAATCTAATTGCTTCAGTAAAGTCTTGTATTGCCTTTTTAAGATATACTCTGCGCCTTACTTCATTTTCTGATTCTTTTTTGTTTTCAGTCATTTTTCCGCCCCTCTAAAGGTAATGATTTGCTAAAGGCAGTAATCCTTTATAAAGGTTTCGTCATTAAGGAGTAGTTATGATGGATTTTCTAAAAAGCGTCATAAACTTACTAGAGAGTAAAAACTCTGAAATGCTCGAATTTCAGGGCTACAAGCTCTAAAACTCGAAAATGACGAAACAGTTTTGAAGTGTTCAAAAACAGCTAAGTGAAGAAGAATTGGATTTCAGCTGATTTTGAAGCTTTGGGGAAACGCAGACATAGGCGAAAACTACAAGACATTACCATTCACAACAAGATGGCTCTCAAAAAAGTTCGGCCTGGGCAAGACTAATTTTGCATTGAGAGAACTCCTGAAAAACAATATTATCAAGCAATTCCCTCCTTTAGTCGAGAAAAACAAAGGGATAGTCTCACAGGCAGAACATACTCTGTTGATTACAGATAAAGTAGAAGTTTTGATTAAGATTTAGTTATTTTACGTATATTACTAGATTTATTTCAAAAGATTTATATACTTCTAGAGACATATAATTCATAGGAAAATGTTAGTAGAAACATTGCGAAAAGCATCAGAAGACCCAGAAATAGAAGGTTTAGATTGTATTAGTCAGGAGAATCTACCAAAATTAATTGAAGTTCTTGCAGAATTACCTGATGACGGATGTATTAGTGAATGGCGATATGGTTGGGGAGAAATAGAATATAAGTGCCGCATACATAAAAATGGTGTTGTTAATCTATTACAAGAGGCGTTTGAAAAAGGTGTGCGTGGTGGAGGCTCTCAAAAACTTACAGGTGTTTATTCTAAACAAAGATTGCGAGAAACTATTCAAGAATTCGAAGCTGGTTCTGAATATTAACTAAGAAATCTGCAAACTTTTTGTTTACTTGGCTTGCATTGAAAACAACGTCACTTCTTTGTAATGTTCCTATTTTTGTGGCTGCACACAATTTATCTAAATAATTCGATAGGGCATCAGTTCTTTCCTCGTCGGTTAAGATTGAATAAAACTCTTCTCTTTCTTTTGCAATACTAATATACTGTTTGTCAACAAAACCTTCTAGAGCAGTAACAGGCGTTTTTGTTTTCACAATAAGAACCGGATCTATCCACTGATAAGGGCCTTCTTTGTCTGCCTCTTGCAAAGCTTGCACAGTATCGTATAAATCTTTACTGCCGTGAAGCGGGACTATTAAATCCAACTCTCGGTTAAGTACTGTCACGCCCAAAGGTTTTGCAATCGCCTCCTCAACTGTGATTATATTAAAGTTAGAATCGAAAAAAACTACATCTCGGTATTCTTCAGCAAAATTGGGCTTTTGAAAATATTTAGGATTTAGCATGTAGCACGTGAATCTAGGGACTACCAAACGCGCAGCAGGCACGGCGGATATGATTTCATCCAAATGTTGTTCGCTGTCGTGAAGAAAGTGGACGATTATTGAATTTGTCGGCAGGGGCTCCTCTGATTGCAGAAAATTTATTCCGGTAAAATACCCTCTGGCTATCAATTCTTTAGACCTTTCAATTACTTGTCTAAATTCACCCTCTTGAAATTCCTTTGTTTGAAATTCCACTGATTCATCTTTGCTCATGGTGCTACATGTTAATATTCGTGAGTATTTAAATCTTTGGTTTTTTAATCACTTAATAGTGGTTAATTTTTGTTTAACCAGAGAAAAACAAAGGAATGGTCTCTCAGGCAGAACATACTCTGTTGATTACAGATAAGGTAGAAGTTTTGACTAAATAACCACCCATAAATAATAAAAATAATAATCTTTAAATACTTTGATTCTTTTAAATTAATAAAATGAAAGTCGTATCTAATACATCCCCCCGCAATATGGCTAGACAAAATTGGGAGACTGTACTTAATTAGGGATTTATACGATGCTGTTTATACGTCTCCAGGAACGCTTAGTGAAATCGTCACATTTCTCCAAGTAGATCAAACATTCGTTCAAAATAATTTCATTATTCCTCCTGCGGTTATACAAGAAAAAAGGCGATTTGATAAATTAGTCAGCAGGTGGTCTCAGAAACTTGAATTAGCTGATGTGGCAGATATAGAAGTATTGATCACGCACAAGTTTTATAGTGATGCAGATGAGATGTTGTTTGCTAATAAAGAGGCTGAAGTCAAGTTAGGCAGACACGGACAAGTAAGAGATATTGCAAACTTATACGAAATTGCAGAAGAAAAAGGAATGTTTGCGAGAAAGGATTCTTTGAAATATTTGAATGAATTGTTGGCAGTAAATTTTAGGCGGCCATATGTACAAGAATTAATTAGAAAACTATCATAATTGCATTAAATTAATACGATATTTCTTTGCTTCTGCATGAGTTTCAGGCATTCCTAAACCATCATCTGTTCTTGCAGCAATATACATATGAATTTCTATTCCTTTTATGTCATATTTTGCCGCAGCTTCGTTTACAGTAACACTCTCCTCAGTACCAAATCTAGCATAATACAAGTCTACTGCTTGTTTTACTTTTTCTTCTCTTAATTCAGATTCAAGAATCTTTGCCATAAAATATCCTTAGTGAAGAAACTATTTAAACCTTTTGAAATATATTAAATCTTAACCCCAAACTTCCTTAACTCAGCTTTCCACATCAGGCCTATCTTCATCATGTCATTTGAGAATTTATCAGAAATCTTGTATGTTTTCTTGTAAAAACTAAGATTTAGTTTCTGGTTTTAGGGCAGGCAATTCTTTCTTTATTCTAGCAGCTAATTTATTTGCTGCCTCTTCTGGTGCCTTCTCAACAACCAGAGCACCAGCATATGTGCCGTTTACCTTATCAAACTCAAAATATGCAGACACGTTTGGGCCAGTATATGTGACTTTTGCACTATCCTGGTTCTGAGTTATTAAACCACCACGAATCGTTCTTTCAACAACACCATTTTTTAGGGTATCATCTAATATGTTCTGTAATGCCAAAAAATCTTTTCTATTTTTGGTTGTGATTTGATATTTCATGTTATTCTTTACTGTCTTTAAACTATTTAAACTTATTGGATTATTTCTGGGGTTTTCATGACTTTATCTAGCTGCCACCTGTTTAAAAGGCTGCCTTTTTCATTTATCTCCTACACATTCTTTGGAGTCACTATGAACAATTTTATGTAGTCATAATGCGGCAGCTGCTTCTGTTTATTGACTATATTATCCTTGTTCAAATTCAGTCCTAAATGCCTGTTTTTTAACTGTGTTATCGCTTCAGAGGTATCATTCTCGTTTGTTTTTACCTCGAATACATAAAGTATGTTGCCTTTTTGGCCAAGCATGTCTATCTCAAGAGTATCCTCTATATTTCTAGGATTCGACCCATATCCTGCTGTTTTAAGAAATGACAAATCAAAAATGCGGGAAATGGCCCCTGAAACTTGGTATAGCAGTTTATCGTGCGGGCTGGTCATTTATATCTTAACACCAAACTTCCTTAACTCAGCTTTCCACATCAGGCCTATCTTCATCATGTCATTTGAGAATTTATCAGAAATCTTGTACGTTTTCTTGTAAAGATCATAATCAATCAAGCCCATTGATTTCATCGGCGTTAATATCCTGTCGTAGAATTGTCTTTTGTTGTAGCTCAGTTTTGCCTTCTTGCCCTTGTGCACTCCGGAATCTAAGACACATTCGTACTTGCCATCATGTAATTGCGTTGCAAAAAAACTCATCTGTGTCTTGGTAATCTCTCCAGTATTCTCGATGGTAAATTTGATCAGTTCTTTTGCGACTATCTTCTGCTGCTCAGTAGAAAAGATTATTTCAAAGATGTCCGACGATAAATTAAACCGATCAAATAAGATTACCATGCTCTCACACTTTTCTCTATACCACTCCCCTAATTTCACAGAGAATAATATTCCCTATATAAATGTTGTGATTTCTATACTGTCATAGAAAATCCCGACATATAGCCACCAGTATATAAAAATATAGAAACATTTATATATGAATTGGTAATTGTTTATATCAGTATACAAAAATATGATATTAGGATACTAAGATTGAGAAATGGTCATGCTGAAACAAAGGCTCTCCACTGTTTCTCTAAACAGACCACCCCCCAAACCCACAAACCCTGGAGAGCCTTTTTTTCCCTTTCATACAAATAAAAAATTCCCGTACTGAAATACAGGACATTTTTAATGTTCAAAAACCAATGGCAGCATAAACCAGACAATCTCTCACTAAAGTAAGAGATATGCTTTTTGAACAATCAAAGACACAAAGTGGAGGTTCGAGTGAAAATGGATTTTATTGTAAAGAGCGCAATGGCGCAGGAACCAGCCCAGCAAGAGGCTGATTTTGGACAGGCAAATATTAAGGTTATTGGCGTCGGTGGTGCTGGTAACAACATGGTTTCTTGGTTATACAAGAAAGGTATTCGCGGGGCAGAAATCGTCGCTGTGAATACAGACAAGCAACATATTGATATTTCTTCAGCAGATCGAAAGTTCTTGATCGGTCGCGATTTAACACGCGGGCTGGGTTGTGGCGGATACCCGCAGAGAGGAGCAGAAGCTGCTCAGGAAAGCATGCTGCAGATAAAAGAGTCTCTTCGTAACACAGACATGGTATTTGTCTGTGCAGGACAAGGAGGCGGCACAGGTACAGGAGCTGCTCCAGTTATTGCTTCAGTTGCTAAAGAGATGGGCGCAATTGTTATTGGAACAGTGACAATGCCTTTTAATATTGAGAGGGCAAGGATTGATAAGGCTGAATTTGGATTGCAGCAATTAAGAGAGGTCTGTGATACAGTTATCGTTATTGACAATAATAGGCTAGTTTGCATTGCAGGCAACTTGCCAGTACAACAGGCATTTGCAGTGGCAAATGAGCTGATTTCAACCATGATAAAAGGAATTGTCGAGACAATCGCAGTTCCAAGCTTGGTTAACCTGGACTATGCAGACGTAAAAGCTATCATGACAAATGGAGGAGTTGCAGCTATTGGAGTGGGCAGCTCTGACACAAACAACAGGGTTGATGAAGCTGTTAAAGGCGCATTAAGCAACCCATTGTTGGACATCAGCTACAAAGGGGCAACAGGAGCATTGATTCAGATATGCGGAGGCCCAGACTTAACTTTGGATGAGATAAACAGGGCAGGAGAGATGGTCACAGAGAGCATGGATGACGACGCTAACGTAATCTGGGGAGCAAGAGTCTCTGAAGAGATGAAGGGAAAGCTTTTGGTTATGACAATAGTTACAGGAGTCCAGTCACCATGGATACTTGGAAAAGCAGACCCAACCCGGTCTAGCCCTCAAGCTAAGCACTTTAATGAGGAGTTGGGCATAGAAACTCTTTGATTTTTTTATTTTCTAATTTTTATATATTTTGTCGTGATGATCGTAGTCTTCAAAAGAAATTGTTTTCTTGGTATGCTCTATTATAAAAATTAAAACAAAATGTCCGAGATGAATTCTGTTGACATTTTTCATTGAATAGCGTAATTCTTTATGTTTATGATGTGGGTTTTCTAAGATTTCATTCATTTTTTGTCTAACAAACAAATAATGTTTTAAATTCTTTTTCTTCAGTTTTTTTAATTTTTTAGCTAATTTTATACTATACCGAGATTCATACAATTTTAACCTACCTCTTTTTCAAATTCTTTTTTAGAGAGATGTTTTCCTTTGATGATTTTAGTTAATTCTTTCTTGTATTCTGGCCTTAATTGCGGCTCAAGCAGCTCTTCCTCAAATCTTTCAATTACAAAATTCACCGCATCTGACTTGTTTTTTAGCCCGAATTTACCTTTAATGATGGTGAGCACTCTATCTTCATGCTCTCCTAAGGTTATTATTGCTTGTACCATTATCATCCACCTCATATAACATGTTATAATAAAATATAACAAAACGTTATATAAAGGTTTTGGTTTAATCATAAGAACTTAGCAGGTTTACTCTTTATATGCCTTGCCTGGAATTTTCCGAAGGATTTTCAGGGAATAAATTGAAGTTTTGCTCACTTATCCCAACCTTTTTCACGAGGTGCTTTCCTGATATATCCTCTGATCATCTCTTCAAAAAAAGTGACTGTAGCATTCCATAATAGCATAATTTCCTCTGGTTTTTCGTAAATAGCGTCTATTTTTGCAGGATTTTGATATAATTTTCTGATTCTTGATAAAGGAGTGCTGTCTATCTCTGGAAATACGTCTGCCACTAAGTCTTCTGCAGCAAACCTTGTTTTTCTTAGTGTGCCATCCATAAAGAATAGTATCTGTTTTGAGCCTCTGCTGGCAGCATCCATTGTTTTTGTGAATCTTCTCAAGAAGGTCTCATGATCTTCGTGTCGATCATGCTCTGCAAACAATAATCCTGTTCTTGATTTTCTTAGGTTGAATCTTACAGGTGTTTGTTCGCTCATAGTTGGGAGTTCATACCTGAATTCCGCTCTATAATCTGGTCCAATAACAATCGTTTCTTCTTCATCAAAAAAATAGTTCTTGAAAGATTCATCATATGTATTAAATCTTGCATCTTTCATGGTTGTCAAGTCTGATACAGAGACTTGAAATGGAATGTTATTTCCTTTCAAGGCCTTATGAAGAACTATTGCCACCTGTGCAAGATTTCTCTTGTCTATCACAACATCATCAGGAAATATCATAACAGCATCTATGTCGCTTCTTCCAGGATTGTAATCGCCACGTATATAAGAACCATAAAGCATTAAAGATAGGCCTGCTATGCCTAAATCTTTCAAGCCTGTAACAAGCTTGTCTCGAAAATCCCTGTAATTTTCTTCAGTAGGCCTGGGTTGATTATATCCAAGTAACATCTAGTCTAGCAATTCTTAACTTTTTATAAAGATTCACTTTTTTCTTACCACAATCGCATAAGTGTTATTCTCAATCTTTCTCTCTTTTTCCAGTGTTTTGATGTAAGCTACTGCATCTTCTACAACAAGTCTATCAAGATCTTTTGTCCTGAATGCAAAAGGAATAATTAACTGGGCAATGCCGTCTTCATCAATCTCTTGTAGCTTATCCAGATCCATGAAATTAGAAAAAGGAATAGTTTCATAAGGTATCTTTTGTTCAGACAAATCATTTACTACAGTTTCTGCAGTATTTTCATCAAAAGATGTGCCGTGAACCCTGTCCCAGAATCGTTGCTGCAGTTTCTTGAGTCCGCTCTCTTTTGAGTCCAGGAAAATCAAAATCTGCCCTCTATCAGACAGCAGGCCTAAGTATTTACTGAACAATCCTTTAAGATTAACAGAGTACAGGCAGTGGGAGAAAAGGATAAAATCATATTTTTTAGTGAGTTTTGCAGGAAGGTTCTCTAATCTTTCCTGAACGAGCTCTTCTGCAGGATTATTTCTTGCATATCTCTCCAATGCTTCTCTAGAAGTGTCATTTGCAGTGATCTGAAGCTTTCTGTAAGGTACTCTTGACAGTGCCTCTTTGACTTCGTCACCTTGGCCACAACCAACATCTAGCATGCGTATTGTGTTTTTATCTGTCTTTTTGATAGTTTCTTCTAATAGATCAACCTGGCGCTCCCCTCTTGTAATCATTTTGTGCCAAAAACCATACACTTCTGCCCAATTATCCTTGTAAAATTCTTCATATCTTTCAGTCATTTTCCCCTAGGATAAAGAATTAATTTCCTTAAAAAACTCCAGTATAAACTGTTTAAACAAACTTAAATCTAATTAAAATAAAAAAATAAAAACTAAAATCAATAAGAATTAGTTTTACTTATTCTTCTTTTTCTTCAGTTTCTTCGGATTTTTCTTCTTCCGCAGATTCTTCTTCAGGTGCTTCTTCAGTTGTTTCCTCAGGAGCCTCTTCTGCAGCTTCCTCAGTAACTTCCTCTGCACCAGCTTCATCCATAGCAACATTAACTGCTTTTGGACCTCTGTCTCCTTGCTCTACTTCAAAGACAACAGCGTCTTCTTCCCTTAATGTTACTCCTTCTTTTAAGCCAGTCTGATGAACAAAGTATTCTTTGCCATCTTCTCCAGCTATAAAGCCGAATCCTTTGGTGTCGTTAAAAAATTTTACTTTTCCTTTCATTTTTCCTCATTACCTCTTCACCAAGTAATAACTCTTGGCAATTTAGTGGTTAAATTAACCACTCTTTATAAAGACTTCCTTTTCATCTCCGTCTCTGTCTATGGAAAGGCATTCTTCTTGGTTGCCTCTCCATTCTGACTGCGATTCTCTTCATGACAGGCGTCTGCATGTTCTTGACATTGAATGAGCGGTACTCGTTCAATACCCTTGAGAAATGGTCGTGGTCATAGTCGCACAGTAAGTTGACTACCATGCCTTCCTCTCCTGCTCTGGCTGTTCTCCCTATTCTATGCACATAATCTTTTGGATCTTTAGGGATCTCATAGTTATATACATGAGAGACATTGTCGATATCCAGGCCTCGTGCAGCAACATCTGTACAGACTAATACCCCTACCTTTGCATTATTGAATAGGTTAATCGTCTTTGTTCGCTTGTTCTGTGACAAGCCGCCATGAATCGAAATAGCGCTTATTTTATTCGTCTTAAGATTCTTGACAACAAAATCTGTGGTTTTCCTTGAATTGCAGAAGACCATAACTAATCCTGAATTCTCGTGCTGCAGCAGGTGTGCAAGCAGGGACAATTTCTTGTTTTTTAGGATATTGTAGTATACCTGCCTAAGTTTAGCAGGGTCAACCAGCCTTTTGGCAGATACATTGATTTGCTTTGCCATGTATCTTTTGGCCAGCTCTTTTATTCTGGATGAGATTGTTGCAGAGAAAAACATTGTCTGCCTTTTCTTGGGACAAACCTTGATTATCTGCTCTACATCATCGATAAATCCCATGTCAAGCATACGATCTGCTTCGTCTAGGACCAGTATCTTGATTTTTGAGGTATCTACTGTTCTCCTTTGTAGGTGGTCTAAAAATCTTCCTGGTGTAGCTACAACTACATCTGCTCTTGGCAGGTCATGAATCTGTGGATTGATAGAGACTCCGCCATATATGCTGATTATTTTCAGATTTTTGTGCTGTGAAATCTCTTTTAGCATGCATTTGACCTGCTCTGCAAGCTCTCTTGTAGGTGCTAAAACCAATGCTTGCAAGCCTTTTCCAGGCTCTACATGCTCTGCGATACCGCACCCAAAAGCCAGTGTCTTCCCAGAACCAGTTGCTGATTCTCCTACGACATCCTTTCCCTTTACTATTTCTGGGATGGATTGCTCCTGGATTTGGGTTGGTTCGGTAAATCCTAATTTTTTTATAGTCATTAATTGTGGCTGACTCAGGCCAAAATTTTCAAATTTATTCATTATTTCATACCTCGTTCAATATTTAGCACTTCTCAGAAAAAGCGAAATGTTCATGTAATGAGCAAGTGCTCTCTCGTCAATAGTAATGCTCTATGAATAGTAATAATCAATACCCCTTTATAAAGCTTTCGGTTCTAACTACTACAGGGTGACATTTTTAATTCTTGCTCTAGATAGCAACTGTTTTCCTTAATTATTCCTGATTTCCTGATTACTGGTTCATATGTGCCAAAAAAGCTAATGTTTATAAACCCCTATCGTTTCTTAGAGTGTCAGATATAGGAGACTTAAGGTTTCTTATACATCGGAGGAAAGAACATGAGAGAAGATGGTGGCTTTCGCGGAAAGCGCGAAGGCGGATTTGGCAGAAAGCGTGAAGGCGGATTTGGTAAAAAGCGCGAAGGCGGATTTAGCGGAGGGAGCAGAGGAGGCTTTCGAGGAGATCGCGGACCACGTGAAGAATTTGAAGCAACATGTGCAGAATGCGGCAAGAAATGCAAGGTTCCGTTCAAGCCAAGCGGCGACAGGCCTGTTTATTGCCAGGAATGCTATAAGAATAGAAGGCCAAGAAGAGACAGATTCTGATTCTATGGAAAGCAGAGCAAGTTAGAAACTTTTTTTTTCTTTTATTAATATTATTTTTAGCTTTTTACCTTACTAAATCGGCATATATTTATAAATAACTGTCTTTCTTGTTATTATGAAATCAAAAATCATTGTTCCATTGCTCATCTTAAGCATGCTTTTGCTTGGGTGCGCGCCCCAGATTGAGATTCCAATAACAGACGATACTGGCACAACTGAAGAAGGTATCAATGAGCTTGTAAAGGCAAACAACCAGTTTGGCTTGGATATTTATTCTGCAGTAAGCCAAGAGCCAGGCAATGTTTTCATATCTCCCTGGAGCTTGGCTAGTGCCTTGTCAATGACTTATGAAGGCGCCAGGGGTCAGACAGCTGACGAGATGAAGAATGCAATGCACCTCCCTGATGCAGAAGTAAGACACTCTTCTTTTGCAAAATTGTTCAATGATATCAACAAGAAAGACAAGAAATATCAATTATTCACTGCAAATGCTCTGTGGGCGCAGAAAGATTATCCATTTTTGCCGGAATACCTAAATCTTGTGGAAAAATATTATGCTGGAAAAGCAACTAATGTTGATTTTATCGGCAATACAGAGCAGGCAAGAACAGCAATCAATGATTGGGTTGAGGATCACACTAATGATAAGATAAAAAACCTTTTTGAAAAGGGTGTTTTGACTGACATGACAAGGCTAGTGCTTACTAATGCAATTTATTTCAAGGGGACTTGGTTAAAGCAGTTTGAGAAAAGCGACACTTTTGATGCTGATTTTAGGATTAACCCTGAAAAAACAATTCAGGTTCCTATGATGAGCATGCATGAGGAAGAATTCAATTATTATGAAGACGATAAAATGCAGATTCTAGAGATGCCTTATGACGGTGAAGAGCTGTCTATTTTAGTCCTGCTTCCTAAAGATAATGATTTGACAGAACTTGAAAGAACAATAAGCGCAGACGATCTTGGGGCGTGGAGAGGCGCTTTAAGGCATGAAACTTTGGATGTCTACATCCCTAAGTTCACTTTTGAGACAAAGTATTCTCTTTCAGACATTTTAGCAAACATGGGTATGCCTACAGCATTCTCAATGGGTGCTGATTTCTCTGGAATGAATGGCAAAAAAGAACTCTTTATAGGCATAGTTGTTCATCAGGCTTTTGTTGAGGTGAATGAAGAAGGCACAGAGGCAGCTGCTGCAACAGGAGTGGACATGACGCTGTCTGCAATGCCGATGACCAAGACTTTCCGTGCAGACCACCCATTCATTTTCTTGATTCAGGAGAGAAATAGTGGAAATATCTTGTTTTTAGGAAGGGTTATTGACCCTTCTTAAACACTCTTTTTAATGCGCGATAAGCTCTTGTATACCAAGGAGGCTTGTGTCGGTTAACTGTATTCTTAGATGCCGCAGTAACACTCTCAACTATCAATGGATGCTCTCTCCGCATTGTTCCTACCATCATTTCTGCAAATTCTTCTGCTGTTATTTCTTCTACTCTTGTCTCTAGTCCTGCTGCATCTCTTGCATTTTTAAGCGTATTGAATTCATTATAAATACGCCCGTCTGCTTCTTCTACTAGTTTACCATCTGTGTGTAAAAAATAAGCTTTATGATATTTTCCTGTTTCATTGTTAAAATCACCTAGTGGAGACCATCCTTTGTTAGGTATAAGAATAATGGCAGTTCTAGAGCCCTTCATTGCCATGACAACTTCAACACTTACGTCCTCAAAAGGGCGGTATTCTCCAATCAAAAGAGGCGGACAGCCTTCATACCCTGTTTTCTGCAAGATCTTTGATAAATCTGTTTTTTCATAAGGCACTCCATCTTTTAGAACTTTTTCTCGCAATTCTGCAAGTAATTCGCTTTCTGGATCATGAAATATAGGCATAATCTTAAGCAGCATTCAGGAATATTTAAAGTTTTGTAGACTGAAAAATATAAGTATCATATCAATCCTTCATCTTTTAGCATCTGTTTGTGGTCAAAAGCAAGATCCATGCCGTCTGTGGCACCTGCCCAGCCCTGTCCATGGTCTACCTGCACATCTCCTTTGTAAACATTCAAGAATGCCTCTACAGTAGGGCTTCCTGTTATCTTGAAATAACCCACTGCTGCTATTATGATTATTACAGCAACTATCGCGGTGATTGCATACATTAATTTGCTTTTTTGTTTTTTTGCCAAGCTCTTCACCCCAATTATTTACACACCTGTCTAGTATTCCTTCATTTATAAATTCATCGCTTTTTCAAAAAATCTTATATATGTGCATACCATTCTCAAGGTTATGGTGGGTTTATTGAGCTACTGTTTTGCTTCTCAGCAGATTAGGGAAGCTATTAAGTCTGGAAAGATAAATATTGGTGCAACTATCTTTGATGAAGGGCAGATACAGCCCTCTTCTTTTGAGCCAACATTAAGAGAAGAGGCCTTTGTTCTTGATACTGAGAAACACGGCTTGTTTCGCCCTGACAGGAATGAAACAATCTATCAAGCACTCTTGAGACTGCCTAAGAGACAGAGAAGAAAGGTTGACATAAGCCAAGGGCATGAATTTAAGATCGGCTACACCTACATAGTGCCTCTAGAAGAAAAAATAAGGCTTGCTGAAGATGAACATATTGAATCTTCTCCTAAGAGCACTTTTGGCAGGACTTTTCTTGACACAAGATTATTAGGTGATCTTAGTCCTAGTTTTGATGAGATACTGCCCACAGCAGGGCCAGACAGGGAGTTGGATCTGTGGTTATTATTGCAGCCGCAGGCATTTAATATGATCCTTTATGCAGGAATTTCCCTGAATCAATTGAAATTCTTCAAGGGATTTGATGCACGTTTGACAAATGCCGAATTAATGGAAGAATTAAAGAAAAATCCTATGTTGTTTGACAGGTCAGGAAAACCATTGCCTCCAGATGCTTTTGTTACAGATGGTCTTTTGGCGCGTCTTGACTTATCAGGGGATAGGACAGAGGGCATCATTGGCTTGAGGGCAAGAAAAAATCCAGAGCCAATTGATGTCAAGAAAATAAAGCACTATAAAGCAGAGGATTTTTTTGAGCCGATAACAGGAAACGGGCGGATGACTGTCAAGAGGGTCAATTACTATCTTCTGTCTTCCAAAGAATTGCTGAAAGTGCCTGCGCACCTGAACATGGAATTAAGGACACACTCAAAAATAGGGTTCAGGGGCCCTATGCACTTTGCCGGCTTTATTGACAACGGCTTTCAGGGTAATTTGGTTTTTGAGATTCGCTCTAATGAATTGTCGGATATTGAATTGCAGGATGGCCTGCCTGTAAGCAAATTAGATGTTTTCAGGACACCTGTGCCTGACAAATTATACGGTAATGAAATTGGCTCAAATTATTTTGACCAGGTTGGCCCTAAGCCAGCAAAATTTTTCAATGCTTTTGATTTTGGCCATGCTGCAAGGAATTATCACAGGCTTAACAAGGATGTCTTGGTGCAGGATGCTAACGTCCTGAATGCGCATAGAGAGACAAAAGACGGTTTTGAATTAATGACGCTTGAAAAAGCAGAGGCATTATTCAGGGATGCTGAAAACGGATTCTTTCATAACCGCTATGATTGTGAAGAAGATACATTAGTGCTTCAAGTTATTCCCTATGTTGTAATGTTTGGTCCTGATGAAACTGTTTTTACATATGTCAGGGCTGCAGATATTGAGAATTTTGGGGAGAAAAGACTGTTTGGAAAGCACTCTATTGGTGTTGGCGGCCACATAACAAAAAAAGACGGTCCAAAAGATTACATAAGGAATGGCCTGGAAAGAGAGGTGATGAGAGAAGAGACCAAGATAGTTAAGAAAGGAATAATGGATGTGCCTGGAACATATACAGAACCGCAGTTGGTTGGGACATTAATGGCTTATGACAAGCCTGTTGACAGGGTTCATTTTGGCCTTGTTTATGCAATTCACGTTGATGGGACAGTTGAACCAAAAGAGGATTCTATTATTTCAGGAAAAATGATCCCTATTGAAGAACTGATGCAGGATCCAGAGTATTCTGAGAAATATGAGACCTGGAGCAGGATGCTCATTCCTCATCTGCAGGAGATCTGCAGGCAGCCTCAATCACCTCAGGCTTGAATGCTTTTGTGATTCTGTCTTCTAGCATGGCATTTCTTGTCACAAGAGTTACGCGTTCATGAAGTTCTTTTCTAGAGTATGCTGTTGGAGAGAGATTAAGGCTTACTTTCCAGATTCCATAGTCTCCTGAAAAGATGTGTTCTGCCTGTTTTTCATTTAACTGCACAAACACATCTCCGTCAGGATATGGTTTTTTCTTGGTGTTATGAAAATGTGCTTCTACAATACTGAACGGCAGCAGATAAATTGATTTTAGGGAAAGTGCAGCATACAATCTTTCCTCATTTGGGTATGTTCTACCCATGTTTCCTGTTAGGGAATGAAAAACAAAAGCATAAAATCTTCTTGTATTGATTATTTCGTCAAACCTTGTCAACTGCCTCCCTTTTATGACTCCTCCATTATTGAATGCAGTTGTCTTTACCTCAACATAAAGAGAACCATCTTTTGATACTAGATCAGGCATATCATCGTCTTCTGTCTCTCTCAAATCAAAAGCATTTCTCACTATTGATTCTCCCCAATCACCGACAATCACTCTTGGATCATAGCTATCTGCAACTTTGCCTTCTAATGCGTTTTGTATTGTTCTCTCTGCCCATTCTCTCCCTGCAGTTCCTGGCTTTAGAAAGTATTTTTCTACTTTTTTTACAACACAACTAGGAAATACCAAGGATGGCTCTTTTTCAGAAAAAACATGTTCCATATCAAAATGAAATATCTCTTGGTCCTTTTCTATGATTTCCTGTAGCGTCATCCCATCCTGGCCATACCTTGCAAGTATTGCTATGAATGATGTTCTCGCAAGTATATCCCACATGTTTTCTCAAAGAAGTATATTTGTTTTAAAAACTTATTGTAATGCTTTTTCAACAGCTTCATCTATTTTTGCATTGATGTCATCTATCGTAGCGCCCTTTGTGGCAGGCACAGGGAATACTGTCAGTCCTGAACCGCCGTAATGACAAGTAGCTTCATGGCGCAATTTCTTTCCATCTGCGCTCTGTCCGCAAAGAATTCCTTTTTGATACGCTACCCATGTTCCTTCATACCGCTCTAGTTTGCCTTCTAAAAAATCTGCCCTGAAAAAAATAGGATTCTGATTTTGATGTAGTCCTCTATCTGGCAATCTGCATAATTCTTCGCCATGTAAAATATATTCTCTAAGTGTGACTACAGCTAGTTTATCTTCTGTACTGCCAGTTCCTGTACCACCATCCATATTTTAGTAGAATACATAAGGAATATTTAAGCTTTTCTTTACTCTAGAACTTCTTTTTCTCTTCCTTCCCTGTCTTCATGTCTTTTACAGTGAATTCTTTTGCCTTGACTTCATCAGGACCCACAACAATCACTTTTTTTGCACCAATACTATTGGCATACTCAAACTGTTTCTTCAGTTTCCTGCCCATCAAGTCAATATCTACTCTATATTTCTTCCTTAGTTTCTGTGCTAATTTTATTGCATCTTCTTTTACATCTTCGCTCACAACAGCAACAAAATATTCAGGCCCCAGTTCTGGTTTTGGCAATTTATTGCAGTCCTGCAAAACAAGTGTTGTCACAGCTTCCCCTATTGCAAAGCCTGTTGCAGGGCAGTTCTCTCCACCGAATAATTTTACCATGTTGTCATATCTTCCGCCGCCTGCCATGCTCCTGAACTTCTCTTGCTTGTCAAACACCTCAAACACTGTTCCTGTATAATATGCCAAACCTCTAGCAACAGACAGGTCTAGCACGATGTATCTTTCATCAACTAGTTTGCAGATGTTCTCCATCTCAGTTATTCCTGCTTTTGTTTCCTCTGGAATGTCTGCAAAATGCTCTCTGATTTCTTTCAAGACCTTGCTTGGATTGCCGTTGAATTGTATTGCATGCCTTATTCTCTCGATTTTAAAGTTATCCAGGCCCAGATCAAGCAATTCCTGCTCAAATTCAGCATCTGTCAGCTTCTTGGACTTGTCAATAACACGTGTGACAGCCTCTAACTGCTCTTTTTTGATTGCAGTAAGAAGTATTCCTTCTAGTAATTTCCTGTTATTCATCTTGATAAAGAAATCTTTGTCAGTAAGACCTAGCCCTTTCATTATGTCGATTATCATATTAAGCAATTCAGCATCTGCCTCTGGCTTGTCAGAGCCAAACATCTCTATACTTAATTGGCTAAACTCTCTTAATCTCCCTTTTTGCGGAGCTTCATACCTCCACATCTTTCCGATTGAGAACCATTTCACTGGTTTTGTGAGCTCTCTCTGTTTTGTGACGAATAATCTTGTTATTGGCACTGTCAAGTCAAATCTCAGGCCCAGGTCTTCAGAGCCTCTTTTCTCTATCATGAATATCTGTTGTTTTATCTCTTCCCCGGATTTAGCAGACAATAGCTTGAAAGACTCCATCGCAGGGTTGCTGACTTCCTGAAAGCCGTATCTAACAGCCACATCCCTGAATACCTGAAAGATCTTGTTTTTTACTGCTTCTTCTTCTGGATAATAATCTTCCATTCCTTTAGGTGCTTGATATTTCATTTTAATTCACCTGCATTCATTAGTATATATAAATCTTTTTGAGAAATACCGCCCTTTGATTCTCCATTTTCTAAAGTTAGGGCGGAACCGTTTGCGCGACATTGTGAAGGCGAGAGAAGAGTTGAGTCCATGTTTTCGAAGAAAACATCTGATGGATTGCTTCTGGAGCCTGAACAAAGAGCGCCTTTTGATCCTAACTTTTCTAAAGTTAGGGCGGCAAGCGGGAATCGAACCCGCACCATAAGATCCACAGTCTTATATGCTGCCAATACACCATTACCGCCATAGTCACTGCGTGACATTGTGAGAACGAAAGAAGAGTAAAATACATGTTTGCGTGAGCAAACATCATATAGGTTGCTTCTTGAGTTCGAACAAGGAGCGCCTTTGATCCTAACTTTTCCAAAGTTAGGTGGGAATCGAACCCGCTCCACAGGAGCCACAGTCCTGTACGCTGCCATTACGCCACTGCCGCCATAAAAAATATTAGAATTACATCTACTAACAATGAATACAATCACTTCGCATCATAAATTCGCACATATTTGCTATGTTGCGAACCATCTGCAGAATAATCGAGCTCGCTCGTGAGACCTTGCGTCTCACATCTTTGACTTCTAAAATTTTGTAAAGTTTAGAGTTGGAACTAATCAAATAAGAATTCAGTTTATCCACAATGAATACAATCAACTCGTTTCATGGTAAGTATTGATAATAGAAGGTCATTTATAAAGTTTGTGTAGCAAAGTATACAACACAGGTTCTTATACCTTCCAAATATACATATTGTCATGAGCGTTAAAAAATATTTAATCGGGTTAGCGGCTACATTTGCCGTAGGTATGGGTGCTGGAACATATCTTGGCTGCAAGTACAGCAAGGATATCCAGTATGGTCTTGCAAAGGCAGAAAGATTCATGGCTGCAGGAAGTGAGGCTTTGAGAGAATCATCTCCTGGTCCTGCAGAATATGGAATGGGTATCATGGATCAAATAAAGACTGGCAAGACAAAGGATGAAGCAGCAGATATGAGAAAAGAGCGCCTGGATCGCCTAGACAAAGTAATCGAAGAACACGAGTCAAAAGAATGATTTTTTGAGTCGGTGAGAATCATGGAGATTAAAAACTATTTAATAGGCTGCGCAACAGCTTTAGCTGTCAGCTTTGGTGTTGGTGTCTATGTGGGATACACGCACAGCAGGGACATAGAGTATGCTCTCTGCAAGGTTGAAAAAGAAGCATACATGGCTGACAGAAGTCTGAAAAAATGGGCTCCTTAGGTTGCTGCAAAGATTGTGGATACTGTAGAGGATATCCAGCGTGATGTTGTTCTTGGCATGCAGGAGTAACAAGAGGCTGAAAAAAAGCAAAAAAACAGGCTAGAGCATCTAGACAAAGTCATCAATGACTATGAATCAAGGAAATAATGCTTATTCTTATTAGAACTACTGTCAAGTAACAATACACCCTAAGCTTTATAAAGAATCAGCCGCTCTATACCCTATAATCACACTTATGGGGGAGATGACTAAAATGAAGAAAAAACAAGGATTTATAAGAAAAACAGCAGTTAAAGCTACATTAGGACTAGCAGCATTAGCCACACTTTTATTCGGCGGATGTTCTAAAGACAGTGATACACAAATAACAGTAGACGATCAAGGAAACTATGTTTCTGACTCAACAAGACTAGAGCTTAACGAGTCATTATTTGAGCATTATGGAACACTTGCAAAGAATAGATTTCCTCATCTTCTTAATGATTCTATCATGACAGAGGCAGGAAACGAGTCTCTTGTTGTTTCTCAAACAATGGATTTTGGCACACTTACCCCTAGATTTGCAAAAGATAATCTGGGAAACCTTGGTGTTTTCCTGCACGCAGCACATGATGATGTTCTTTACACAATGAACTGGAAATTCCAGGATGGTTTTACATCTAGTGTTGATGCTAATGGAAATTTAATTGATCTTTTACAGCAAAGCCTTAACATTGGCGGAAAGAACTACAGGATTACAAAAGCAAAGACCCGGTGGATGGGCAGTGAGATTGACGAGGTTAAGCTGGAATTGATGACAGGTAAAGTTACAGCTACCTTGAATGCTGGTGATTCCATGATTTTAGGTGTTGAGGGTGTTGATTATGATGTCAAGCTAGTAAGCACATCTGATAATGGAAATGGCACTTACAGCGCTAAATGGCAGGTTAATGGTGAAATTACAGATAATCTAAGCATAGGAGCACTTGATGTTTTAGTTAATGGTCAGTTTATCGGAACTGCAAATGCTTCAAACAGCAAGGCAACCTTTAGCATTGGTGCACAAAAAGTTAGTATCACAGACACAGATGTCAATGATGCTGATTTCTCAGGCACTGTAAGTGGAAATGGTATTTTTGGATATTTTCTGCAGGACACAGATGCCAGGGCAAGGATCAGTGCAACAGTAAACGGCTCTGAAATCACAATTAACAGTCTTGCTTATGAATTGCTTGCTAACTCTGTGACAGACACAGACATCTTTGTACCACCAACAGAGAGCTTGTCTGACCATTTGGATAATCCAGGAGCTTCTTTAGTTGGTGTTGGCTTTAATGGACTTGCTCCAAAGAGAGACGATGGCAAAGGAAATCTGCTTGACAGAGTTTACTCTAGTATAGAATTCAATTATGCAACAACTGCAACTGACAGTTCCTACACACTGACTTTCACAAACAAGGAAAACATAGCGTACAATGCTGTAGATTTCATAGAGAATGTTGGAACTTCTGCCACAGACAGGGCTCTGCAGAAAAAGCTTGTCATGACAGAGGGAACAAGCAGCACTGATTATAGCATCACTGCTGGAACACAGTTTGTCCTGACAGGTGCAACTGATTTTACGCGCATACTACAGTATGACAGCGTTGACACTGTTAACAGAAAACTGAGCTTCACAGATATTGCAACAGGTGCAAGAGAAGCAACATATGATGCAAATACTGGAGAAGCAAGCATTGTTGTGGGTGGCACCTCATTCAAGGTGATTGTGGATGTTAATACAGGCAATATTGCAATAGACCTGAATGGAGATGGAGTCATTGACGGCTCATCTGTTCCAATCATTGACAAGTATGGTGCAAAGTTGACTGTTCCAACAGCTACACAGCATGTTATTACAGCGAATGTAAGCACTTCTGCTGACAAGATTGACGGCAAGAGTGTTGACGAGGTTGTTGACCTGGAGTTCTGCATGGCTGGTAGTGGAATGGATGTAACACTTCCAATGGTTCCTAGGATGCATCAAGGAGTCACTGAATGGAAAGGCCAGTCAAGATATGGTGTTTTGGCAACAATAACAGACGACTTCAGAAATGCTTCATTGAGATATCCTGCAATTCAGGAAGAACCAGTTGCATTGCTTTTAGAAAGAGGTAATTAAACTTCTTTCATTGCTTTGTCAATTTGTCCAGAAGGCCAGCCTTGTGTTAACAAGTCTTCTTTTATTTCTTTTTTAGTTTCTCCATCATCTACACAGTGTGCTATGTATTCATGGAGTGTTTTTGTGGGTTCTTTTTGCGCTTTTTTGTGGATTATCAGGCCAGTCACAAGAATTAGTAATATCCCATTAAAGCCGAGTAATGCCATGATATATGCTCCTAGATTACTGTTTTTCTTTGCTTCAGGCTGCGCCACTACTTGCGCATTTTTTATTTCATTTATTGATCTTCTCATCTCTGTCAATTCCCCATTTAGTTCATTTAATTGAATCGCATACCCTGTTGCTCTTGTTGAGCCCTGCGAAGCTGACTTTATTCTCTCTAATTCCTCTATCTTTTGCTGCATCTCAATCAGTTTTACATCAAGCTCCTCTACCTGCACTCCCATTCTTTCAGCAAGGTCTTCTATCAGAAGTATGTGCACATTGTCTCCCATAAAGTTTGTCTGCCTCTCTATTTTCGGAAGATCTGTCATAGAATCAGTTCTTGGTGTGCCTTCAGCGCACACAAAACTGGCAAGTAACACTGTTAGCAGTATGATCAACACCCTCTTTTTCATGTTATGACGATTAAATAATTACTTATATTTAAACTTTACTTCGCCTAAACCTTAATCTTATATTTGCGAGCCAATCGGTCTAAGGTTGATTGAGGATATTTGTTTTGAAGAGGCACTGGCCCGTGATTGTAGTGATACTCATAAGAGAATGAACCGCCTATATTTTGCGTGACATACAAATCCTTTGCTCTTACATCGGGCATATCATGAAATGCAGCCATTTCACAAAGCGCCAAGCTGGCGCAGACAATTTTGCGTAAATCTTTAATGCCTAAATCTTCAAAATCAAAATTTTCTGCATGAATTCTTAATCTTTTTTGATTTCGCTCAACTGGAGTGAGTTTTGCCAATCTATCACCTCATTTTAGGTTTTGCATGACACAGCACTTCACCTATTTAAGCATTATGACACAAAAATTTATATACTGCATTAGCTATTTTTATTCTATGCTAATCAAATGGTTTGGCCATGCTAGTTTTGAATTAAAGATAGGCAAAAAAGTTATTTATATCGACCCGTACAAAGGCGAGCCAGAGGAGTACAAGGATCTGGCAGATTTCATTCTTGTCTCAAGATGGCACTACAGCAATTGCAGGCTAGCATTAATTAAGAAAATCAGGCAGGAAAACACAGTAATTCTTGGCCAAAGAGATGTTATCTCACATACAGCAGGAATCACTGCAGAGGCAGGCAAGACTTGGGATTTTGAAGATATCAAGATAACTCCTGTTGATTCTTACACAATTGACAGGCCTCAGGCACATCCTAAAGGAACTGGTTTTGGTTACTTGATTGAAGCAGAAAAAAAGACAATTTACTGTGCCGGTGATTCTAGCTACACCCCTGAGATGACTAAAGTCAAGGCAGACATCATCATCCTTCCTGTCGGAGGAACTTTTGTGATGGATGCTAAAGAAGCAGCAAGAGCAGCAGAAGTGATAATGCCAAAGCTTGCCATTCCCTCTCATTGGGGTTCTTTGATGGGCTCTCTGGATGATGCAGAGTGGTTTAAAGAATTGTTAGAAGCAAAGAACATAAAAGTTATTATATTAGAACCACTGAAAGAGGTAGAATTATGATTTGCAAGAAAATTTTAAAAGAAAAAGGAGAAATGGATTATGACTATAAACAAGATATATTATTCTTTAAAGCAAAAGGCAGGGAATATGCTAAATCTATAGAATTAGATAATATTGTGATAGACATTGATTCTGAAGGTTTTATCACAGGAATCCAGATATTTGAAGCATCAAAATTTCTTGGATTAGAAAAAAAGGATTTGATGAAGATTCCTAAATGGAATTTTACTGTGAATGTTGGTGAAGGAAAAATAGAAATCCTGCTTGTTTTCCAGATACAGGCAAGAAACAAAATCATAGAGAAAAATCCAATAATAATACAGACAATAAAAGAACAATTGCCCAGTTCTGAGCTAACTTGCACAGCTGTTTAGGCTGATTTTTGGGGATTTCATAAGACATGGGGCACTTCTGAGAAGTTTTAATAATATTGACTGATTAGTAGTGAATAATCAAAAGCTTTATAAATGCTTCATATCCATTTATATCATGGTACACAAAGTTATATGTTCAAATACTGCGCCCATATGGCACTTAGCAAAGATAAAGGAGATTAAAACTGAGTGGAACAAATATACAGATTTTGAAGTCACGACTAACTTAGATATAGACAGTCTCAAAGAAGTTTATAAAAAGATAATTATTCCAGAAAAAGTCCAAGAAGAAATAGAAATGCATAGGAGATGTCCACAAATTGCTAAAGATTTTATTACACAAGACATAGTAAGAAAAGTTTCAGTTGGTGACCAAGCCAAAGTCGAATACTTGTTGAACCAGTATATGGGCGGAAAAGATAGTCTAAGAAATAGAGGAGAATGTGAAACATTTGTACTTGCCTCAGAGCAAGGGCTCTCTGCATTATTAGCGAACGATGGAGCGGAAGATATGTTCGACCGAGAGAATAGAACAATAGAACGTCATGTTGAGTATATTAGTTTGATACCATTCGGAAAATATTGCCTTCAACAAGGTTTAGTTAAAGAAGAGGATTTTACAAATTTTTTAAAAATTCTAAAAGCATTGAATTACAAACCAAACAAACATGAAAATATTTTCCGGGAATATGGAATAGAACTAGGCAGCTAAATCTTTAATATTTATAATCAAACTTTCTAATTTCATTTCACATTTTAGTTTCTTTTTAGATGGCCTATCTGACATTCCTTGTCGCCAAAAGAAATATTCAAAAGTAAAACCATCTAATCCAACTGCATTGCCTGCAACACGCCTTGAATGAATTTTTCTTTCTCTATATAACTGATAAGCTTTCAATCCTTTTACTGATAAATCAAGTAAAACTCTATGCGTGACTTTAGGTTCAATACCATAACTATTTTTTAAATGTTCTGCAATTTCAACATGACTCATCTGTTTGTTTGGAGCTATGTACATATCAGTAAATAGCTCAATTCCTTTATCTAATCCTTTTAAAATAACAAGGTTAACTCCACTATCCTTCGCAAGCATCTCAATAGTATATCTGCTATTTACTTCGCCTGAATACAGCTTTTTTGCAGCTTTAAGGATATTTTCCACATACTATTTACAGCTTTATTAGTATTTAAAGATTTGCTCTTTTTTGTTACCACCTTGTAAAGGTAAAAATAGAAACATCTATAAACTCTTTCAGTCTAATAATAAATATGAAACAAGTTATAAAATACATAACAGGATTTCCATTAAGAGAAAGCCCTAAAATAAGAACACTTGATGAAGCTACTGCAAAGTATACTTTATCAGAAGAAGGACAGGAAGTTTGGAGTAAACAAGGAAATATCAGGGTTCCTGTAGTTATCGCCTATGACTAGCATTAGATTAAATATTTTCCGTATTTGATTATGATTGAACTCTTCTGAACAGCTTAAATCTAGCCAAACATTTATAAACATCATATTCTCCAGTGCAATTATGAAAAAACATATAGGCGGTCAGGCAGTGATTGAAGGCGTGATGATGAAGTCAGACTCAAAAGTGGCTGTTTCTGTGAGAAAAAAAGGTAAGATCATAACTAAGAGGATGCGCTACAGGGCCCTCTCAAAAAAATACAGGATATTGACGATTCCTATTGTCAGAGGTTTTGTCAACCTTATTGAGATGATGGTCTTGGGCATGAAAGCCTTGACTTGGTCTGCTAATCAGCAGACAGATAAAAAAGAAGAACAGATCTCTAAAAAAGAGCTTGGCGTCACTTTTCTCATTGCAACTATTGCAACGATTTTAATTTTTATTATTGCTCCTTATTATCTGGCAAAACTATTCATAAAGCAGACTAATTTCCTGTTTAACTTGATAGACGGTGTTTTCAGAATCATCATTTTCTTCTTATACCTGATTATGATCGGTTGTATGGCAGACATGAAAGAGATATTCAGGTATCATGGCGCAGAGCATAAGTCAGTCAATTGCTATGAAGCAGGTGTTAAGTTAACTCCTAAGAATGCGAAGAAATATCCCAAGGAACATATCAGATGCGGTACAAGCTTGTTAGTCTTTGTAATTGTTGTAAGTATCTTGCTCTTCTCATTGATCAAAGACCCTAGATGGTATGTCAACATCCCATTGAGGATTTTGTTCATCCCTTTGATTGCAGGCATTGGCTATGAAGCTGTAAAGATTGCGTATAGATTTAAAGATAACAAGATAATTAAAATCATAATAGCTCCAGGTATCTGGACACAAAAACTTACTACAAAAGAACCTTCATTAAAACAATTAGAGGTTGCTATTAAGGCTTTGAATGCGGTAAAATGAACCTAAAATCAACTTCAATAAAAGTTTTGGCAATAATTTGCACAGTTGTCTTGATTCTAGGACTTATTTTTGTTGCAGCAGGGTTCATAACATGGAAACTGTTCTGGATTATAGTCATCATAACAGCAATTATGGCTTATATCGTGATACCCTGGTTAAGGAAGAAGTAGAGAGAGAAAAAGAGCTTTTGAAAATTTTGAGCAGTGCATTTAATACTGCGTGCAAAGGTGCTGCCTGTGAGGCAGAGGCTCTTGAGATGGCAGAGTCTCTTGGAGAGGATGATTTGTCTGTCAAGCTCAAGTGGCTTGAGGCCAAGGAAAACCTTACCTATGCACAAATACTTATTAAAGAAAAAGCAGAGGCTGAGTTTGCTGATTTACTTAGCAAAATTGGCGATTTTGATTTGCTGAGAAACCAGGTAAACAATCTTTGCATGGATGTTTTTGATACCTCAAAAAAAGACAGACAGTCTGTGCTTGATGCAAAAGAGTATGCCAAGAAAAAAGGCGTTGAATTGATTGAGAAACTGCAGAAAGGCTTATAAGAACTCAAATTCTCCTTCTTTAAATGTTCTTTCGCAGAACTTGCATTTTATTTTCATTGGTTTTTCGCTTAATTTGATGAAATGCGTTATCTTGTAAGGCTCTTGGTTTGTTATGCATCCTATGTTTGGGCATTTTACCAGATTCTTTATCTCGTCTGATATTGTTATTGGTATTTTTTCAACTATTTCATAGTTTTTTATTCTCATCACAGTCGCTCCTGGCGCCACTAATGCGATTTTATTGAGCTCCTCATTGCTCACATCCCCATTGACTATTTTGATAAAATCTTTTTTTCCGATTTTGCCTGAGTTGCAGTTTATTCCTGTATAGAACTCAAATCTGTTGTAGAGTTTGAGTATCTGGATTATTTTTGAGCTTGACATCTTTGGGATGTGGTCTATCGCAATACCATTCTCGATTTTCCTCACAATCATCTCTTTTTCTTCTACCATTTTGCACCTAATAGCATTCCTAATACTGCCATTCTTATGATCACTCCATTCTGCGCCTGCTCAAAATAATGTGCATAAGGAGTGTCGTCCACGTCTTTGTTGATCTCATTCACTCTTGGCAAAGGATGCATCACTTTCATGTTTGGCCTTACATTCTTCAGCATTTCTGCATTTAACATGTATACATTCTTGATTTTTTGGTATTCATTTTCATCTGGAAATCTTTCTCTCTGTATCCGTGTCATGTACAAGATGTCTGCCCTGCTTATTATGTCTTGTATTTTTTCATGCTCAGAGTAATTGTTTAGCTCCTCAATCATATGGTCAGGCATCTTCAAAGAAGGGGGTGACACTAAGAACAGCCTGCAATTAAACATGTTCAATGCCTGTGCCAGGGAGTGGACTGTCCTGCCGTATTTTAAGTCACCCACCAAAGCAACATTAAGGTTGAATAAGCTGCCGTGTATCTTTTTGATGGTGTAAAGATCAAGCAGGGTCTGTGTAGGGTGCTGGTTCTTGCCGTCTCCTGCATTGATTACAGGTATTTTTGCAACTTCTGAAGCTAGTTTTGCGCTTCCATCCTTGGTATGCCTCATGACAACTAAATCTGCATACCCATCATACATCTTGATAGTATCATGAAGTGATTCTCCTTTTTTGCCAGATGTTGCGTCTGCACTGTCAAATCCTATCGTACTTGCCCCCATTCTTGCTATTGCTGTCTTAAAGCTGTCTCTTGTCCTTGTGCTTGGCTCATAGAACAGGCACGCAATCACTTTCCCCCTCAATAATTCGAGTTTTTTTGCAGAATCAAGTGCCTCTAGCTTTTCTGCATTCTGAA